>CAIZQU010000012.1 GCA_903935205.1 uncultured cyanobacterium | reverse complement strand
AGTTCAGCATGGAGCCGGGCGTGGGAATCCACGAGGGATTGGTTTGGTGTGACAACCCCAACCTCTCATGGCTCCCTGCCCACCCAATGGCTTGAGACCCATTCCGGCACAGAGGCTTCCGGAGTTGTGTCCGTCAGTCAGCGGTGTTCCAGCGGCTCTGCGGGCTGCCGGCCAGGTCTCTGGGACGGCAGGGAGACAGGAGCCCATGGAGGAGCCCTCCAGCAGGCGGATCGGGGATCTGGGCCAGGGCCCCCTGCCCGGGCGGTGCTCCTGGCGTTCCGGATCTGTCCATCGCCGCCGGAACGTCTCCGGCGCCACGGCTTCTGGCGGGGGCCCGGGCCCGACCGCGCGGGGGACGCTGCGCCACGCGAAACACGCCGGGCTACCCGAGGCCAACCCCCTCAGCCCCGCCCGGCGGAACCCGAGCCTGGGCAGGGGGCCAGCAGGCCCAGCCGCGAGGCGCTCCGGGCGCCGGTGACCGCCGGCATGGAAGCCTGGTGGCCGCGATGATGCCACCAGGCCAGCAGGGCGAAGGCCAGGGCCTCCCGCTCGCTGGCACCGATCCCCAGATCATCCAGGGGAAGCACCGCCGTGCCCCGGCAGCGGCGCCTCAGCTGCTCCATCAGAAAGCCGTTGCGGCCGCCGCCGCCGGCCACCAGCAGCTCCAGGGGCTGGGGGTGTGGGCCCCGTTGCAGGTCCGCCGCCACCACCGCGGCGCTGAAGGCGGTGAGCGTGGCCAGGGCATCGGCCGCTGCGCCGGGGGCGGGGCCGCCGGGGCCTGAGTCACCGGCCCCGCCAGCGGCGATCGCCCGGCCGGCGACGGCGCCAAGATCCGCCAGGCGACGGTCCAGGTCTTCGCTGCCGAAGCTCTCGCGGCCGGTGGATTTCGGCGGGCTCTGGCGGAAATAGGGCTCCGCCAGCCAGCGGGCGATCAGCGCCTCATCGATCTGGCCGCAGCGGGCCCAGGCGCCATCGGCATCAAAGCTGAGCTGCCCCGCGCTGAAGCGGCTGACCGCCAGGTCGAGCAGGGTGTTGGCGGGACCGCAATCCCAGCCGAGCACCGATGCGCGGCGCTCGGGCCCGCTGGCCGGGGGCAGCAGGGTGAGATTGGCGATGCCGCCGAGGTTGAGCAGGGCGCGCCAGCCGCCGATTCCACCCAGCAGGGCCGCATCGGCCGGCGGCACCAGCGGGGCGCCCTGACCGCCCAGGGCCAGGTCGGCGCTGCGGAAATCGTGCACCACCGGCCTCTGCAGCAGGTGGGCCAAGAGGGGGGCCTGCAGCAGCTGCCAGCTCGCCCCTCGCCGGCCGGTTGCAGGCTCGGGTGGGCGGTGCCAGAGGGTCTGGCCGTGGCAGCCGACCAGCTCGGCTTGGCCCTGGGGATCGCAGCGGCGGGCCGCCAGGGCCTGCTGCTCGGTGAGCGATTCGGCCAGCTCAAGCAGCTCGCCGCTGCTGGTGGGCTGGCCCTGTCCCACCGCCACCAGGCTGCGGCGCAGGTCCTGGGGGTAGGGGATCGAGGCGCTGGCCAGGATCCGCCAGCGGGGCCGTCGGCTGGGGCCGCTGAATTCGGCCAACACCGCATCGACCCCATCGGCGCTGGTTCCGCTCATCAGCCCCAGCACCCGCATGGTGCTCAGGCCGAGGGCAGGGCTTCGAGGGCCTTGTAGGAGCCCATCACCACCAGCAGTTCTCCCTGGCCGAGAACGGTCGAGGCCGGGGGGTTGAAGGTCAGCCGGTTGGCGGGACCGGCGGCCAGCACCGTGACCTGGTAGTTACGGCGCAGGTTGAGGTCCCGCAGGGATTGACCCACGAACGCTGGCGGCACCGTGATCTCCTCGATCCCGTTGCTGTCGTCGAGGCGGAGCCGCTCCAGCAGGTTGGGGCGCACCAGTTCCCGGCCCAGGCGGCTGCCCTGCATCCGCGAGGGAAACACCACCCGGTCGGCTCCGACCCGCTGCAGCATCCGCTCGTGCAGGGTGCTGGTGGCCCGGGCGATCACCTGTCGCACCTGGCTGTCGCGGCCCTCCTTGACGATCAAGGTGGCGGTGATGCTCACCTCCAGCGGCTCCTTGATGGCCACCACCACCGTGTCCACATCCATCGCCCCGGAAGCGCGCAGCGCCTCCTCATCGGTGCAGTCGACCACCCGGGCCTCGAAACCCGGGCAGACCTGACGCAACTCCTCAAACGCCCGCTGGTTGCTGTCGATCGCCAGCACCTCGGCGCCGGCGTTCAACAACTCCTCACACACTGCCCCTCCGAATCGGCCGATGCCGATCACAGCGAAGCTGCTTGGCCGGACATCCGGCTGCCATGGCCACCACTGCGTCATGCCTCAGCGATTCGGTTGGGGGGTGGTGCGCAGATAGGGGCGGATCTCGGTCACGCCCTTCGGGAAGCGGGCCCGGGCATCCTCGGTGGAGATGGAGGGCACCACCACACAATCCTGGCCATCCTTCCAATTCACCGGTGTGGCCACGGAATGGTGGTCGGTGAGCTGCAGCGAATCGATCACGCGCAGGATTTCGTCGAAGTTGCGGCCGGTGCTGGCGGGATAGGTGATCTGCAGGCGCAGCTTTTTGTTTGGATCGATGATGAACACCGACCGTACGGTCAGGTTGTTGAGGGAATTGGGATGGATCATCCCGTAAAGATCGCTCACCTTTTTATCGGCGTCGGCGAGGATCGGGTAGTCGACCGTGGTGTTCTGGGTTTCGTTGATGTCGCCGATCCAGCCGGCATGACTGTCGGCCGTGTCGACGCTCAAGGCGATGGTCTTGACATTGCGCTTCTCCCATTCCGGCCGCAGCCGGGCCACCTCGCCGAGCTCGGTGGTGCAGACCGGGGTGTAGTCGGCTGGGTGGGAAAACAGCACCACCCAGCTGTCGGCGGCGAAGTCGTAGAGATTGATCGGGCCGAGCTGGGAATCCTGGGTGAAATCGGGGACGGTGTCGCCGAGCTGCAGTGCCATGGACGAGTGGGTCAACCCTCCGATGCTGGCACAGGAGCTCTGCCGCTGCCTTGGCCTTCGCGGCCCTCCCCATCGGCCAGCGGTTCCGGCCAGTGGCGCAGCTTCCGGCGCAGGTGGTCCAGGCCCAGGGCCGCCGTGGCTGACACGAACAGCATCTGCGGCTCCAGGGCCCGGGCCCGCTCCAGCGCCTCGGCCGGGCAGCGGTCGATCTGGTTGCCGATCACCAGCCGCGGCGGACTGGCGCCGAGCTGGTCGAGCAGGCCGTGCACGCTGCCGAGCTGCTCCGGCCAGGCCGGATCGCTCAGGTCGACCACCAACAGCAGTCCATCGGCTTCCAGGGCCTCCTCCAGGGTGGAGCGGAAGGCCTCCACCAGCGGCGGTGGCAGGTCCTCGATGAAGCCCACCGTGTCGGTGATCAGCAGACCATCTTCAGCGCCATGGCCGCACCCCTCCCCTGCTGCTCCGGTGCCGCTCCCTCGCTCCAGTCGCACCCGCCGGGTGGTGGGATCGAGGGTGGCGAACAGCCGGTCCTCCGCCAGCACGCCCTGTCCCGGGGCCGCGCCGCTGAGGGCGTTGAGCAGCGAGCTCTTGCCGGCGTTGGTGTAGCCCACCAGCGCCAGCCGCCGTTGGCCGCGGCGACCTCGCCGCAACCTGGCCCGGTGCTCGCCCAGCTCGCGCACATCGCGCTGCAGCCGCTCGATCCGGCGGGCGATGGCGCGTCGATCCTTCTCCAGCTGGGTTTCGCCCGGGCCTCGGGTGCCGATGCCGCCGCCCTGGCGCGACAGGCTCAGGCCCCGGCCGGCCAGCCTGGGCAGCCGGTAGCGCAGCTGGGCCAGCTCCACCTGCAGCCGGCCGGCGGCACTGGCGGCCCGCTGGGCGAAGATGTCGAGGATCAGCTCGCTCCGGTCGCTGACCGGCAGGTCGAGCAGCCGCTCCAGGTTGCGCGCCTGCACCGGTGTCAGATCCCGGTCGGTGACGACCAGGGAAGCCCCGAGGCGCCGGGCCTCCAGCGCCGCCTCCCGCAGCTTGCCCTCCCCCCACAGGGTCGCCGTGCCGCCCCGGGTGGTGCGCTGCGCCACCAGGCCCAGCGGTTCGGCGCCAGCGCTGCGGACCAGACCCTCCAGCTCGGCGATGCGGCGCCGATCGATGCCCGGGTCGCCGCCGCCGCTCACCAGCAGCAGCACCCCTTCCACTCCGGGACGCGGTCCGCCGCCGGAGCCGTTCGCCCCTGCCCCACGCCGGCGGCCGGCGGCGACCCGGTCCGTGTCGCCCTCCACGCTGGCGGGATCCACGGCGCAGAGCTCGCCCAGCTCCTCCTCGCGGTGGAGTTGCCAGGCCTCCTCTCCCTCTCCGCAGGGGAGCAGCAGGGCGGCGGGCCAGTGCCCTCCGATACCGGCCTGGCGCGGAAAGCGGAGCCATAGCCGCGGCTGCAGGTCGAGGCCGACGATCGCCTCCTGGTCCCCCGGGCGCAGCCGGGGATGGCGGGCGCTGCCGGCGCAGGTCAGCAGGCGCAGGTCGCTTCCCTGCCGCCGCGCCGGGCCGCTGAGACGGTCGAGCAGCCGGCCTGAGGTCTCCAGATCGCCGATCCAGAGCAGGCGGCAGAGGCCCCGGCCATCCACCACCAGGGTGAGGGGCTGATCCAGTTGCTCCGCCTCGTCCGCCAGCCGCTGCAGGGTGAGCCGATCGGCCACCCCGTCGGCCGGATGGCGGCGGTGGCAGAGGGCCTCCAGCCGGCGCCGCTCGGCCGGTCGCAGCCCTGCGGTGCGCCCCGCCAGCACCGCCTGTTTCATCGATCCTGTCCTCCGGGTCTCGCCTCTGCCGTTCTCGTGATCTCCGGCTTGGTTCTCCCCGGTTGCGTGCCTCCCGCAGCCACCAGCCGCGGCATCGGGTCGCTCACGCCGCCCAGTCGGTGAGCCAGCCGGCGGCGACGCGCAGCTGCTGACGCAGCCCCGGCAGGCGGGTCAGGTAGGCCAGGCGGCGCAGCTGGAAGGCGGCAGGGCCCGCCAGGGTGATGCCACCGCTGGTCAGGGCGGCCTCTCCGCGACCGAGGCTGAGCATCTCGCCGAGATCGGTCCAGCGGAAGGGCTGCAGCTCCCGTCCCTCCATGTGGGCGAGCAGATTGGCCGCCACCACCGGCGCCTGCTGGAAGGCCACCTGGGCGCTGGTCGGCAGCGACAACCCCTGGCCTTCGGGCGCCTGGGGGACGGCGGCCAGGTCACCCACCACGAATACATCGTCGCGGCCCAGCAGCCGCAGCTCCTGATCGCAGAGCAGACGGCCGCAGCCATCGCTCTGGGGGGTGGGACTGATCAGCGGGGGGCGGCAGCGCTGGCCGGCGGTCCAGATCACCCCTTGCACCGCCAGCGACTGCTCTTCGCCGCTGGGCAGGAGCCGCAGCTGCAGCCGGTCGGCGGCCACCTCCACCACCCGGGTGCGGGTGCGCAGCCGCACATCGCGGCGCTGCAGGCTGAGCAGGGCCTGTTCCCTGTTGAAGGCCCGCGATTGGGGCAGCAGGGTCTCGCCCTGTTCGATCAGCTCCACCACGATGCTGGGGCCGGCCAGGTCGGCGAGCTTGCAGGCGAGTTCGACGCCGGTGGGACCGGCCCCCACCACCGCCAGGCGTTGCAGGGGGCGGCCGCTGCGGCGGAGCAGATCAAGCCGCTCCTGCAGGCGCTGCACATCGGCCAGGTTGCGGAAGCCGAGGCAATGGCGCTCCGCCCCCGGCACCCCGAAGGTGTCGACCGAGGCACCGGTTGCCAGCACCAGACTCCGCCAGGGAATCGAGCGGCCGGAAGCGGTCTGGAGGGTGCGGCGATCCAGGTCGATGCGGTCGACCCTGTCCTGCAACCAACCCACCCCCAGATTCGCCAGCAGGGTGTCGTAGCGGGGAGCGATCTCCCAGCTGCGCAGTTCACCGCTGAGCAATTCGTAGAGCAGCGGCAGAAACACGAACTGCTCCCGCGGCTCGACCAGCAGCAGCGGTGGATGGCGTCGCTCCCGGGTCAGGGCCTGGGCGGTGTAGAGGCCGCCGAAACCACCCCCCACGACAACGACGGTTCCGGTCGAGGCTCCGGTTGCTCCTTCGCTGGGGCCTGGCATCGGGGCCTGGGATCGGGATCCACTGGTCTCCATGGCAAGACCCTACCCAGGCCAGCGCCCCGGGGGCGATGATGGAGCCATGGTTCCTGTTGCGTCCGCCACGACCCCATCCGCTGACCCAGGCTCCGGTCGTGCCCCGTTCCCGGGCCCTGTCCCGGGGCGACGGCCCGGCGGCGGCGGCGGCGATCCGCTGCCCACCCCTGCCGCCCTGCCTTCCGATTGCCGCGGGATTCCGGTGGATCGGGAGCAGGCCCAGGCGGAGCTCAAGGATCGCTCCGCCGAGGAACGCCTGGCCTGGGGGCTGGAGACCTTCGGCGATGGGCTGGCCCTGACCTCCAGCTTCGGCATCCAGTCGGCGGTGCTGTTGCACATGCTCAGCGCCGTGGCTGGCGGAAGGTCCGTGCCGGTGCTCTGGGTCGATACGGGCTACCTCCCCCCCGAGACCTACCGCTATGCCGCCGAGCTTCAGGAACGGCTCGGCTTCGATCTGCGGGTCGTTCAGGCCAGCCTCAGCCCGGCCCGCATGGAGGCCCTCCACGGCAGGCTCTGGGAGAGCGGCGACCTGGCCGACCTGGAGCTCTACAACCGCCTGCGCAAGGTGGAGCCGCTGGAGCGGGGCTTCGCTGAGCTCGGGGTCCGCTGCTGGGCCAGCGGTGTGCGGGGTGGTCAGACCGACCACCGCAGCACCATGGCCGTGATCGACGGGGTGCGTGGTCGCTGGGCCCTGCGCCCGCTGCTGGCCTGGAGCCGCCGCGACATCTACTACTACATGGAGCGCCACGGCCTGCCCCAGCACCCCCTGTTCGAGCAGGGGTATTCCACGGTCGGCGACTGGCACAGCAGCGGCCCCGACACCGCCAGCGCCTCCGGCCGTGCCACCCGCTTCGGCGGCCTGAAACAGGAATGCGGCATCCACCTGCCCGGTCTGATGGGTGAGGGGATCTGAGCCGCCACCGCGCTGGCTGTTGATCGGCAACAGCCGCTGGCATTGGGCCTGCCCTGATCCCAGCGCCGCCGGTGGCCTGGGGATTCGCCATATCGCCCCGGAGCAGCCCCAACCCGATCCCTCCACCCTGCTGGCCTGGGCCGCTGTTGGTGATGTGCCCGCCGATGCCCTGCCGGCAAACCGGCGGCTTGCCCTGGAGGCGGTACCCCTGGGGGATCTGCCCCCCTGGCTGGGCATCGACCGGGCCCTGGGCGGCTGGCTCGCCTGGCGCCGGGTCGGCGGCGCCGTGCTGCTGGCCGATGCCGGCACCGTGCTGAGCCTCACCTGGGTGGATCGGGCCGGCCGTTTCCGCGGCGGTCGGCTGCTGGCGGGTGCGGCCCTGCAGCTGCGGGCGATGGCGGCCGGCACGGCCGCCCTGCCGGAGCTGGGGGAGGCGGGCCGGGGTGGTGCTGACCCGGGGCTGGCGCAGCCGCCACCGCCCTGGCCCAGGGCCACTGATGGGGCCATGCGCTCCGGGGTGCTGCGGGGGCTGGCGGCGGCCATCGCCGCTGCCCATCGGGAGCTGCGGGAGCAGGATCCAGCCTGCCGCCTGGTGCTGACCGGTGGCGACGCGGCGGTGCTGGCCGTTTTGCCCGCCTGGGGAGCGGACCCGGCTGCGTCACCGGAGCTGCAGCCCGATCTGGGGCTGGCGGCCATAGCGGCCCTGCGGCCCGAACCGGCCTGAGGGCGTTGCACCTGCGTTGCACCTACCCGATGGGCAGCCCCGGGGCCCCCGGGTGGCCTGGTCTGGGGTGATGGCCGCTGGGCGCTGCCGCTGGCGGAGGTTCAGGCCGCTGCGGCGAGATCAGCCAGGATCTGATCGGCCATGGTTTCAGCCTTCACCTGGCGGTAGATCAGTTCCAGCTTGCCCTGAGGATCAATCACGAAGGTATGGCGCATCATGCCCATGAATTCCCGGCCCATGAACTTCTTGAGGCCATAGCTGCCGTAGGCCGCTGCCACCGGGCAGGGCTCGGCATCGCTGAGCAGGGTGAAGGGAAGGGTGTATTTGGCGATGAACTTGGCGTGACTGCTGGCGCCATCCTTGCTGATGCCAAGCACACGGATGCCGGCGGCCTCGAGATCGGCCCAGCGGTCGCGGAAGTTGCAGGCTTCCTTGGTGCAGCCTGGCGTGTCGTCTTTGGGGTAGAAGTACAGCACCACCCGCTGCCCTCGCAGGGAGGCCAGGCTCAGCGGTTGTCCGTCCTGATCGGGCAGGGTGAAGTCGGGGGCGGGATCGCCGATGGCAAGGCTCATCGGAGCTGGCGCAATGGGTTGGTGAGCCTAGGGCCCATGGCTGTGGGGCCGCCGCCGGGCCCCCCGAACACGGGCCGTTGGCTGCGGCTGTGCTGCGGAATGGGCCACGGGATGGGCCATCAATCCGGCCTTGGAGGCCGGGAACAAGCGTGGGCAAGGGGCAACGACGTTCCTACGTTGCCAGGGAGCCCTTTCAGCCCCTTCCGTGACCAAGACTCTGCTCGCCGCCCTCCTGGCGGGGTCGGCCGCCGCCTCCCTGCTGGGCGGCACCCTGGCGGCCCAGGCCTCCACCCATCCGATCCGTTGGAACAGCGGCGGTGCCGTCTGGTCGACGCCCCAGACGGCGGTCGACAGCTTCGTTGCCACCGGCGAGGTGAACGACCGCGGCCTGGCAGGTGGTCTGGCCCGTTCCGGTTGGAGCCGCGAAGAGGTGCGCGCCGGCCTGAGCAAGAGCTACACGGTGGATCTGGCGGCGGTGAGCCGTTTCCTGTATGCGGATGCCGGTATCAAGTTTCTGAAGTACGCCACCGCCAGCTACTTTCCCTTTGCCTCAATGAACACCTACGCCGTGCAGGCGCTGCGTTCGGCCATCCTCAAGGATGCGGCCGACGGCGCCATCTCGGCGGTGGGCATCATGGGGGCCCTGCCGGTGGATTTTCGCCTCGCGGATTTCTGCAACACCTATAGCGGTGCCCAGAACATCTGCGCCGAGGGCAGCTGTCAGAGCGGCACCGCCCAGTGCACCTCCCTGTTCTCCTGGTATGTGTTCCTGCCGGCCTGCATCCAGGCCAACCAGGTGCCCGATCCCCTCGATCGTCTCTCCTCCCGCCGCGGCATGTGGTGAGCGGGCCCCGGCGGTCTGCTGCTCAGCGTTGTTGTCCTCCGGGCAGGCTGCTGAGCAGCAGCCGGTGCTCCATCGGCTGGGGCAGGCTCGCCCCCCGCTGCTCCTCGAACAGGCTCTCCAGGGTGGCGGCGGCCCCTGATCCCAGCCGGGCCTCCAGCCGCAGCCGGTAGTCGGCCCCGGATCCGAACCAGCGACGCTGCAGGTCCGTCTCCAGCCGCAACACCAGGTTCTCCTCCCAGATCTCCTCCTCCACGCCCCAGCCCTGCAGCTCCAGGTGTTGTCGCACCATGGAGCTGCCGTCCTGCTCCGCCAACCAGTCGGTTTCCAGAGCCAGCGCCGCCTCCAGGGCCTGCTGAGCGTCGCTACGGGCCCCCTCCTTGCCCCTGCGGCTGCGGTTCCGCCCATCGGCGGCCAGCCATGCCGCCAGGCTGCCGGCCGGTCCGAGTCGGGGGCGGCTGAACAGCCAGCGCCCCCGGGCCGCCGGCGCCGCCAGGGCGGTGAGCCCGGCCAGCCAGTTGGCCAGGCAGGCCTCTGTCAGCCCCCGCAGCGGTTGACGGGCCACGATCCATTCGAACCGCTCCTCCGGCTCCAGCTGGGCAGCGAGCTGCCCTGGATCCTCGGAATCGACCGTCAGCAACCGGGGCCTGCGCAGGGCATCGAGCAGCTGCAGCTGGGCCTCCAGCCGCCGCCGATCCGCCTCCCCCGCCACGCTCACCACCACATCCCCCTCGCAGGCCGCCTCGAGCGGATCGAGGCACCAGAGCAGCGACTGCGCCCCCACCACCAGCACCCGATCGAGGCGAGCCACGGCGGCGCCCTCCCAGAAGCGGCGTCGCAGCCGATCGAGCCGCTCCCCCTCGGCCACGGCCTGGCGTTGCAACCAGCGCTCCAGCACAGGATCGTCCGGGCTGCTGCTCAGCCGCTCGGGCTGCTCCAGGGCGGTCTCCGCCGCGGCGGCCAGCTGGGCCGCGCGGCGGCGCTGCAGCCGTTGCCGCAGCTGGCCCTCCCAGCCGAGCGGGCCCGGTTGCCAGAAGACCTGGCCCTGCAGTTCAGCGGGCAGATACTGCTGGGCGACCCAGTGTTCGGCGTAGGCGTGGGGGTAGCGGTAGCCCACGCCATCGCCGAAGGCCTGGCCATCGCGGTTGCCATCCCGCAGGTGGCTCGGCACCTCCTGGCGGTTGGCCTGGCGCACGGCCCGCAGGGCATCGAAGAAGCCGAGGCTGCTGTTGCTCTTCTCGGCACCGGCCAGATAGAGGGCGGCGTGGGCCAGGGGGTAGAGGCCCTCGGGAAGACCCACCCGATCGAAGGCCGCGGCGCAGGCCTCCACCACCACCATCGCCTGGGGATCGGCCAGGCCGATGTCTTCGCCGGCGGCGATCAGCATGCGGCGGAAGATGAAACGCGGGTTTTCGCCGGCCTCCACCATCCGCGCCAGCCAGAAGAGGGCGGCATCGGCATCCGAGCCCCGCAGCGACTTGATGAAGGCGCTGATCGTGTCGAAGTGGGCGTCTCCCTGCTTGTCGTAGAGCACCGCCCGCTGCTGGATCGAGTCCTCGGCGATCGCCAGGTCGATCCGGATCACCCCGGCCTGGTCGGGCGGGGTGGTCTCCACCGCCAGCTCCAGGGCGTTGAGCAGGCTGCGGGCATCGCCGCCGGCGACGCTCAGCAGGTGGTCCGCGGCTTCGGGGCTGATCGCCACCGGCCGATCGCCATAGCCGTGCTCCGGGTCGGCCAGGGCCCGTTCGAGCAGACGCCGCAGATCGTCCGCCCCGAGGGGCTGGAGGCGGAACAGGCGGGAGCGGCTGACCAGGGCCTTGTTGACCTCGAAGAACGGGTTTTCGGTGGTGGCGCCGATCAGGCTGACGCTGCCGTTCTCCACCCAGGGCAGCAGGGCGTCCTGCTGGGCGGTGTTGAAACGGTGCACCTCGTCGATGAACAGAATCGTGCGCAACCCGTGACGGGCCAGCCGCTCGCGGGCGGACTCCACCTCGGCCCGCAGGTCCTTCACCCCGGCCAGGACGGCATTGAGGTTGCTGAAGTGGGCGCGGCTGGCGCCGGCGATGATCCGAGCCAGGGTGGTTTTGCCGGTGCCCGGCGGCCCATGCAGGATCAGGTTGCCGACCCGATCGGCGGCGATGGCGCGGCGCAGCAGGCGGCCCGGACCGAGGATGGCCTCCTGGCCCACGAATTCGTCGAGGCTGCGGGGCCGCATCCGCTCCGCCAGCGGTGCGATCCGACGCAGCTCCTGCTCGTGGCGGTGGCTGAACAGATCCCCTACAGCATCACTCACAGCGCGGGCTGGCCTCTGGCGAAGGCCAAATCCTGGCGCGGCCGCAGGGCTGGCACCGGGCGGTTGAGCGCCGCGGAGAGCTCGCTTAGGGTTTGCCGCAGTCTTGACCCTTCCGTGCGCCCACGAAGCTCTGGTTCCCTGGCGCTCGGTCTGGCGATGCTGGCGACCACCCTGGCCGGTTGTACCGGCAGCAAAACGGCCCCGGCCGTCCCCCCCCAGGTGCAGCTGTTCACGCCGCGGCCGATGCTGAGCGTGGATGCGGCCGACTACCAGAGCACCCTGGAGGCGATCCGCGAGATCCGCCTCTCCTCAGAAATCGCCGGTCGGATCACGGCGATGCCGATCTTTGAGGGCCAGCCGGTCAAGCCCGGCCAGCTGCTGTTCACCCTGGATCAGGTGCAGCAGAGAGCCGCCGTCAATGCCGATGCCGCTGAGGCCCGCAAGAATCGATTGAATGCGGAGCGCTATATCTTTCTCAACCAGCAGGGTGCGGTTTCGACCAAGGACCGCGACTTTTATGTCACCCAGGCGATTCAGAGCCGCGACAAACTCAATGCCTCGCTGGCGACCCTGGCCTACAAAAACGTGGTTTCGCCGATACCCGGCTATGTGGGCAATCTGAATTACAAGATCGGCGATGTCATCAACCCCGGTGATGTTGTCACCAGTGTTGTCGATAACAGTCGTCTCTGGCTGCGGATCGATGTGCCCGGTGAGCTCAGCACCCGTGTTCGCCCCGGTCTGCCGGTGTTTCTCAAGGGGCCCGATCCGCGGCGTCCTCGGGCGGTGGGTCGGGTGATCTTTGTGGCACCGGCCCTTGATAAGGAGCGGCAGACGCTGTTGCTGAAGGCGGAATTCAGCAATCCCGATGGTTCGCTCCGCAACAACGAGCGCGTCAACGCCACCCTGGTGTTTGCCCAGCAGCAGGTTCTGGCGATTCCCCAACAGGCGGTGATGTTGCAGGCCGGTAAAACCTTTGTCTTCCAGGCGGTGAGTGTGGAGGAGGCTCGCCGTCGGCTGGGTCGGGCGATCGAACCGGAACCCTTGCCCAATCTGCCGGTGGCGATACAGGTGCCGGTCAGTCTCGGCACCCTGCAGAACGGCGCCTATCCGGTGCGCGGCGGCATCAGTGCAGCGGACACGATCGTGGTGGGCAATCTGGCCCAGCTGCGCAGCGGCCTGTCGGTGCAACCGGCCACCGCCATGCTGCAGCCGGCGGCGATGGGAACGGCCGCGCCAGGGTCCAGCCCTGAGGCGGTGAAGGCGCGATGAGCCTGTCCGATACCTTCATCCGCCGCCCCGTGCTGAGCACGGTGTGCAGCATTCTGATTCTGATGGCCGGCCTGATCAGCCTGCCGCTGCTGCCGATCGAGAACCTCCCCAATATCGCGCCACCGACGGTGCAGGTGAATGCCAACCTGCCCGGGGCCGATGCCCTGACCGTGGAAAGCGCCGTGACGGGACCGCTGGAAACGCAGATCAATGGGGCGCCAGGCATGGATTACATCACTTCGATCAGCACTGGCGAGGGCAATAGCCAGATCAATGTCTATTTTAAGTCCGGCACCGATCCCGATATTGATCAGGTCAATGTTCTGAACCGCGTGCAGACGGCCTCACCCCAGCTGCCGCCCCAGGTCAATGCCCAGGGGGTGACGGTTCAACAGACGGCGAGCAGCTATCTGTTGGTCTATAACCTCACTTCCGACCAGGGTCAGTTTGATCGCAGCTACCTCAATGGCCTGCTGCAGCTGAATCTGATCAATCCCCTCACCCGCGCCCAGGGCGTTGGTCAGGTGACCATCTTCGGGGCCAGTGATCCCGCCTTTCGGGTCTGGGTGGACCCCGAAAAGATGGCCCGCTTCAATCTGACGGTTGATCAGGTTCAGGCGGCGCTCAAATCCCAGAATCAGGTGGTGGTGGCCGGCAGCATTGGCGGTCCACCCTCCAAGCCAGACAACCGCGTCACCTTCCCGATTCTGGTGAACGGCAACCTCAAAACAGTTGAGGAATTTGAGGCCGTGGTGCTTGCCAAGGGCCCCGATGGCGGCCTGATTCGGATCGGTGATATCGGCAGGGCTGAATACGCTTTTCAGAACCTCAACCAGGAGGCCATCAATCTGCGCACCGGCTATCCCTGTGTCGGCTTTGGTGTGATCCAGCTGCCTGGCAGCAACGCCATCAGCACCGCCAAGGCCGTCGATGCTGCGATCAGTCGTTTCCGCGGCACCCTGCCGGCCGGGGTGGTGCTGGAAAAGGTGTTCGACCAGTCGGATTTCATCCATGCCTCGATCGCTGGCGCCCTCGATGCCCTGCGCGATGCGGTGGTGTTGGTGTTGCTGATCATCTTCCTCTTTTTGCAGGATTGGAAGGCCACCGCCGTGCCCGCCCTGGCGCTGCCGATCGCCCTGCTCGGGGCGTTGATCTTCGTCAAGGCTTTCGGGTTTTCGATCAACGAGCTCACCCTGCTCGGCATCATCCTGGCCACCGGCCTGGTGGTGGATGACGCGATCGTTGTGGTGGAGGCGGTGTCCGCTCGGATCGAGGCGGGCGACAAACCCTTCCAGGCGGCTTCCAACGCGATGAAGGAGTTGACCGGCGCCATCCTGGCCACGGCCCTGGTGCTGTTGGCGGTGTTCGTTCCGGTGGCCTTTTTCCCAGGAGCTACCGGCGTCATCTACCGCCAGTTCGCACTGACGATTGTGTTCTCGATTCTGGTCTCCACCTTCAACGCCATCTCCGGCAAACCCCTGCAATCGGCCCTGCTGCTCGGCGGTGGCAAGACCGAGCCCCGCGGCCGTCGCTGGACCCTGATCGGATTGGTGTTTGGAGCCGCCTATGGCGCCATGGCTGGCGGCTGGCCGGCGGCCCTGTTGTTGGGTCTTCTCTGTGGTGTGGTCGGCACTTTTCTGATGCCGATCTTCAAGGCCTTCAACGCTGGATTCGATCGCCTGGCCCGGGCCTATGGCCAACTGCTCAGACAGGCCATCCGTCTGCGGCGGCTGCTGGTGCTGCTGCTGCTCGCCGGGGTGGCCCTCACAGGCGTGGCCTTTGCCGCCATCCCCAGCGGTTTTGTGCCCACCGAGGATCAGGGTTATGGGCTGGGCATCATCCAGCTGCCCCCCCAGGCCTCGATCGAGGCCACGATGGAGGTGGCCTCCAAGGCCCAGGCGATCCTGGCCAAGGAGCCGGAGATCGTCTCCGGTGAGCTGGTGGCTGGCGCTGGCTTCAACGGTGGTTCGCTGAACCAGGGCCTCTTTTTCTTCGGCCTCAAACCGATCGAGGAGAGGGGTGGCAAGGGACAGTCGGCGCAGGAGATCATCAAGCATCTCAACAAGGAATTCACCGCGATCAGTGGTGCCCGGGTGATCGCCCAGTCTCCGGCCGCGGTGCCTGGCTTCAGCGCCCAGGGGGGGCTGTCGTTTCAGTTCAACGACCTCAGCAATGGCGGCTATAGCCCGACCGATCTGGCCGAGATGTCGAAGCAGCTGATCACGAAGGCTTTGGCGAGCGGTGATTTCTTTAACCTCTACACCCAATTCGTCAGCGATGCACCGGTCTGGCGGCTTGAGGTGGATCGGGATCGCCTGGCTTCGCTGAACATCGATTACGCCACCGCCATGCAGGTTTTGGGAACACTGAATGGCGGCAGTTTCATTAATCAGACCTACGAACAGCAGCAGTATCGTCAGGTGTATCTGCAGGCCGAGGGTTCCAGTCGAGACACGGTTCAGACCCTCAACAATCTTTATGTCCCCGATCGGGCTGGCAAGCTCATCCCCCTCGCCAATGTCGTGACGGTCAATCTTGACAGCGCCCCATCGATCATCAGCCACTTCGACCTTTATCGCACCGTCCTGATCCAGGGTGTCGAGGCGATCGGTCGCAGCAGCGGCCAGGCGATCGATGGACTGATGGCCAGTTTCCGCCAGCTCAACTTCAGTAACATCGGCTCCGACTGGTCCGCCCTCAGTCGCTCTGAAATTCAGGCCGGAGCTCTGGCTGCCCTGGTGTTCGCCCTGGGTATCGCCGTGGTTTATCTGGTTCTTTCGGCCCAGTACGGCAGTTACATCGACCCCCTGATCATCCTGATGACCGTTCCCCTGGCGATGTTGGGGGCTCTGGTGTTTCTGGTGCTGCGCGGTCAGGTCAACAACGTTTATGCCCAGGTCGGGCTGGTCACCCTGATCGGTCTGGCAGCCAAAAACGGCATCCTGATTGTGGATCTGGCCAACCAGCGGATGGAACGGGGCCTGAGCGCCTCCGATGCGGCGATCGAGGCGGCCAGTTCCCGGCTCCGTCCGATCCTGATGACGGCCATGGCGGCTCTGGCCGGCTTCTTCCCGCTGCTGGTGGCCAGTGGAGCCGGTGCCCTGAGTCAGCGCTCCCTCGGCGCCGTGATCTTCGGTGGCCTGTTGGTGGCTACGGTGTTGAGCCTGTTTGTGGTGCCGTCTTTCTATGTGTTCATGAAACAGCTCGAGGCCCGCTGGTTCCCGGCCAGCGCCGAAACCGAATCGCTGCCCGGCGATCCGCCAGCCGCATGACCTCCTCACCTTCCGCCCCCAGGCCAACCGATCCCAGCCCTGTCCGGCGGCGGCGGCGGCGGCGGTTTGACCGTCGCCGGGTTCTGCTCAGCGCCTGCCTTGCGGCACTGGCTTCCGCCATTCTGCTGCTGCTGCTGCTGCGGGTGGCCCGCACACCGGGGGAGCCACTGCCGCCGCTGCCGCCGTTGGCGATGGTGTTGCTGGTGGCTGGTGCCGCCGGCTGTGCTGCCTGGGGCGAAAGCATGCGGCAGCTGGCGCTGGTGGTGCGGGCGGAGTCCGGGGAGGACCCAAGGCTGTAGATCGTGCCTTGGCCAAAGCCTGAGCCTCCCAGGAGACCGGGGCGGCCGTTGCTCAATGGGCAACGGCCGGGCAGGAGCGACGATCAGGCCCCGGTTTGAGCCTGATGGTCCCTGAGACGGAGCCGGCTGCGAAGCCTGCGGCTCAGGGCCAGGGCAGCGGCGGTGCCGGCGATCGGCAGAGGGCCGGGTGTTCCGGCCGGCGGCACGGAGGCCTGCAGGCGGATCGCCATGCCATTGGCGCCGCCGGTGCTGATGTTGTTGACTTTGCCCGGGTAGTTGAACAGGGTGGTTCCAGCCCCGGTCGTGGTATTGATGGTGAGGATGTTCTTGTCGTAAGAGACACCATAAAGGGTGTTGTTATGGGCGCCGAGGCCAAAGACAAAGGGGACATTGACCGGGCCAATCATGCTGGCCGCCGCGTTGGTTGGATTGACCGAGAACAGTTCGTTGGTCGTGCTGCCAACGCTTGTGATGTAAAGATCTCCGTTCAGGAAGGCCAGGTCGCCAGAGGAGTTGAATGTGCTGGTGCCCACCGATGTTGCCTGTCCGGTGGTTGTGTTGATGGTGTAGAGCGTGCGTACGCCATCATTCCAGCTCATGGTGTTGCCGCCTGCTGCGTAGAGCACTCCGCTATCACTGAAGATCAGCGCATTGACTTTGGGGCCACCGAGTGAGCCGATCAGTGACAGTGCCCCTGTGTTGGCGTTGACGCGGTATAGGGAGTCCAGGCTGATGCCATACAGATCGCCGCTTGGACTGAAGGCGATATCCCAGAGCTCGATATTCGTGCCACTCAGGCTTGTGTCGCCAATAATCGTCGTCACCTGGGTCTCTGGATCAACTGTGATCAACTTGGGTTGATCGGTAACGATATAAAGCTGTGGCAGCGCTTTGGCTGCCTGCGATGTGCAGAGCGTTGGTGCGGCCAGGATCAGGAGCCAGGTTGCTACTGACTTGAGGCGGCGGCGCGTGGACATGCGTGCTGACATGAGTCAAGCCAATCAATCTTGCCGGGCGAACGTAACACGATGTCATCCTGTCTTTGAGAATGCTTCTGTATCAACCTGAGACGGGTTGCTTGGAATGGCCTAATACTGAAGGTGGCCCCTTCGTTTTTTGCTCTGATCTTCGTTGCTTGCAGCTGCTTTTTTTCGAATGGCGCAAAACCGATGGATTGCCGCTGATGCGATTGATTCGCGCATTGAGATCGGCATTTTGCGCAGGGTATCCCCGCCTTCGCTGCCGCGGCAGCTCGGCGCAATCGTGTGCCCTGCTGCCATCGTGCAGCGCTGACTTCTGATCCCACGCGATCCTGGTCAACCCCAGCGAGGCGCAGTGACGTGCACGAGGGCTCCGGCAACCCGGGAGCTCGTCGGCCTGGCGATCCGGCTGCCGCTGCTGATCAACCCGCCAACAACCCGCCGCGCAAGGGAGGGCCATGGCGATGGTCCCGCCCGATCCCGCTGCTTGTTGTTCTCCCGGCAGCGCAAGAACACCACCAACGGGGAAGATCAGCTGGCCCGATTGCCCCAGGCATCCGAGATTGAGGGCAAGGGACCATCAGTCCGTCCACGGCCAGTGATGCCCGGCCCCTTCGGCTCCCGTATCCAGACCGGCTCCTTCGCCGCCGGTTCGATCAGGTGATCACCGTGGGCTGGTCCATGCCCGTGCGCACCCGGATCTCGGCCAGGCCGTCGATGGCGCTGATCAGATCGCCCAGGGCTGCCTGGGGATCCTGGTTGAGGTCACCGCCTGGGGCCACATAGCTCTCCAGGTAGACCCGCAACGTGGCTCCCTGGGTGCCGGTGCCGGAGAGGCGCAGCACCACCCGGCTGCCGTCGTCGAGCAGCAGGCGCAGGCCCTGGCCGCTGGTGAGCGAACCATCCACCGGATCGCTGTAGGCGAAGTCGTCGGCGGTGGCGATGGTGCGACCGGCGAAGGGCTGGCCCACCAGCTCCGGCAGCATCCCCTTGAGCCGGTCGTAGAGGCCGTGGGCGGCGTCGCTGGCGATCGCTTCGTAGTCGTGGCGGGAGTAGTAGTGGCGACCGAAGCGGGCCCAGTGCTCGGCCATCACCTCGGCCACCGAGCAGCCCCGCACCGCCAGGATGTTGAGCCAGAACAGCACCGCCCAGAGCCCATCCTTTTCGCGGATGTGGTCGCTGCCGGTGCCGAAGCTCTCCTCCCCGCAGAGGGTGATGCGGCCGGCATCGAGGAGATTGCCGAAGAACTTCCAGCCCGTCGGCGTTTCGAAGCAGGGCAGGCCGAGTTCTTTGGCCACCACATCCACCGCGGCGCTGGTGGGCATCGAGCGAGCCACACCGGCCAGGCCGGCGGCGTAGCCCGGCACCAGGGTGGCGTTGGCGGTGAGCACCGCCAGGCTGTCGCTGGGATTCACGAAGCAATCCCGGCCCAGGATCATGTTGCGGTCGCCGTCGCCATCGCAGGCGGCGCCGAAGTGGTAGGCGTCGCCCTTGAGCAACAGCTCGGCCAGATCGTGGGCGTAGGTGAGGTTGGGGTCGGGATGGCCGCCGCCGAAATCCTCCAGGGGCGTGCCGTTGCGCACCGTGCCGGCGGGGGCGCCGAGCAGCCCTTCCAGCAGGCGGCTGGCATAGGGGCCGGTGACCGCATGCATGGCATCGAAGGCCACCCGGAAGTCGGAGCGGAGCAGGGAGGAGATCCGCTCGAAGTCGAACAGCTTCTGCATCAGGACGACGTAATCGTCGACCCCGTCGATCACCTCCACCACCAGGGCTCCGAGCCGCTGTTCCCCCAGGCAGTCGAGGTCGAGGTCGGCGCCATCGAGAATGCGGTAGCCCTCCAGGGAGCGGCTGGCGGCATAGACCGCATCGGTGAGCGATTCGGGGGCTGGGCCGCCATTGGCGCCATTGATCTTGACGCCGAAGTCACCATCGGGACCGCCTGGATTGTGGCTGGCGGAAAGGATGATGCCGCCGATCGCGCCGCGCTGGCGGATCAGGTTGGAGGCGGCGGGAGTGCTGAGGATGCCGCCCCGGGTGGTGACCAGCCGGGCCACCCCATGGGCGGCCGCCATGCGGGCGATCACGCCGATGGCGGCCCGATTGCCGAAACGGCCATCGCCGCCCACCACCAGGGTGCCGCCTTCCACCCCCGGGATCACCGCGAGGGAGGCTTCGATGAAGCTTTCGAGGTAGTCGGGGGTCTGGAACTGGCGGCTGCTTTTGCGCAGTCCCGAGGTGCCGGGTTTCTGGTCGGTGAAGGGCTGGGCCAGGGCGACGTGCCGGATGGCGGCAGGATCGGAGCTGGACATCGTTGGCCCGGCATCGGTGGATGTGGGGCCCACGCTACCGGTCCGCCCCGGCCCTGCTCCGCCGGCCCCTCCCTGCCGAGTCGCGACGCCCTGGATAGGGTGCCGATGATGGCCTTTTCCCTTCCCTCGCCAAGGCTGGGCGCCTTCGTCCGCCGCCCGTCGCCGATCGCCGCCGCTGCCGCCGGTCGCGACGGCTGTGCCGCTGCCGCCGCCAGCGATGGCCTTGCCCATGGCCGCCGGTCGCTCCCTGCCGCTCCGGTCCCGGGCCTGGTCGGGCTGTCGTTCGGTTCCCTCAGGCCTGGCGATCGACGGACCTTGACCCTGACGCGGCCGCGGCAGCGGCTGGTGGGACGGGGCCGCCCCTCGCGGCTCGACCCGCCGCCGGTCATCGCCGGCGCCACCCGCCCCAGGTCGGGCCGCATCAGCTTGCCTGCGGTTCTGTTCACCGTCGCCAGCCTGATCGGTTCGCCCCTGGCCCTGCCGCCCGTCGCCATGGCCGGCCCCTTGCCCTATCCCGAGGCGGTGGCCCAGGGGCGGCAGGCGGCCAGGGCCGTCCTCAGCGGCGACGGTGCCGAATCCTGCCTGCGGGGCAAGATCACCGCGGCCCTGCTCCAGCTCAGCCAGAGTTGCGCCGCCGCCGGCCAGGTCAAGGCCGGCCCCCTCTGCGCCCTTGCCGATCGGGCGGTGGTGGTCACACCGATGGACCTGCCCTTCATGGAGGCCACGGCGCGGCAGTTGCTGGAGCTCTCCGTCCCTGGATTCTGAGCGCCGCGGCACCAGGCCAGCGGCCGTGCCATCAGGGGTCTGCGTGGCCGTGCGTCCTGATGGCCCGGCCCAGCTCAGCGCCCGAAGCCGCCGAAATTGGGCGCGACGGGGACTGGAGTGCTGGGGGCGGCGGCAGGAGCCGCCGGCTGGTTGGGCTGGCGGCAGAAGGCCCCGACGTCACGGCTGGCGCTGTCGATCGGATCGCGGCGGGCCAGGCTGTTGGCTGGAGCCACCACCGCCCGCTGGCGCACCGCCCAGAGGGCGTCCTTGCAGCTGCTGGAGAGGCGTGGGTGGTCGAGCAGGGGATCGGCCAGGCGGCGGGCCCGCTCGCAGCTGCTCGCCGTGTTCTCCCGGCCGCAGTTGAGCGTTTCGCGCTGGATCTCCTGGAAAAGGGTGGCTGCGGGATAAGTCGTCCCGCCGGCCCGCAGGGGAGCGGCGGCCAGCAGAGGGCCGGCCGCCAGCAGGCCCAGGCCGGCCGCCAGGGCTCGCGCCGCCCCACGCCAGGCCGGCGGATGCGGCGCCAGCGGGGCCTGGCCCCGGCCCGATGGCGAGGTTGACCGTGCCGGAGCCAGGCGCTGCCAGCGGCTGCCCGGAACACCTGGCCGCTCAGGGGCCAGGGGCTCGCAGGCTGGGGCGGGCACAGACGGCGGGCGCTTGCACACCATGCTCGGGCAGGGGGGTCTCCTGGCCATGCTGGCCCCTCAGCTGAGGGGGAGGCCGCGGCGCAGGGTCGGTTGACCGGCCTGCCAGCGACGGGCCAGCAGCGCACCGCTCCAGGGGGCCGTGGCGGTGAGCAGCCGCCGCAGCAAGCCGTTGCGGCGCAGCAGCAGGGCGCGTCCCAGCTCCTGGCGCTGCAGCGCCTGGATCCGCAGAATTTCGGGCCGTCGGTGCCGCTCCACCGTTGCCAAAGCGTTCTCCAGCCGCGCCCGCCGCTGCGGATCGCTGCCCGCCGCCCGCCAGGGCTCGGGCCGGAGCAGCTCCAGCAGCGTCTCGGCGGCCACCACCGCATCGCGCAGGGCCATGTTCAACCCCTGGGCCCGCAGCGGACTCATCGGATGGGCCGCATCGCCGAGCAGCAGCAGCCCGGGCCGGTGCCAGCGGCTCGCCAGGGCGGGCCGGATCCGCACCGGCACCGGCGCCGGGATCGCGGAAGGCTCCAGGGCGCGCCACAACGGGGCCAGATCGTCGGGGCTGAGGCGGGCGAAGCGCTCGGCCCAGGGCAGGGAACGGACGGTGGCGGCACAGGAGGCGGAATCGGGACCACCGGTGCTGGCTGCAGGGTTGGGGCTGGCAGCAGGATCCTGTGCGGCCGCGCTGGCTGAGGGGGTGGGGCTCGCCGCGGCTGGGGCCTGGCCGGCTCCCGCGGCGGCGGCGATCTCCTGGCCTGGGCGGTGGTTTGTCCCGGCCGGGATGGCGTCCCTATCCCCTTCGCTGAGCCAGCCCAGCCGCAGGCCGCCCCCGGCGGGGCTGTAGAAGGCCAGGCTCTCGCCTCCTGCCAACAGGGTCACGAAGCGACCGTCCAGCCAGCGCTCCAGGGGGGCGGTCGCCGGACCGGCCTCCAGCGCGAACCAGAGCACAGCCACCGCCTGGGGATCCTCCTGAAGGCCAAGGTCCGCCAGCTGCCGCAGCCGTGAATTCCGGCCGTCGCAGGCCACCACCAGATCCGCCTCCAGCAGCCTGCCGTCGTCGAGCTGCACGCCCCGCACCCGGGTGCCATCGCCGGCGGCATCAGCCGGCGGACCCTCCCAGTGCAGGGCCGTGGCGGTGCGGCCCGGATGCCAGCGCAGGCCGGGCCAGGCCCGGGCTTCCTCAAGCAGCGTCTCCAGCAGCCAAGGGGTGCGGATCAGGCTGCAGGGAGGGCCGGCTCCGAGGGGTTCGGCGACGCTGAACAGGGGTTGACCCTCCAGCCAGAACGCCCAGCTGCGCAGGGGACGTCGCGATCCTTCGGGGAGGGCGTGGATGAGGCCGAGGCGATCGAGGGCCTCCAGGCCGCTGGGCATCAGGCCCTCGCCCCGGGGCAGGTGCTGATGGGGACAGCGCCCCTCCACCAGGTCGACCGCCACACCACCGCGCAGGAGTTGCAGGGCCAGGGCGCTGCCGCAGGGGCCGGCCCCGACGACCACCACCCGTGGCGGCGCTGAAAACGGCGGGTCCGGCGATGGCGCCATGGTGTCGGGGCCGGCCTGGAGGGGAGGGCCAGAAGAGGATGGTCCCGAATCGGGAGCGTCGGAGCGCGGGCTGGCGGAGCGGGGGGTCAGCGGAGGGGATTCAGGGGGACGGCGGCCCCGGAGCAGGCCGGAGGCGGCATCCCCAGCAGGCTGTGCTTCTTGGTGATCAGGTAGTCGACCAGCTCCTGCTGCAGGCTCAGCAATTCACTGGTGCAACCGCGGAAGGCGGCGCGGTGGCGGATCTCGTCGTGGCGGGTGTGCAGATCGCGCAGCATCAGGTCGATCGCATCAAGGCGCGGCGAGTGGACGCGGGAGGAAGGTATGGGGTCCATCGCAGAGGGCTGGGCACTTGGTCTGAGCGTAGTCCCGATCGCTGTACCGGATCAGCGCGGTGCCGGAGGCGGAGGGAGGCTGGAGGGGGTACGGAGGTGGTACGGAGGCCACGGGCGGGGGCCCAAGGATGGGGCCGCATTTCATGGCTGCCCAGTTCGGCCAGGGCACCATCGGCGAAGGACACCAGAGCCTTGAGGCACTCAGGGACAGGAAATCCTGAGCCACACAGTGCTGAGGGGGGAGAGAGTTTTTCCCTGGACAATGTGGACAGGTGGCGAAAAAGTGCCAGCCGTCAGGCTCTTCAGCCTCGGTCGCTTAGATCACCCAGGTGTGGATGTAGAGCCAACGCCTTGCCCAGCCTGGATGCGCTTCCTTAGCTGGCGGCTGAAGCCGAAGGCAGCGGCTGCGCCAAGGGCAAGCAATGGACCGGGGGTAGGCAAGGGGCCGAGGGCAGTGTATGGAGTGGCTTGGGCCCATGTGAACTGATTTCCGCCGACATCGGTCGGGTCCCAGAGGACGGACTTGAACTGCCCCACGGCGCCGTGATCAATTTGGTAGACGGCGCCGACAACGCCCCCTCCATTCGCGACGTCGCCGAGGTTGGGATCCACGGCGGATCCTAAAAAATGGGCCAAGGAGATAGTAAAGTGAGTTGGAGCCCAAGCTATTCCCCACTAGCGCGGCGAACTGAGACGCAAGAGATTGAGAGCCCCACCAAGGCATCACTCCACCATTGGCCGTGGTTGCGAATTTGGGGGTGTTGGCGTTGTAAGATCCGAAGAATGTGGTTACGTCCCAATCTTGCCCATCCACATTCACAACAACGGCCTCGGCTTGGCCGGCGGTAATCGCCCCCACCGCCATGGCCGAAAGAAGGGCTGACTTGGTCAGCGATGCCCAGCGGCTGCGGCTTTGGGGATATGAGGTACTGCCCTTGGCGCTGGAGGATGGGCTTGAGAGGCGAGGTGGGTTGAGCACTGGTGATCCGCCATGTTGTGGTGAACGACCTCCCCGATTTTCGCGAGGCAGTTACAAGGTGAACAAACAATCGCTCCCCTCAGTCTAAGCCCAAGAAAGTCTTTGTATCCTCGATTTTATCGTTAATCTTGCCGGGGGGCGGTGACCCGCGAAAGCTATAAGCGTTTCCGAGCAAGCGCGCTCCAGGCGGGAGCGGCCGGTTTCGGCGCAGGCGGCCTGCAACTCCTGCTTCAGGTCGTCCACCGGGCGGATGGTGAGGGAGCGACTTTTCATGCACCACTTTGTTGTGCGCTGCCGGGTCCGCCTGGCCCCATATCTCCTGGCCATGGCTTTAGTGGAGGAGCAGGCGTACCCGCCTCCCCGGCACGGAGCAGAAACCCAATCAGCCCTTGCCCATCAACTCTCATCCATCAGCCTCGACCAGCTGCCTGCCCGGCTTCGGTGAGCGCATCGGCCTGATTCACCACCACCGGCCGCACCGTGCCCACCTCGGCCCACTGATTGGGGTTGAGGCGTGCCATCCACACCTCACTGCGGCGCATCAATGCCACCACAGTTCGGCTGAAGTTGCCTGGGCAGTTGCATCGGCAGGCACCTCAGTCCTGGTCAGGGCCATGTTCTCTGTCATCAGGAAATCGGCGGCGATCTCCCGGGCCTCTGCTCAGGCGCCCGCATCGCTGGCCAACGCCACGGCGGCCAGCCTAAGGGGCCGCCTGCGCCCGTTCTTGCCGCCGCTGGCACAGCAGGGTTTCCAGGGCTTCACGCAGCAGCTGGGAGCGCGGTTGGTCACTGAGTCGCGCTACCTCATTGAGCTGTTGTTTCAGATGGTCGGGACGTCGGAGGCTGACAGCACTCACGGCACGCCACAGACGTGTTGCCATGACGTCGACGAGATGCAGAGATGCATGCAAAGTTGCATGACAACCACGTCTCCCACGCTGGGGCGATCACCTCCCAGGAGCGCCAACGGGACTGGTTGGCCCAGTGTCTGATCGCTACCTCTGCCACAACCAGCGGCTGTCCCGTTGCAAGGCGGCGGCCATGGCGGAGCCGCCGGCCAGCAGCTCGGCGTGTTCTTCGGGCGTGAGCACCAAGGCATCGCAGCTGAGTGGCAGCTCCGCCAGGGGCCAGGCCAGCAGTCGCTGATGCTGGGGGCCGCTGCTGCCGGCATCGATCAGCAGCAGATCGAGATCGCTGCCGACCCCGGCATCACCCCGGCCATAGCTGCCGAACAGGCCCACCCGCTCCAGGCCGGGATGCTCCGCCGCCACCTGCTCCGCCCAGAGGCGCACCTGGTTGAGCACCTGCTCCGGCTCAGGCCAGCGCAGCAGCGATTGCGTCAACGATCGAACGGGCATGGCGGAGGGCGTCGTCGCTCTGAAGCCGGCCGAAATGGTCGGTCGGGGCACCGTCGGGCAGGCTATCGGGGTAGCGCGTGGGGATATAGAGCGCATCCAGGATGCGCAAACGGTCCTCCAGATCGCTGATGCTGGCCGCCAGGCTGGCGGCGACGGCCGGCGGCAGATCGCGCCAGGAGCGCCCGAGGCCGTGGCCCCACGCCTGCTGGCAATGGCGCAGGTGCAACCCCTTCAGGGCCTTCCCCACCGCCTGGTGACAAGCGAAGCATGCCCATTCATGGTGGCCGGCCGCGGCGCTCACACCGGCCAGCTCCAGATCGGCCTGGGCCTGATGCAACCAGTCGGCGGATCGGTTCATGGCGCCATTGTGGCGGCATCCCCCCTCAGCGCCGGTCAGGATCCCGAACACCGCGCTTAGCCTGAAACCCTTTATACGCTGGGCCCATGCTCGCTACGCCCCGCCCCCTGGAGAGCCTGTCCGGCCAGGACTGGGGCACCGGGCAGCTGGAGTCGCTCAACCTGCCGGCTTCGCTCTTCCCTCGCCTGCGCCTCACCCCCGAGCAGTTCGCCGAGCTGTGTGAGGTCAATCCAGACGCCGTGCTGGAGCTGGCCGCCGATGGTTCCCTGATCTGCATGACCCCCACCGGAAGTGAAACCGGCGCCCGCAACGCCGCTCTGGCCTTTCAGATTCAGGCGTGGGCCCGTGCCAGCGGCAGCTGGAAGGCGTTCGACAGCTCCACCGGCTTCCGCCTGCCCGACGATTCGGTGCTCAGCCCCGATGCATCCCTGGTGGCCCTCGCTCGCTGGCAGCCGCTCAGCGAGCGGGAGCGTCGCGGTTTCGCCCCACTCTGCCCCGACCTGGTAGCGGAACTCGCCAGCCCCAGCGATGAAGGTCCCCGCGGACTCACCGCCCTGCGCCAGAAAATGGCTGCCTATCAGCGCAACGGCGCCCTCCTGGGCTGGCTGTTGATCCCAGAGGAGCGGGCGGTGGAGGTCTGGGGTCCGCTGGCGGATCCTCCGCCCCCGCCGCAGCGAATCGAAGCGGCCTGCCGTCTGGATGGAGATCCCTATTTCCCCGGGCTGGTGGTGGAGCTGGAGGAGATCTGGGCGGGCTAGGGGGTGGCATTCCTGGCGCACGGAAGGGAAACCCGTCGGAAAGGCTCAGGCCGGAAGCGCCGGTAGACGACAAAGTCGCTGTCCAGAGAGAGCATCTCGGTGATTTGCAGCCGCTCCGAGAGGGTTACCAGGGTGAGATCTGCGAAATCTGGGGTTGTCACGGTTCCATGGATAGGTCGGCGTAGCACTGATTGAGTTCGGTGCTGCGGCTGTCATCCTCCGGAAGCAGGCTGCTCTCTTCGATACCTCCCCGGCTGGCCGCCCCGAGCAGGTCGTTCTGAGTGGCCAGGACGGGGGGATCAGAGGGATTGCCAACCAGCCAGACCACCTCCGCGATGCAGATCGGTGAGGTGATCAGATGGGCGGCGTTCTGATCAAAGAAGGCCACCACCGCTTGATGCAGGGGCTCCTGCCGCTGGTAGTCACTGAGCAGAACCCCCGAATCGCTCAGGATCTGCCGCATCAGCGGCGTTCCAGCCGACGCGCCTGGAGCTGCTCGGTGCGCAGCCGGCGCCGTTGCTGGCGTTCGGCGCCGCCGGGTGGCATGGCGCCTCCCACAACCAGTCCCACCGAGGCATGAAAGGGGGCGGTGGAGAGCACCAGAAAGGGATGGTGGTCCTTCATCTCCCGTCCGGCCTGCGGGTTGTGGTCGATCCAGCTCAGGCTCAGCGGCAGCCTCAGACTCACCCCCGAGCCGTTCGCCGAGCTGCGCCAGGCCAATCCCGCGCCGTGATGAAGCTGGCCGCTGATGGCTCCCTGATCCTGATGACCCCCACGGCCAGCGAAACGTCGGGCCGAAACGGCGCCCTCCGCGGCCCTCTCTGGCAGGCCGTAGCGCGCAGCGGTCTTCCCCTGAAGCTGTTCGACAGCTCCACCGGCTTCCGTCTGCCCGACGATGCGGTGTTCAGCCCCGCTGCCTCCTGCTGGTCTGCCTTGTCAGGACGGCGGGGGAGCCGCTGCCGCCGGGTTCGCAACCGCTGGCGCCAGCGGCCGGAGGTCCGCCGGCCCCTGGGGCCGCTGACGGCCACGGCCGCAGAGCTGCCGCCGGCGGTTCAGGCGCCGCTCCAACCGGGCCGTGATTCCCAGTTCAGCCCCCTGCCAGAGCCGGTCGGTCTCGGCGATGAAGTGGGCGGCCAGCAGGGGCGAATCGATGCGCAGCAGGGTTTCGTCGTTCTGGAAGGCGGCGCTGGGGCTCCAGTTGAACGAGCCGCTGATCACGCTGCGGCCGTCGAGCACGGCGTATTTGTGATGGAGCTTGTCGCCGGCCGCCAGTCGTGGGGTGCCCACCCCCTCCAGGGCCTGGCTCCAGGGGTTGTTGCCGGCCTCGAGGCGGCAGCGGTGGTCGCTGTGGCTGACGGCGAGCAGGTCGAGAACTTCGCTGAATGAGCGGCTGGCGAAGCCCGGATCGGCCAGCAGCCGGATCTGCACGCCCCGCTGCTGGAGCCCGGCCATGGCATCGGCGAGGTTCTGGGCTGAAAACACGAACAGGGCCAGGTCGATCCGCCGCCGCACCCCGCCCAGCTGACGTTCCAGCCAGGTCAGCCCGTTGCTGGGATCGCGGCGCTGGTGGGGGGTGAACAGCACCTCCACCTCCGCGCTGCCGATCCGGACCCGTTGGGGGCCGCCGCCGCCTTTGCCCAGCCCGAAGCGGCTGTCGGGCTGGCCGCCCGGCCCATCCCCCCAGAGCCTGGCGAATTCGGCGGCGAACAACGCCGCCAGTTCCGGGCTCTCGAAGCGCAGCAGGTGGTTGACGTTGCCACGGCTGCTCGGGTCATCGGGATCGCCGTGGATGCAGGAGGGGGTGAAGTTGGCCGAGCCGGTCACCACCAGCTGCCGATCGGCCACCAGAAACTTGTGGTGCATCAGACCGCTGCCGCTGCTGCCATCGGCCCGGTCATCGAGCAGTGGAATGCCGCCCTGCAGCAGCACCGCCACCGCGTCCCCCTGGCCGAGGGCCTCCAGCTGGCTGATCCGCCGCTGCTGGTGGGGCGGCAGGGCGAGCCGGTCCAGTGGCTGGAGGGTGCTCCAGGGGGTGCTGTAGGTGTCCTCAAGCACCACCTGAACCCGCACCCCGCGGCGCCTGGCCTCCACCAGGGCCTCCGCCACACGGGTCAGGGAGAGCTCCTGCACGGCCACCAGGATTTCCCGCTGCGCCCCGCGGATCGCCGCCAGAACCATGGCCTCGAGATCATCGCCGCGGCGCCAGCGGCCATGGATCGGGCTGCGGTAGCGGTCCGGGCCGCCCTGGTTGAAGGCCACCGTGATCCCGACGGGCAGGGGAAGGGCCTGGGCTGGGGCGCCGTCGATCCGTGCCTCGGCGTTGCCACAGCCGCTCAGGCTGGCCTGGAGGAGCAGACCGAGCAGGGTGGTGGGCAGGAGGAACCGGGGGGCCGGAAGGCGGCGGCGGCGGGAGGGAAGCCGCAGGCCTGACGATGGTGCCATCGGTGCTGGCCCCCGCCTGGCTGGGATCGGACCGGGGGCTACCCCCAGCGTTCCCAGGAGCGGACAACTCAGGAGTGACCGGGCATCTCCGAGGTGCGCAGCATCGCTGCAAACCAGAGCGAACCGATCAGCACCGCCGCCAGAACCCCGGCGGTGATGCTGACCCGCGACATCAGCAGCGCCACCACGGCGGGGAAGAGCAGGGAGCCGAGCACCGGTGTGAGGGCCACCAGCAGGCGCAGCGCGGCGGGGGGGGAGGAATCGGCGGCCATCGCTGGAACCTGAATCAGAGGGTCGGGATTGTCGCTGTGGCGCGATCAGAACCATTCAGCCACGGCCTGGCTGGCGGGGTTGCTGTTGTCTTCGGGGGTGGCGCGGCGGAACTCGAGGGTGATGTTGCGCTTCTGCTCACCATCGGCGGCCACGGCCTCGATCGGATAGAGCTGCTGGCCATCGCGGAAGGGCACCTGGATGCGGAAGGTGCCTTCGGGCGAGAGGGGAACCTCTTCGCCGCCGATGGTCAGGCGCGCCGCGGGGTCGGTGGCGCCGTAGACGATCAGCTCGGCATCGGCGACGAGCCAGAAGGAGCGCTGGCGAGTGGTTGGACCGGCGCCGGATTCGTTGCGGCCCGAAGCCCATAGGCCGATGCCGGAGGCGGAGAGGGCGGAATCGCCGAATTCGTCATCCTCGAGATCGTGGAAGGCTTCCGAACCGCGCCCGAGGCGCCGCCAGCGGGAGGTGGCGGTTTGATAGAGGCGCTCGTGCAGGCCCACATCGGCGGGCTCCAGGGGGGAATTGGGCAGGGAGGCCGGGGCGGTGTCGAGGGAGAAGGGGATGAATTGGTCGAGGATCTGCTCGGAGGGGTGGAGGGCCGGCACCCGGGCCACGGAGGAGAATGCCAGGGAGATCCAGCCGCCGGCCGGCGAGGCCTTGCGGAAACCGAGCTCGACCCGGTAGTCGCGGTCGGAGAGGGGCACCGGCAGATACCACTCGGTGGCATGGGCGTCGACCACGACCTCCTGGAGGGTGTGGGGATGGGAGGAACCGCCGGCCAGGCCGGTGACATCGGCCACCCGCAGGCAGAGCTGGGT
>CAIZQU010000011.1 GCA_903935205.1 uncultured cyanobacterium | reverse complement strand
TGGGACAAGGATCAGTTCCAGGGATGGGTGGAGGCCCATGGACCCGTGCAGGCCGAGGCCGTGCCCACCGGTCGCCTGCTGAAGGGGGCCATGCCTGCCGGCCTGGACCGCCGCGTGGCCCAGCTGGTGGCAGCGCTGGCACCTCTGGCCGGCAACTACTCCCTGCCGCACTTCCGGGTGAAGCCATGAGCAAGGCGGCCGCCAGCAAGACGACCGCGAGCAAAACGAGCAGGGCGGCAGCGAGCCGGCCAGCTGCGGCGGGCCAGCCGGCACCGCGGAAGGCAAGGGCCCGCCGGACCCCAGCTGCCAAGCCACCAGCACGTCCCAGGGAGGAAGGCCGACTTCACACGCGGGTGCTCAAGTGCACGCTGGAGACCGCCAACTCGCGCATCTTCTGGTCGGAGAGCGCCTCGCGGCAGCCCATGCAGGCGGAGGTCGCGTTCGAGGCGGGCTGGTTCGGCCACCGCAGCCTCACCCGGCTGCGGGAGCTGATGACGAATCTGCGGGCCCGCTACGAGGCGTTTCCATCAGCGCTGCAGGTGCTGCATCGCTGGAAGGGCATGGGTGGCGACACCCAGAAGCTGATCTGCCACTGGCATCTGCAGCTCAGTGATTCGCTCTACCGCCAGTTCACTGGAGCCTTCCTTCCGGATCGGCTGCTGCAGGGGCACCCCACCATCAGCAAGCAGCAGGTGGTGACCTGGCTGGGGGAGGCCGGCGGTGGGCGCTGGTCGGGGAGCACGCGCCTCGCGCTGGCCAGCAAGCTCCTGTCCACGGCGCACAGCGCAGGCCTGATCCAGGGCAAGCGCGATCCACGCCCGATCGTGTTCCCCCTGGTGCCCGATGACGCACTGACCTATCTCCTGCACCTGCTGCGGGAGGTGGACTTCGAGGGGACAGTGCTGGCGAACCCCTATCTGCGCTCCGTAGGCCTGGAGGGAAGCCTGCTCAACGATCGCCTCAAGCGCCTGCCGGACCTGAGCTATGGCCGCCAGGGCGATCTGGTGGACATGGGCTGGAAGCACCGCGACCTGTCGGCATGGGCCGCCCACGCCGGCGTTGGCGGGCTTGAGCAGCGGGAGATGGCGGTGGCATGACAGGCACCCTTCCTCTGTTCAGCCAGGCGCATGAGGCCATTTCGGCCCTGCGGCGCGATCTCATCGATCCGGAGGATGGCCCGCGCATCAGCACGATGCGCAACTACCGCTTCGCGATCGTTCAGTACAGCCCGGAACACGAATACGCGATGCGCGCGGAGGTGCAACGGCTGGTGTCTGAATTGGAGGCCAAGGGCTGGTTTGTGCTCACCATCGACCTGCAGAAACTGCTGCTGGATCGCATCCGCGCCCAGCCGGACGACTGGTCCGAGAAGGTGATTGCCATGGAGACACGGATGGCGGAGCGGCAGCTGGATCGGGGCCTGAACTACCTCAAGAGCAAGCTGCTGCCACTGGTGGAGGGGCCAGAGGGATTGGCCGGCGACTGCCGGCGCCTGATTCAGGACTTCGTTCAGAAGCATCCCGACAAAGCTGATCAGACCCTGGTGCTGATCGGCCGGGCAGGCGGGCTCTATCCCTTCTTCCGCTCCTCGGCATTGCTGCGCCATCTCGACGGGCAGACAGGGAATGTGCCTGTGGTGCTGCTCTATCCGGGCACGAAACAGGGACCGACGTCCCTGTCGTTCATGGGCGTGCTTACTCCCGACAGCGACTACCGCCCCCGCATCTACCCCTGACGAGCGCCATGACATCCAAACCACTCCGCACCCTGTTCAAATCGGATGTCACCCGCGATATCTCGCCGGTGGTCTATTTCCATGAGCAGACCCCTGCCAAGATTCAGACCGAGGTCAGCGAATACATCATCACCGGCGGCTGGCCGGAGGGGCACCCCAATCGCCAGCGCGTGCCCGATGGCATCCATGAGCAGTACGTGCGCCTGCTGCGGGGGATCAGCCGCGAGCTGGAAAAGCCAGGGGGCCCGGAGCTGCCCACCGCCTGGATCTCGGGTTTCTTTGGATCGGGTAAGTCGATCTTCGCCAAGCTGCTCGGCCTGGCCCTCGATGGCATGACGCTGCCGGATGGCACGTCGCTCTCTGAGGCCTGGCTGAATCGCGACAGCTCCCCCCTGGCGGCTGAGTTCAAAGACGCCTGGAAAACGCTTCGCCAGAAGATCGACCCGATGGCCGTGGTCTTCGACATCGGCAGCGTGGCCCGCGACAACGAGCACGTGCATGCCGTTGCCCTCGGCCAGGTGCAGAAGCGCCTGGGCTACTGCTCCACCGAGCCTCTGGTGGCCGACTTTGAGCTCAAGCTCGAGCGAGATGGCCACTGGCCGCAATTCCTCGAGAAGGCGGAGAAGACCCTCGGGGAACCCTGGAGTGCGGTGAAGGATCAGCAGCTCGCCGAGGAGCAGTTCTCGCTGGTGCTCTCCGAGTTGTTCCCGGATCTCTACCGAGATCCGATGGCCTGGTTCGAGAGCCGGGCGGGCACCCACCAGCGGCGCGATTCACCGGAAGAGGTGGTGAAGGCGATCCGCGACATGCTCAAGCACCGCCAGCCGAACGCCACCTTGTTCCTGGTGATCGATGAGGTGTCGCAGTATGTGCTGAACAACCGCGACCGCACCGACCGCCTGCGGGCCTTCGCTTCAGCGCTGGGATCCACACTGCGTGGCAAGGCGTGGCTGCTGGCGCTGGGACAGCAGAAGCTCGATGAAGCCGCTGGCGACACTTTCCTGTCCTGGGCGAAGGATCGTTTCCCGCCCCAGCTGCAGGTGCATCTGGCGCCCACCAACATCCGCGATGTGGTGCACCAGCGCATCCTCGCCAAGACCGCGGAGGGTGCGGCCGAACTGCGGGAGCTGTTTGATCGCCACCGGGCCGACCTCAAGCTCTACGCCTATGGCTGCGAGGACACCACGGCCGACGAGTTCGTCGATGTGTACCCGCTGCTGCCGGGGCAGATCGAGCTGATCCTGCGGATCACGTCGGTGCTGCGCACGCGCTCCAGCCGCGCCCAGGGGGATGACCAGGCGATCCGCGGTCTGTTGCAACTGCTGGGGGAGCTATTCCGGCGGCAGCAACTGGCGGAGCAACCGATCGGCACGCTCGTGAGCCTCGATCGGGTCTATGAGGTGCAGTACACCGCCCTCGATGCGGACACCCAGGCCTCGATGGCCCGGATTCAGATTCAGTGCACTGGAGAAGGCAGTGCGCTCATGGTGCGAGCTGCCAAGGCGGTGGCACTGCTGGAGCTGATTCAGGACACCGACCCGACCTCCGAGGAGCTGGTGGCTCGCTGCCTGGCGGAGCGGATGGATGGGGGCAGCCAGCAGGCGGCTGTGCGCCAGGCCCTGGAGGAGCTGCGCCGCCGCAACCTGCTGGGGTATTCGGAAAAGACGGGCTTCAAGATTCAGTCCTCCGCCGGGGAGGAGTGGGAGCGGGAGCGAGCTGATTTCCCCTTCAGCCGGCAGGAGCTGAGCAAGCAGCTGCAGGAGAGCCTCAAGGGGCTGATGGGCGATGTCTCCGGGACGGAACGGCCCAAGTTGGAGGGGCGCCCTTTCCCCTGGGAGGTGCGCTACTCGGATGGCCGCTTCGCCAACGACGCCCAGCTGCAGGATCCCCGCGACGACGCCTGCCTGACGCTCGATCTGCGCTGCCTGCCCCTCGATGAGCGGGTGGAAAGCAGCTGGGTGCGTCGCTCGGCGGAGGATCCCCAGCTGAAGAAACGGCTGCTGTGGATCGGGGGCAACAGCGATGCAGTGGAAGACCTGGCCCGGGAGCTCCATCGCTCCGCGGCGATCATCCAGCGCTACCAGCCGCGGCGAGAGTCGCTGGCGCCGGCGAGGCAGAGGTTGCTTCTCGATGAGCAGACCCGCCGCGATGCGCTGATCCCCCAGCTGAAGCAGGCGATCGCTCA
>CAIZQU010000010.1 GCA_903935205.1 uncultured cyanobacterium | reverse complement strand
CGGATCCCCCGACGCATGCGGCAATCGGGCAGCGCCTTGAGGAAGCTGATCAGATCGGTTGCAGCAGAAGGGTTCTGGAGTGGCGAGGCCAACGCGATGAAAGGCGGTTCCCGCGCAAAGCAGCGCAGATGGCGGCGGCCGACGAGAGCGACTGGGACAGACTTCTAATGGGCCCTGGCCCCTGTACGGCCGCTCAACACGATTCCGGGCCCCCGCGGAAAGTCAGCGTTTACCCATAATAAAGCATCTAGTGCAGGTTTATGTTACAGTGTTAAGGGAGCTTGCTTCTATAACGTGAAATTTTGCATCTCGCATAAATCGATGCTGGCGACAACAATCTTCGCTGGAGCTATACTTCAGACTTCGGCGAATGCCGCCAATCTCGTGGTCAATGGAGACTTTGAGACCAGCACAACAAAGTCAGCCTATGCTGATACCAACGGAATAGGCCATATCGACAAACTTGTCGATCTTAGTGCTTGGACGAAAACATGTCTTCTTAATTGCGGTGGGGTCATCACATCTGCCAACTCCCACGGTTACGCTTTTGTGGTCAACGATCAGGCAGCCACACGTCCAAGCGGCGGGGGTTTTGGTGCTATTTACAACAACACGGTTCGCGAGCAGCTTTATTTTTGGGGTCCCGCTAACACGATCAGTTATTCCAATAATGGGTTCACTGGTAGCAGCAACGGTGGCAAATTCCTTGCGATTGATGGTGATTTTGGCCGTTCCAAGCTCTCTCAAGTCGTTTCTGGCTTAGATACTACCAAAACCTACACACTAAGTTTTGAGTATGCAGGTGCACAGCAAGGTTTAGACGCTAACAACTACACGGGCGCTACCTCACAGAAGTGGATCGTAGGCGGAATCTCCGGCTCGGCAATTGAAGTTGGACCCTGGGTCAACCCGTCCAAGGGTTTCACCCCATGGCAAAGCTACAGTACAACTTTCCAGCCGTCAGCTACTTTCATCGATCTATCCTTTACAGCCTGGGGTAACGTCAATGGCGGCGGTGAGCCCTCTGGGATTGACAGCATGCCTCCTTTCTTGCTGCTGGATAACGTTCAGATTCTCGAAAATTCCACCACGCCTCCTCCCACTCCACCCAATCCGCCTAATCCGCCTACCCCCCCTACCGCATCCACTCCGAGCCCGATGCCACTGCTGGGCGCTGGTCTTGCTTTCACAACGGCACGACGCCTGCGCCAGCGCCTTAAAATGTCGATCTAATCGGGGAGAGCTACAGTCAGCCCTATTGCTTTTCAAAGTAACTTCTTAAACCACAAAAGCCTGCCCAGACTTGCATCATGGTCAGGCCTATTTTTAATCAGCCGCGAGTTCAACCCGCATGAAGACCGAATTGATCCATTTCTATGGCATGGTTCTGCAATCTCTGCAGGGCTTTTTTATGTTGCTTGTCATCTTTGTGCCGCTGGAGCTTGCATTTGCCCGGCGCAACACCGCGCTGCTACGTAAGAATTTTCATCAGGATCTCATCTTTCATTTTGTCAATTCGCTGCTTCCGCAGCTGCTGATGGCGGTTGTGGTCGGTGTGCTGGTGGCTGTGATCCGGCCTGTCTACGCTTCGGGATTCTTCCACTGGGTCTCCTCCATACCACTGCTTCTACGTTTCGCTCTGGCAGTGATCATTGGTGACATTGGCTCCTACTGGGGCCATCGCTGGAGCCACGAAATACCCTTTCTTTGGCACTTTCATCGCATCCATCACCAGGCTGAGACGATCGACTGGCTGGTAACCAGCAGAGCACACCCATTGGATATGGTGTTCGTTAAACTGTGTGGGGTGGCGCTCATTTATGGCACGGGTCTCGCTCAAGGGTCCCTCGGTCAGGGTACGGCGTTGATGAGCTCCTATTTGCTTATCGGTGGTCTCTGGGCCTATTTCGTGCATGCCAACATCAACTGGCGGTTTGGTCCCTTGGAGAAGTGGCTGGCAAGTCCCGCCTTTCATCATTGGCATCACAGCAATGAGTCGCTTGAGTCGATTGACAAAAATTATGCCGCTATCTTCCCTTGGATTGATCGCCTCTTTGGCACGCTACACCTGCCTTCTCGCCGTTGGCCAGCCAGCTATGGCGAAAAGGTGAATGCAGAGAATGCAGACAATGACAGCTTTGCCACCACGCCCCCGCTGAGCACCGCCCCTTAAGCGACTCCTTCCTGCCTTAACGCTCCTCACGAAGCCGCTGCCCCAGGCGAAGATCATTTCCTGGCCCAACCTGATGTCCCCTCGGCCCAGTCGGGTTTCGCCCCAGCCGCCAGCCGTTCCGGCCTCCCCTCTGCCGTTCATGAATCGCTGGGATTGGGGAATGGGAGAATGTCAGCACCAGCCATCAAGCCAGTCCAAGGATCAGGGGTTCGCGTCAGTCCCATTCCCTGGTCTCTGAGAGATCTCCGGCCTGGCTCAGGTGCTGACCGGTGGCCAGCCGGGACTGCATGGTGATCGTCGGACAGCCGATGCCGATAGAGCTCAGGCGGCCCAACACTGGCGACTCACCTTCCCTGGGTTGGGCGACAAATTCTGGCGGGGGAATGCCTTGAGGATGGGGCACCCTGATTGCCATCGTGAGGCCCAGGGGGTCACACCCAGAGGAAAGTGAACGGCGCGAAAGGTGATCTGCTGGTCGGCGCCCTGACACATGGGTTTGGGACCCCAGAGATCCAGGGCCCGCCAGCCGCAAATCCCTGGGACCACGGCAACCCAACAGCAACCTGAAGATGCCGGGTCCGATGCCAAGGGCCGCTGGCCAGGCCATCGCCCCTGTCACTCCGGCACATTGACCCGCGGCGAGATAGCCCTGTCGACGCGCACAAATGCAGGCCTCGATGAACACGCCGATCGAGGGCCTTGGTCCACCGCGATCCGGGTCTCAGGGGTCGATGGCAGGCTGCCCCGCCGCCGCTGCCTGCCTGCCTGCCTGCCTGCCTGCCTGCCTGCCTGCCTGCCTGTAGCGAGGCCGGCTCAGATCCAGCAAGGTCGCCCCTGGGATGGCTTCGTTGATGGAGGTGGTCGTCGCATCGGGGAAACGGATCTGCCCACCCCATGCAAGGCCGGCCGTGGGAACCGCCAACTGCAATGAGCGCCCCACCCCGCCGCATTGATCTACACCGAGTCGCCTCTGGCGTCACGCCCCATCGACGATTGGTGGCCTGAATAGACCACCTATGGCTGAAACGACAAACCAATGGCACAACGCGCGACGTTCGCAGGCAGGTCTGCTCCGCTGCGTTTGCTGATCCAATGCATCGTTGAGGTGTCTCCATCCCCTGCCACTGGCTTCTGCTGAACCCGAACAGATCCAGGCTGGCAACGCTGCAGTCAAGCAGGCCACCCGCCCCAACGCTCGCGATGGCGCCGCCTGTCTCGACAGCTCAGAGACGCCTGTGGCGTTCGAGATCAAGGTGGGCGTCCGCCTCACCCCCGCAGCAGCAACAGAAAGCGATTGCCTTCCGGATCGAGCAGCCAGGCCTCCGCGCCGAAGGGCTCGCGCCGCGCTGGCTCCAGCAGCGTGGCGCCCAGCTCCAGGCTGGCGGCGATCCAGTCGTCCAACAGCGCTGCGGCGTCGGCATCGTCGTCGCCCTCAGCGCTGGAGCGTTGCAGGCAGAGGGACAGCCGGCCGGGCTGGCGCGGCTGGGGCCGGCGGCTGGAGGGGGCATAGAGCTCCAGCCAGCCGCCAGAGGGCCAGGGAACCCGCCAGTGGCTCGGGCCAAGGCCCGGCTGGGGGGTGACCGCCAGCAGAGCGCCATAGAACCGAGCCAGGGTGGCCGGGTCATCGGCCGCCAGCACGATCGCGCCCGTCATCGCCACCAGCGCCACCAGGGTCTGGCCGATGGGTCGCCATGGCGGCCGTCGCAGAGGGGGTAGCGGTGGGAGCGGTGGCAGCGGCAGAGCAGCACCGTGGCCGGGGCCTCCAGCCGCAATTCGTAGAACACCCGGCCGCTGCCGAGGTGGGCGCCATCGCAGAACCAGCCGTGGCGGCTGCGGCCGCAGCCGCAGAGCTGATGCACGCCGGCGGGCAGCTCCAGGGGTTCCGGTCCTGGGTTGCCGGCGCCGTTGGCGTGGACGGCCGGGGCAACGGCACTGGCCGGGGGCGGTGGGTCGGGCTCCGTCATCAGGGGCCGGCGGCCGAAGGGTGGACTCCTCCAGTGTGGGTGGTGCTCAGGTGTGCGGCAGCGACCAACCAACGATCCCGGCGCCTGGGGTCGCTTCGGATGGGGCGAACGATCCCGACCTGGGTTTGCAGCGGAAGCCCCGACCCGTCTCCCTGGCGGGTGGCGGACCGATCGTTCCTGCCGTTGGTAGGCACGCCACAAGCGCGACGTGGATACGGTCGATGGGAGAGCAGGTTTCAATCCCTGGCCGGATCAGCCCATGGATTCGGGGCCATTCGGGTTGACGCGCGACAGGCTCCTGCATGGCTTTTCAGTGGACCCGGAACCAAGCAGGCCAGGATTCAGGTTCCTGGTGATCGGCGCCCTGGTGATCCGTTCCTAGGCAAAGGCAAACCAGTCGACGCGTTGCGACTCACCAGCGGGGTTAGCTTGCACGAGTTCAATACCCTTGACGGTGCCATCATTGCGGTACCAGGGATCCTGACAGAGGCTGCTGAAAGCCTGGCGCGCCTCGTCGAGGGATGTGAAATCGGCGATCTTGAGAACACCCCAGGAATCGTGGGTCAAGAGGCTGTAGTTCACGCCATCCCGGCAGTGGACCAACAGCCTAGGGCGCTACCCCGGCCGGGCCCCTGCGGCGGGAGGAGCGAATTCGCTAAGGCCGAGGCTTCGCTTCGGAGCAGCAGTCGTCATTCGTCGTGGTGTCCCTCTTCTGCCTCTCGGCCCTGGGGGCGCTGACGCTGAGCCGTCCATCGCAATCACGGGCCTGCAGCGGCTCGCGATCGTCCCCTGCGGGATGCGCGACTGCGGCTGCTCCAGGATCCGCTTCGGTCCTGGCTGGGCAGTGCTCCCACGCTGCCGGCGGCCGGAGCCGGGGGTTGGGCGAATAGCGCCGCGCCCGATGGCTGGCCCATGGCAGCCGCCGCCGCCGGCCAGCCCGCCGCCGCCTGGGGATGGGAGTGCTCGGCGCTGGTCGCAGCCGATGCAAACCGTTGCCTGGGGCGCGATGGCATCCCTGTCGACATCGGGCCGTTCAAGCACCGGCTCATCGGCCCAGGCGGCTTCCTGCAGCACCTCGGTGGCGGGAACCCGACCGCGCTGTGAAGCGGCCGGCCGAATGGCTGGCTGGGGTGCTGAGGTCCTGGAATGCTGGTCCAGCGGCTCGAGCCGATCGCAGCCTGAGATCGAACCCAGGGAGCAATCAGCGCGACACCTTGACGCGACACCTTGAATTGACACGCGAACCGCAACCTGGGCCCGAACGCCATGGTGATCCGCTGCCATCCGGCCAAGGCAGCGAGGCCTTGAAGGAGTGGAGTGCCCGCCTCCAACCGAGAGCGACAGATTCGCAGATCGCAACACAGAGCCACGGTTCTGCATCAACGGCGCTGATCAACTTGATGCAGAAATAGAATTGGGGAGGCATCAGACCGCCTCGCCCAACTCATCGCTCCATGGTTGTTAGCGTTGAAGATTTGGCTTGCCTGGATCTGATCATCTGGTTGCGCACGGGGGCCAGTGCGGCCCAGCGGCTGGGGATCTCACAGCCCAAGGTGAGCCGAGCCGTTCAATCCGTATCGGACATCTTTGCGCTCACCATCGTCAAAAGACAAGGAGAGTGGGAGGTGATTGGCGATCAGGATCTGCTCAATCTTGAGCGCGCCGTGCATCAGCACTATCGCTGGTCAAAGGATTTGCCATTGCGAATCGAGTCGCAGTACTACTCCGGGCCCTTCTATTGTGACCCCGCTCCCAGTGGCTGGATTGCGGGCAACTTTGATTCCATCGAGATCCATACTCCGCTTCGCCATCTTCGCAACCGTGTGATCGATGCATGGATCGGCTGCTATCCCGATGTCCCCGAAGATGGGGACCCTGATCTGAGCTGCTTTCATCTCACCCGCCTACCCACACATCTTGTGGTGAGCCCAGAGCATCCACTGGCAAAGAAGGGGGATGCGATCAGCTGGGAGGATATGCGCCATTACCCCTCCCTGGCACTACCGGAAAATGCCTTCCCAAAAATCGAAGCGGTGCTGAAGCGGCTCGACCTTTGGAATGATCCCCAGAGGCTTAAACGCTACGACCACCAGAAATGGGAAGGCATGGTGTCATCGGATCTGGTGATTGGTTACGCGACAGCGATGAGCATGGATTTGTTTGAGCAGCCGAAAGTCATTCTTCCCGTGAAGATTCCCCTGCAGGTTGGAGATACTCTGGTGGTTAGAAGGGAGTATGCCAGCCATCCCCGCTTGCTCGGGCTGCTCGAGCATCTCAGAAGCAAAGCCGCAGAGTTGGTCGTGAGATTTCCAGAGATCAGGCTTTGCGGCTCACACTCCTGGCCTGATCAGCAGATGGGGGCAACGGATCCAGGGGCCGGCCTGAATGCGCCGCTGATGGCGGCTGCCACCGGCGACGGTTCATGGCCTCCGCCTGCGCAAAGTCTCGCCTGAGAGCTCCAGCTGAGCCATGGGCGCTCTGGCGGCGGCCGCAGCCACACACCGAACAGCCGCACTTGGCCGCACTCTGGGCGCAGCCCTGAGGCAGATCGACCTGTCCTGCCACAAATCGGTGATGGACGGGCCTGGCGCTATGCAGAATCTGAATAAATCTCATCCGCGTCCGCCCCGTGACCGACAGCATCTGGCGACTGGACCCCACCAAGCTTCCTCAGCAGCTTGACCTGGAGATCTCTGAGGAGCTCCACGACTGCCTGGTCCAGATCAGTTCTCGACTGGGCCAGCCTGTGTGCGAACTTGCCGAGAATCTCATCTATCTGGCACTCTCCACGGCCAATCCTGGCCCAGGGGCGCGTCAACAGGCAGGTCGAACGGAGGACGCCGGCCAGGGAGGGCCTGATGCTGAACGCCCCGACTGGCTGAGGCCTGGTCGTTGCTGAGCATGGAAATCCATGGGCGTCGTGGAGAACCACACTCGCAAGGGCATCGGCAGGGCCGCAAGCTCTCCATGGGCCGGCCGCTCCGATGGGGGCAGAGCGAGATGTCCTGATGATCGAGCTCTTTGATCGAGCTCTTTGATCGAGATCTTTGATCGAGATCTTTGATCGAGATCTTTGATCGAGCGTTTGACCCTTATCTCGTGATCATCAGCGGCGGATCATTCGGGATCGATCGCTGGAGCTGCGGCCCGCTGATCGCAGCCGCATCGGCATCCGGTCGGCAGGGGAGCAGCTGAATCGAGTGGCAGGATCCGACCGAGCCAGGAGGACGCGAAGGCGCCGCCGCCGAGGAGATCCTGGTGGATGTGAGCCTGCTTGCGTCCAGGTCCCAGGCAAGGACAGAACCAGCGGGCCGAAGCCCCCGTGGCGTCCGGGTGGCCATGGCCGAGCCAGCTGCCATCCCCCGGCCAGAGTGTCGAGCGACCGCAGCCACTCGAGCCTTTTCGCCATCACGGCGGCAACGGACATGGGGGCGACCCGTTAACACCGGCCGGGCCTCCTTCGCAGTCCTGGCACAGACCCCGTCAGCCCGCCCTGGATTCCGCGGCCAGCGGCTCCCACAGCGCCCAGGGCCAGACGCGGGTCCCCAAGCCCACAGCCAGCAGCTCGCCCCTGCCCGGGGCAGCCCCATGGGCTTCCGCTGATGGACAAGCCATCAAGATGCTCCCCCGCAGATCGGAACAACCGCTTCCTGCCGATGTTGTGGCAAGGCGCAACATGCAGCGGAGGCCCGTCCCGCCCGCTTCCGTGCCGCCAGCCAGCTCGTGCCCTGATCGGCCTCGACACCCTCTGCAGCCCCGCGGCGTCGCGGTCGAGGGTGGCGCCGATGCCACCGGCGATCTCCTGCCATCCAGCCCTCAGCCCTGGCCCGTGCCCATCGGCTCAGCGCCCTCGACCGCTTCGATCTGAAGGCGGCGCCACACCACGTCCTGCCGCTGCCAGCCGCAATCAGACCCTGCAGGCCTCCGCCAGGATCGAAGGCCTGCCCCTCCTGACCAGCGGATCGCCCGCCCCGGGGATGGGGCGCACCGCCGGGTCAGGGAAGATGCCCGACCTGGGGGCCTCTCGGCCTGAGCCTCAGCAGAGCCGCCGGCCAGCGGTGTGCGCCCTGGAGCAGGATCACCGGCTTGCACGTGATCGCACGGTTTCCGATGACACGCCCCGTCAGGGTCTGCAGCACGGTCAGACGGCCCCGTTCCCTGCCCCGCTGGCTCTCGCCGCTCCTCCTGGTGGGCCTGGTGGCCGCGGCCCTGGGGGCTGGCCCGCTCCAGGCCTCCAGCCCCGAGGCCTGGAACCGCTACGACCGGCAGGTGCGCAGCGCCTGCGTCGCTGCCAGCGGCCTGACGGCGGTTCGGATCCGCGGCTCCCGGATCGACTTCCCCAGCCTGGGGCTGAGCAGCCTGCTGCTGGAGGGCACCTATCCCCAGGCCGCCATGGCCGGGCGCCGGGGTCTGGAGCTGTGCCTGTTCGAGCAACGCAACGGACGAGCCAGCGTGGCGGAGGCCGACGGGCTGCTGGCAGCGCCAGCGCCGGCCCGACATTGACGCTCCTCAGCCCCCAACCGGCCGGCCACCACCGGGGCGAGCCCGCCAGGCCGCCGCTGCGATCGCCAGGGCCAGCGGGATTCGCCTGGCCAATGCGGCCTGCAGCCGCTTGTGCAGCGTGTCGACCAGCAGCACCACCAGCGGGGCCAGGGCCATCCAGCCCAACCAGGCCACCGGGAAGGGGGCGGTGGCGAACACCCCGGCCAGCGGCGGCAGCAGCACCACCAGCGAGGCCAGGGCCGGTTCGCTGAGGAACCCCCACCACAGCCAGGGATTGGGCAGGGCCAGGCTGGTCCAGAAGGGCCTGCGTTCGCTGCGGCAGGCCAGCAGGGTGCCCATCTGGGCCGCCACGATCATGCTGAAGGCCACGCTGGAGGCCTGCCGAGCCAGGGTTTCCAGGGGCGCCGGTGCCTGGTGGTGCAGCAGCAAAGGCGCCAGCTGCCGCAGCTCCGACCAGCCCACCCCGTGCTGGCGCCAGACCAGTAGGTAGCCCCCCATCGCCAGCAGCGCCTCGGTCACCCCCAGCACGCCGTAGGCCCGCAGCATCACGCCGCCATGGAGCAGGGCCCTGCCCCGGGGTCTGGGCGGCAGCCGCAGCACCCCGGGCTCCGGCGGCTCGGCCCCCAGACCCAGGGCCGGCAGCAGGTCGGTGCCCAGATCCACCGCCAGGATCTGCAGCACGGTGAGGGCCGCCGGAATCCGCAGCGCCACCATCGCCAGGAACGGCACCACCTCCGGCACGTTGGAGGCCAGCACATAGGTGAGGAAGCGGCCGATGTTGGCCACCACGGCGCGGCCGTGGCGGATCGCCTCGATGATCGTGGCGAAGTTGTCGTCGAGCAGCACGATGTCGGCGGCCTCGCGGGCCACATCGGTGCCGCTGCGGCCCATCGCCAGGCCCACATCCGCGGCCCGCAGGGCCGGGGCATCGTTGACGCCATCACCGGTGACCGCCACCACCTCGCCGAGGGCCCGGTAGGCCAGCACCAGACGCAGCTTCTGCTCCGGGGTCATCCGGGCAAAGACCAGGCGCCGGCGGTACTTGAGCAGCTGGCGCAGCTGCAGATCGCTGATCGCGGCCAGGGTGGATCCCTCGATCACCCGCACCGGATCGGCGCCCCCCGAATCCGCGGTCCCTGCCGCTGCCGGCGCCAGGGGCCGATGGCCATCGGATCCGGCCAGGGGGTCGCCGGCGCCAACGCTCGCGACCGGCGGGAGAGGGGCGGCCCGTGGTGGATCGAGCAGGCCGATCTGGCGGGCGACCGCCTCGGCGGTGAGGCCGTAGTCGCCGGTGACCATCGTCACCCGGATGCCCGCCTCACGGCAGCGGCGCAACGCTTCTGGCACCTCCGGCCGGGGTGGATCCACCAGACCCACCAGGGCCACGAACACCAGCTCCCGCTCCAAGGCCAACGCCGCCGTGGCCGCTGGAGCCAGGGGCTCCCCGGCATCGACGGGTCGCAGGGCCACCGCCAGCAGCCGCTGGCCCCGTCGGGCCATGGCGTCGTTGGCGGCCTGAACCGCCGCCCGGTCGGCGGCGCTGAGGGGTTGGGCACCGGTCGGCCCGAGCTGGCGGCTGCAGCGCTCCAGCAGCTCCAGCGGCGATCCCTTGGTGAGCAACAGCCGCCGGGCCGTGACGGTCCGGGGTTGCCCCGGCGCTGGGACCGGCGCCTCAACCTCGCCGCGGCCCGCCCCCGCTGCCGCGGCCTCCGGCCTGACGCTGGCGGCTGGCTCGGCGCCGCCAGCGCGACTGGCCTCCTCCTGCAGCCCCGGCGGCAGCGGCCCCTGCCAGGCCACCACCACGCTCATGCGGCGGCGCAGGGAATCGAAGGGCAGTTCGGCCAGCCGCTGGTGGCGACGACGCTCCTGCAGGGGATCAAGACCGCTGGCCCGCGCCGCCTCCAGCAGGGCCAGCTCGGTGGCATCGCCGCCGGCTGCGCCTTCACCCTGGGCATTGCAGCAGAGGCTGGCGGCCAGCAACGGCAGGCTGGCATCGCTGATGCCGGGCCCTTGGAGGCTGGCCTCAAGGAGGCTGGCCCCAGGGAGGCTGGCCCCGGGCCGCCAGATCTGGGCCACCGCCATCCGGCCCTGGGTGAGGGTGCCGGTCTTGTCACAGCAGATCACACTCACCGACCCGAGGGTCTCGACCGCGGAGAGGCGCCGCACCAGGGCGCGGCTGCGGGCCATCCGCTGCACCCCCAGGGCCAGGCAGAGGGTGACGGTGGGCAGCAGGCCCTCGGGCACGTTGGCCACGATGATCCCCACCGCGAAGACCAGGCTCTCCAGCGGCCCCAGGCCCACGAACAGCACGCTCAAGGCGAAGGCGAGCACCCCCATCGATACCGCCACGGTGCTGATCGTGTGAACGATCCGATCGACCTGCTGCTCCAGGGTGCTGGCGCTGCGGCGGGTGCCGGCGGTCAGGTGCGCCACCTGGCCGAATTCGGTCTCGGCGCCGGTGGCATAAACGAAGGCCTCGGCCCGGCCTGAGGCCACGGTGGTACCGGCCAGCACCAGGTTGGTCGATTCGGCCGCCGCCAGCCGCAGGGAACCCGGCCGCCAGGGGATCGGTTCGGCCTGCCGCGGCACCGGCTGGGATTCGCCGGTGAGGGCAGCCTGGTCGACCGCCAGACCCAGGGCGAGGGTGAGGCGGCAGTCGGCCGGCACCCGCTCCCCTTCCGCCAACGCCACCCGGTCGCCCACCACCAGCTCATCGGCGGCCAGCCAGCGGGGCTGGCCATCGCGCCAGACCCGCACCCGCCGGGGCAGGGAGCGGCTGAGGGCCTCCAGGGCCCGCTCCGCCTGGTACTCCTGCAGAAAGGAGAAGAGGCCGTTGATCACGACCACGGCCCAGATCGCCCAGCCCAGCTGGGGGGTGCCGGCGGCGAAGGCCAGGCCGCCGCCGATCCAGAGCAGCAGGGCCATGAAGTGGCCCATCTGGTCGAGCAGCCGCAGCAGCAGGGGGCGGCGATGGAGCGGCGGCAGGCGGTTGGGGCCATAGCGGACCAGGCGTTCGGCCGCCTCCTGTTGGTCCAGGCCTTCCTCACCGCTGGCCAGGGCCTGCAGCAGCTCGGCCGTGCTGAGGCTGGCGATCGGCCGGGGGGTGGTGGCCAGGGACCGGGGGGAGCCCGGTGGTGCGGCGATGGCCGGCGGGGGGGGCCTTTCAGGCATGGAGCGCTGCACCATGGCGCGCGAGCAGAGCGATCACGGTGGCGTCATCGAGCTGCTCGAAGCGGTCGTACCAGAGGCCCACCGCCTCCAGGTGTGCCACCACCGCGACGGCGACCAGCCGTTGGACGAGGGCCAGAAACTCCGGCACCAGCTGGCGGTCGATCACCGGCACCGCCAGGCTGATGGAGGCGGGCTGGAGGGCCTGCAGCGAGAGCAGGGCGGCGCGGGCGCTGAGGCCGGTGGCGATGCCGTCATCGACCACCAGCAGATGGCGTCCCTGGAGCTCCTGGGGGGGGGGATCGCCGTAGCGGCGCTGGCGCCGCTGCAGCTCCCTCGATTCCTGTTCCACCAGGGCCCGTCGCCCCTGGGGACTGAGGCCGAGACCGCCGGGGCGATCGTCAGCCCAGAGCACCAGGCCGCCGGGGGCCACCGCCCCGATCGCCAATTCAGGCCAGGTCGGATCGGCCAGCTTGCGCACGCACCAACTGCGCAGCGGCAGGCCGAGGGCCTCGGCCATCGGCGCCGCCACCGCCACCCCACCGCGCGGCAAGGCGATCAGGGTGGTGTCGGGTTGACCGCGGAGATCGGCGCAACGGCTGGCCAGCTGACGGCCTGCGGAGGCGCGATCGGTGAACAGGGGAGGGAGGGGCTCCACGGCCGCAGGATTGGGGCTCCCTCATCCTGAGAAGGTTTCAGGGCGGCGGATGGTGCTCAGGAGATATCGCGTTTGAGCACGGCGTAGAGGTAATCGGGAGATTTGTAACGTCCAGGCAGGCAGACATGCAGTTGCTCCAGACGACTCCAGCAGACGGTGCGCTGAATTGCCTCCATGCTTCTTCCCTCTTTGAGCAACAACCGCATGGCTTTGCAGTAGAGGGAATACTTGGCCTCAAGTTCGCCGATCGTCGGCGGGTCGGCAGTGGGTCCCGGCATGGGAGTGGAGGTGCCCGGGGGATAGCGGGGCACAGGTCCACCCTAGGAGACGGCCAGCGCGTCCCCCCGGAGGACGCCGTGGCCGAGCAGGGCCGCCTGCTCGGGGCGGAGGCGGCCGGCGGCGAGCAGCACCGCGGTGATGGTTTCGATGCGCAGCACGGCGTGGCAGCGGTAACCGGCGGCCTCGAGGCGGCGTCGGGCGCTGCTGTCGGCGCTGCCGCCATGGTCGAGGAAGACCACCACATCGCGTACCACCAGACCGGAGTTCTCGAGCTTGGCGATCCCTTCGAGCACGCTGCCGCCGGTGATGAGCACGTCATCGACCACCGCCACGCAATCGCCCTCCTCGAAATCACCCTCGATCAGACGACGGGCGCCATGGGCCTTCACCTCTTTGCGGGGATAGATGAGCGGTTTATGGAGCTGCAGCGACAGGCCGGTGGCAGTGGGCAGGGCGCCGTAGGGAATGCCGGCGATGCGATCGAAATCAAGGCCGGAGAGGATCTGGGCGTAGGCGTGGAGAACGCGGTGAAAGAGGTTGGGATCGGAGATGATCTGCCGCAGATCGATGTAGTAGTGAAACACCGCCCCTGAGGCCTGCACGTAATCGCCGAACAGCAGGCAGCCGATGTCGAACAGATCGAGGATCAGCGGCTCCATCAGCGCAGCAGGGCCGCTGGCGGCTGCCGCCGGCGCAGCGTCGTCGGTCGCCGCGCTCCCCGCCCTCCCCGTCGCGGCTGACCCGGGAGCTGCCGAACCGGCGCCACGGCCAGAAACCGGATCGGTGACCCGGCCGCCGGCGATCGCGGAAGCGGCGGATGGTGACTGGGGCGACGGCAGCCAGAGGCTGCAGGCCGGTGCAGCCTCCTGGCGGCGTTCCAGCCAGGCGTGGCGCCGTTCATCGATGCGGCGCCGCAAACGATCGGCCCGCGCGGCCATGTCGTCCTCCACCAGCAGGTTCTGGGGCAGGGGCAGGAGCAGGCCGTCGGCGGAGGGGCTGAGGCCAGCGTCGAGCAGGGCATCGAGGCGGTCCTCCTCGGCCCAGAGGCTGCGAAGGATCAGAAAGCGTTCCGGGGCCTCCTGGCGAACGCGGGCGAGCACGGCCGGATCGCTGGTGCCAACCTCCAGCAGCAGCTGGTCCGGCGTACCCCAGCGCTGGGCCTCACGCACGATGCGCAGGTACAGCGGATTCTCTTCATCGGGGTGGTGCTGGATGGTGCGGGCGGCGGGATTGGAGCTGTGGCAGGTGACGACGACGGCCTTCTCCGGGTAGAGGAGGAACGGGGCGGCAATGTCCTGGCCGGCCAGGGGCGAGAGGGTGACGGCGCTGGCGCCGAGATCGCGGAAGAGGTAGGAGGCGAGGGCGGAGGAGCTGTTGAGATCGCCGTGCTTGGCGTCCACGATCAGGGGGATCTCCAGGGGCACCAGCTCCCGCACTTCGCGCAGGAGTTCCAGGCCGACGGGTCCGAGGGAGAGGTAGAAGCCGAGGCTGGGTTTGTAGGCGCAGATGTGGTCGGCCGTGGCCTCGATCACCGCCTTGATCCAGTGGCGGGCCTGGGAGAGGAAGGAGCGCCCCGCCAGGCCGCGACGCTGGGCCCAGCTCTGCAGCATCTCGGGATTGGGATCCAGACCGGTGACCAGCAGCGACTGGCGGTCGGCGATGGCGTCGGTGAGCTGGACGAAGAAGCCCATCGCACGGGGATCGCTCGGCCTGTGCTAACCCACCTCAACGGGCCTGCGCGAGGGGGTGACACAGGTCTTAGTGATGCGACTGGAGGGGCTTGAGGGGAGGCAGGAGCCCTCGCAGGCCTGGACAGGCTCCGCCTCAGCCCTACGGGCGTCGCCACAGCGGTCCCGGGCCTGGTCTTTCGCTTCTCGTTCTTGTGCGCCGGATCGGGAGGCGAAAGTCTGCAGACCGTGGACACCTATGCCGGAACCCATGGCGACGAGCAGCCCACAACGGCGGACCAACGTTCCGATCTGCGGCCCGACAACTGGTCCTACCAGGCCATGGCCAACCTGGTGAACCGCTACGGCTGTGTGGCCGGCGTCGCCAACGGCACCTTCCAGGGGGGGCGGCCCATGGGTCGTGACGAGGCCGCAGCCCTGCTGCACAGCTGCCTGGAGCGGCGAGCCGGTGTTTCACGATTCCAGGGAGGCCGTGGCTTTGGCAATCGACAATATTCTGGTCAAGGAAGAGCGACTCAGCGGCAAACAGCTCAGCGGCGAACAATGGATGGAGCTGATGGCGGAGGCCATTCGCAAAGCCCAGGCAGCCGGTGATCCGGACGAGGGCGATACCTACTACCAGCACTGGTGCACAGCCTTGGAATCGTTCTGCTTCCAGATGGACTGGATCAGCCCCGCCGCTTACGAAGAGTTGGTGCAGCTGTGGGCCCTGGCGATCGCGCATACCCCCCACGGTGTTCCGCTCAGCCTGGCCAATGCCGGCCAGCCGGAGAGCAGCGGAGATGCCGCTACGCACGGCCACACCCATCCCCACCCATCCAGCCACTCCCATGGGCATGACCACCACCACCACCATGGGCATGACCACCACCACCACGCAGGGGCGCAGCCCCCGGAGGGATATTGGAAGCCGATCCACGTCACCCGCCTGAAGGAGGGGTAAACGGTGGGACCCCCAACCCACCTGTGATCGGTCCAGCTGCCGCCTGATGATCACCACCTGGACGACCCGCCATTTTGAGGAGTGGGACTTCCACCTCAGTCAGGCCATCGGCCACCACCGCAGCTCGCTGCTGACCCCAGAAGTTCCCTTCTTGTCCCGCATGACGGTATGGCAGGACGAGGGGATCAGTGCCGTGGCCATCGAGGGGGAATCGTGCCTGCACCTGCATCGCTGGCAGCCCCCTGGCCAGCTGCTGCTGTGGTTGCCGCGCAGGGGCTGGGTGGATGACCGGATCAATGGCCAACCGGTGCTGGCCGAGCCGGGATCCGCCATGCTGTGCCTACCCGGTGATGAGCTGGTGGGGAACACCACCGCTTCCCTGCAGGGGGTATCGATCCTGTTTCCGATCGAGGCGCTGGGCCCCCCTTGCCGTTGGCAAGGCGTCAGCAGGCGCCATCTGGCCCACGGATCGGAGGTGATGGCGCTGGTGGAGGCGGCGGAGCTGCTGGTGGCAGCCCTGGCGAGCGAGGCGCCGGACACGGGCTGGCAGGCGGGAGTCCTGGCCGAGCACCTGCTCTTCTGGCGGGATCTGAGCGACCAGTCGCTCCCCGAGCGCACCCTGGGCGGTGTGGAGAGGCGCCGCCAGATCCGCCGGGCCCAGGAGTGGATCGCAGCCCACCTGCACGAACCGCTGCGGGTCAACGACCTGGCCGAAGCCCTGCACCTCTCGACCCGCAGCCTGCAGTACTGCTTCCGTCAGGAAGTGGGCCACTCCCCCCTGGAGGAGATTCGCCGGCTGCGCTTCCGCCGGCTGCGACGGCTGCTGCAAACGGCTCCAGCGCTGGAGGAGGGGATGGAGGCGCTGTATCGGCAATGCGGATTGAGCGCCACAGCGAGCAGCCGACGGCAGTACCGGCAATGGTGTGGCGAAACCCCCGAGCAGAGCCGATCCCTGGCCGGCATGGGCCCGCCCCCCCCAGACAGCGCGGACCTGGCCGGAACCACAAGGGAGAGGAGAGAGACGCCCCGTCAGGCCGGCAGCAGGGGACGGTAAACGGACTGCCAGCGGCAGGATTCCAGCCGCTGCAGGGCATCGGTGGGGTTGGCGGCCAGACGGGCCCGGCCCTCGGCCACCGCCGCCAAGGCCACGGCCTCCGCCACGCGCCGCGTCACCGCCGCCACGGAGGAGAGGGGAGGCATCAGCGGAGCCTCCGGATCGGAGCAGGCGGGGATGGCGGCGGCCAGGGCCTCGATGCAGGCGTCGATCATCGCGTCGCTCACCTCATCGGCGCCCACCGCCATGGCGGCAAAGCCCAGGCCGGGGAAGACGAAGCAGTTGTTGCACTGGCCGATCCACCGTTCGCCGCGGGCGGTGGGGACGGGCGGAAAGGGGCTGCCGGTGGCCAGCAGAGCGCGGCCGGAGCTCCAGGAGAGCAGGTCGGCGGGGGTCACTTCCACCAGATGGGTGGGATTGGAGAGGGGCAGCACGATCGGGCACTCCACGCCCCGGCAGAGGGCTTCGACCACGGCCTGATCGAAGGCACCGGCGCGGGTGGAGGTGCCGATCAGGATGCCGGGCCGCACCGCCTCGATCACCGCCAGCAGGCCAGGCCCGGCCTGGGCATCGCCGGCCAGTCCCACCGCCGCCAGCTGCTCGGAGCCCTTGACCCACGGCGTCACCGCATCGCCCCGTTCGGCCAGACCGGCGTGGACCAGGCCATGGCGATCGATCGGCCAGATCCGGCCCGCAGCCTGCTCGGAGGAGAGGCCGGCCTGCTCCAGCAAACGCTGCAGGCGCTCGGCGATGCCGCAGCCGGCACTGCCGGCCCCGAAGATCACGATCCGTTCGTCGGCCAGGGAGCGCCCCAGCCCGCGCAGGCCGGCGAGCACGGCCGCCGCCGCCACGGCGCTGGTGCCCTGGATGTCGTCGTTGAAGCTGGGGATGCGATGGCGGAAGCCATCGAGCACGCTGCGGGCGTTGGGGGCGGCGAAGTCCTCCCAGTGGACCAGGGCATGGGGGCAGACCTGGGAGACCGCGGCGATGAAGGCCTCGAGAAAGGCGTGGTACGCGGCGCCGCGCAGGCGGGGTTCCTGCAGGCCCGGATAGGTGGGATCGGCCAGCAGGTCGGCCCGGTCGGTGCCGACATCGAGCATCACCGGCAGGCCGTCACTGGGGTCAAGGCCGGCGGCAAGGGTGTAAACCGCCAGCTTGCCCTGGCAGATGTGGATGCCGCCGACGCCCTGATCACCGATGCCGAGGATGCCCTGGGCGTCGGTGACCAGCAGCAGGCGGGGGGGCTGGTCAGCGCAGGCCTGGCGGAGCAGCGCCACCAGTCGCTCCTGCTGGGGAGCCGCGAGATAGACACCACGGCTGGGTGTGCGGTAAGTGGTGCTGGCCTGCTGGATCGCCCGGCCAACGGTGGGTGTGTAGACGATCGGCATCACCAGCTCGATCTGATCAGCCAGGAGCCGGTGGAAGAGGGTGAGGTTCCGCTCCCGCAGGGTCTGGAGATAGGCGTAACGCTCAAGGTCATTGGCCATCGCCGCCAGGGCGAGCAGGCAGCGGTGCACCTGCTCCTCGATCGTCTCCACCTGCCAGGGCAGCAAGGCCTCCAATCCGAGGGCGCGGCGCTCGTCGCGGCTGAAGGCCGTGCCCTTGTTCAGGGTGGGATCGTTGAGCAGGGCCTCGCCCCGCAGGCTGGTGCTGCGCGGCGCCAGGGCCGCGGGGGCCTCAGGGGATGCGGACGACGTGGGCGGTGTGGCGGGCGGCGGCGGAGAGGCGGTCAAGGCGAGGGCTGGCGCTGCCCCATCTTCCCCGGCGGCGGGGCGACAGCTGGGTCGGCGGGGTTTGCTGGCGTATGACAGCGGAGGCGCGGGCACAGCCCCAAGGCAGAAACGGACAAAACCCTTAAGGTGGACAAGATTGCAGTGTTTTACTGTGTTCCGTTCCCCATCCCTATCCGCCTCAGCCCTCCTTGTCGGCGTTGTTTCCCTCGGTCTGGCCAGCGCCGCTCCCGCCCAGGCCCTGACGGTTTCTGTCACGGTAGGCGGTCAGAACTATGCCGTGAGCACAGGCACTGCGGTCACCTACGACGGCAATGAGTCCTTGTTTGCAACACCGACCAATGGCGGCGTCATGCCTTGGTATGACAGCGACTCCCTGGCGGCACAATTTGCCACCGCAGTCGGCACCTCCCTCGGCACGCCCAATGACACGCCCTTTGGCAGCTTCGGCCCATTCTTTGCCGACGCTTCCAATGGAGTTTTTGTATCCGCGTCGTATCTGTCAGGAGGTTCGGTTCTGTCAGATACATTTGACTCCTTTGCGGGATATGTGTACGCAACAGCCACCCTTCAGCCGCCAGCCAGTGCCGTGCCGTCGCCCCTGCCCCTGTTGGGAACTGCCGCCGCCTTCCGCCTGAGCCGGCAACTGCGCCGCCGCCTTAAGAGCGCGGCCTGAGCCCTGGAGACAAGGGGGGCGGCGGCCCAAGCGATGAGCGGCCATTCGGATTTTCTCTGCGGCGAGATCCATGGTTGAGGAGTCTGATCTGTTAGGCCGACTTGATGGAGCCCACAAGTGCTCTATTCAGCCATTTGGTTGTAGGCGTCGATCGACTTGGAGGACTGTTCCAGCCAGGTGGGCGCCTAGCTTGTTGCGAAACATCCGAACTGGTCCTCGCATGTGATCCTGTTTTAGACGGCGACCGAGATTCAAGTAAGTTGCTTGGTCCGCGGGAGGCCAGGAGTTCCTTTCTTGACGAGCTTCCTCCGAGTTGAGGAGAGAGAGTCGTTCATGGACGACCTCCATGAGCGTGCAGATCGGTACTGTCATGGCCTTCGAGGAGTAGGCGGGAGTGGTCGTTGAGCGGTTGCCAGCCGGTTGGATTAGGCTTCTCCTCAATAAGGTCAATGATCCTAGGCTCGAGAAGGCCACCACCCGGAGCGCCGAACACCGGACGCCCGGCGATCTGCTGCACCGCAAGAGCCATGGCCTCTTCATCTAGTACCAGGCGTGCCATCGATGCCTCGTAGAATGATCTAATAAAATTCGGCATTTAGCCGTCCGGCCAACGCTCAAGATCAGCGGCGGGCAATAGCTTCACTATTATTCAGGCACTTTTGCTCCCGGCCGCTGGATCTTGATGTTAGCTGTCTGTAATATCAGACCATCGAAGGTAGAAAAGGAAGTAAGGATCGCGAATGTCAAACACGTCACTTGTCTCGTCCCATTCAACGATTTTATCAGCTGCTGCATCATTGACAATTTTAGCTGACTGTGCACACGCATTAGTAATGCTTGATCCACTCGGCGGATCTCCGATGCACATATCATTTACTCGCTCATTTAGCGATGCATAACGGAAGGTAAGCTGAGGAGGATCTAAGGATAGCACTTTAACAAGGAGGCGATACGAATCCCCATTCCAGCCATACTTAGTAATATGCATGGTTCGAGCAGAGCCTCTGGTCTTCGGGCCCTCTTTCATTTTTTCAACAATAGAACCGTAATCAGTTGATTGGACGGTCCTCTTGCAGATGCCTTCTAGGCTAGCGCTGTCATCATTCAACTCTGCGGTTGGTTCAACTGTTTCGCGAACATTTAACTCATAGCAGCTATTTAAGCAAAGATACTGCATCAACTGAGGTGAACCTGCGGCTTCGGCAGCCAATCTATCAATGGCAGCTTCCGTACATTTGATGCCAAGTAGTGGGAAGCCTTTTCGAGCAATCTGCTTCAACACTTCGGCTCCCCAATACTGGAAGTCGATTGAGAATACCCTTCCCCTTAAATCTGGATTTCCTCTAATAACATCGTCAGCATGGTAGGGGACAGAAGCGCAAATGAATCTAACCTTGTTTCGGATGGCTTCCTTGATTTGGCGAGCAACCTTTTGCTGTACGTGCAAGGGTATATAGTGAAAATCATCAATGAAAATGACCAGGTCTGATCCGCCCAGTTCCTTAATTAGCAAATTCAGGCAATCTGAAGCAAATGAAGCAGTTACTGCGTCACTCGATGTTGCGGAATGCTCAAGTGAGGCAGAGCCGCTGCCTTTGACAATCATTGCACTGCCTTCAAGCCTGACTGTTCCGACGGTTTTGGTGCTTGAGCCAAATGTGCTAGTAACTGTCTTTGGCAAATTAGTACCAATCATGTCAAAGACCCGCATCCAGAGATCTTGGGGTGTTGTGACGCCAGCTCCAGTGATTTGAACAAGGTTTGATCGGCCAAGACTCTCTTCCACGAAGACTGTCTTGCCGGACTTAGAAGGGCCTGAGATTGAGATGAGCATTGAGCCAGCTTCCAAGGTATCCAAAAGCTGCTGTTTCTTATCGGCTAGATGCTCGTCTACAAAGGTGTGTGTAGGGAATCGGCCAGGTGCGAAAACGTCAGAGGCCTTCATACGTCGCATGACTGTTACTTCATCATAGAACAGCTAACACTGTATGGGCGGGTCCGGTATCCGCTTTGTGGTGGGCGGCGTTGCCAGCCTATGCAACCGATGTGAAGCCGGCAGCTTGCTCAAATGGGCATGCGGTGCAATGGATCTGGATGATTGTACGGTGGGGACATGGGGATTTTATACGGACCCGGTATCGACAGCGGCGCTTTTCGGCTTCTTTGCAGGTTATTTGTCGGACTGTTGACATCCACTGGCCTATGAATGAGGACGCGCGCATTGATCGTTGTCCCTATGCAAGCATATTCTGAATTCATAAAGCACGCCTAATCGTTCATTGACTTCTTGGCTCGAATGAGCTTTAGATGTCCTGGCTCTTGCTATGCCGCGATAAGACTGGCCTGCCAACTGTTCTATGATCCATGCAGGAGCACAGGGTCCTTGGTGCAGTTGGATAAAGATTCGCGTCAAGAATAACAAAACAAGCGGCGTAAATTGCTATAAACTAGGTCGGAGGCTCGATTCTTCGAACCAATTTAGGTGGATCTGCCCAGGTCTTCCATGGGCTCCCTCCTATCCGCCTACGAAGCGACCCAGGGGGTAGCGGCTAGCTCAGAACCCTTGCCCTGCGGCCAATCCTCCATCGACCCATGCTTGCCATCCGCATCTTCGGCGGATCCGCCCAGGATGTGCCCACTCCCCTACAGCTCGCTGGGGAGCGGAGGACTTCCAGAGCCACGGGCAGATGGCGGCGGCGGCAGCTGAGTGACCCATTCAAACCACCCGCCATCCCAACAGCTCTCCGGCGTGGAATGGCACCAGCGCCTGCGCTCCCTCGCCTGAGCCGGCCGCAGAGCCATGGAGCCGTTGCGGCACCAGCTGGTCGCGGCGTTCCAGGGTGATGGTGCTGTCGTTCAAGGGCAGCCCGTAGAAGCGGGGGCCGTATTCGGAGGCGAAGGCCTCCAATCGCTCCAGTGCCCCTTCCTCCTCGAACACCGCGGCGTAGCTCTCCAGGGCATAGGGGGCGTTGTAGATGCCGGCGCAGCCGCAGGCTGTTTCCTTGGCGCTGCGCGGATGGGGTGCGGAATCGGTGCCAAGGAAGAAGCTGGGGTTGCCGCTGGTCGCCGCTGCCCGCAGGGCCAGGCGATGTTGCTCCCGTTTCGCTACCGGCAGGCAGTAGAAGTCCGGCCGCAACCCGCCGCGGAACATCGCATTGCGGTTGATGTGCAGGTGGTGCGGCGTGATCGTGGCCGCCAGATTGGGGCCTCCCTGGCGCACGAAATCAGCAGCCTCGCTAGTGGTGATGTGCTCCAGCACCACCTTCAGCCCCGGGTGGCTCTGCAGCAGCGGCTGCAGATGGCGTTCGATGAACACCGCCTCCCGGTCGAACACATCCACCTCCGGATCGGTCACCTCGCCATGGATCAGCAGCGGCATGCCGATCCGCTCCAGGGTGGCGAACACCCCGGCCAACTTCGCCAGGTCGCTCACCCCAGCGGCGGAATTGGTGGTGGCATGGGCCGGATACAGCTTGCAGGCGCTGAACACCCCCTCCCGGTAACCCCGCTCCAGCTCCTCCGGCTCGCTGGCATCGGTCAGGTAGGCGGTCATTAGCGGCGTGAACGCCGCGCCGGCCACCGCCGCCAGGATCCTCTCCCGGTAGGCCCTGGCCGCCGCCACGGTGGTGATCGGCGGCGTCAGGTTGGGCATCACGATCGCCCTGGCGAACAACCTCGCCGTGGCCGGCGCCACCATCTCGAGCATCCGGCCATCGCGCAGGTGCACATGCCAGTCATCCGGACGGCGCAGCACCAGCCGATCGACGACCGGGCCCTTCGCCCCGGCCCGCTCCATGCCGCCGGCGGCATGGGGTGTGGACGGCTCCATCGGCGGCCTCGGCGACGGCTCCCATCATCGGGCCCCATCGCCTCGGCCGCCGCAGCGGCCACCGTGGCGGTGCCTCCGCGTGGTCGTGCCTCAGTGGTGACGCCCTGTGGCCGCTCCTGCCGCCGTCTGGTGCTCCAGGTAGCCGACGCTCAGATCATTCGGATCGGTCTGGATGTAGAGGTAGCCGCTGCCATCGGCCAGCAGCACGGCGCGGTAGTTGTAAGGAACACCCAGCGAATCCTTCTCCTTGACCGTGGCCAGACAGTTCGGCTCCACCGTGATCGTGCCGCTATAGGTGGCCTCCTCGATCCTTGGCCCATAGCTGCTGATCGCGATGCCCTCCACCGCGCCGCCCTTCCAGGTTTCGTTCTGAATCACCGCATTCGGGCGCCAGCGACCATCCCGGTAGCTGCGGCCCGCCTGCATGCTCACCACATTGCCATCGAGCAGGCCGGCGTTGCAGGCGCCATTGGCCTGGTTGAACCAGCGCGACACCACCACCACATCCGGCAGGGTGCCCAACGAATAACGGGGTCTTCCGCTGCGATCCAGCACCGCCTGGCTGGTGCTGTTGCGCAGGGTGGTGCCATCGAGGTAGCCCCGATCGATCGCCACCCGGCAGAGATTCAGGGGGCGGTAGCGACCCGTGTAGGCCACCTCCCGATAACTGCGGCCCCGGCGCTCCAGCCGCAGCCCCTCCAACGTGCCATCGGGCCGCCAGGTCTCCTGGAGGATCCGCGCCACCGGTTCATTCCTCGCTTCCCCATCGCCGAGCACCACATAGCGCCCCGGCTGGGGGGCGGCGCAACCGCTTCCGGCTGCGCTGCCCTCCGCCCACACCGGTGTCCCCCCCAGCCCCAGGGCCAGCAGGGCCAGCAGCGGCGCCCCGCCCCGGCGCAGCAGGCCCCTGGGGGCATCACCCCGGGGGTCACCACCTGGGCAGGATCCGCCCTGGGTAGCAGCGGATAACAGCAGCGAGCAGTCAGGACCCGGAAGCATGGCGGAAGTGCGCAAGGCAGGGGATGGGGGATCAGGCCGCTTTCTAGCCATTCCTCAGGCCGCGGACCGCCGCCTTGCCCACCACCCCAGCACAAACACCACCGCCATCGCCAGATATCCCAGGGCCCACGACGCCCCCCGACCCCATCCCGGATCCAGCACCGTGTCGGCCGCGGTGAACCGCCAGGCATGGAGCAGACCCACCCACGACCCCGCCGCCGCCACCAACGCGCACACCGCCGCCGCCCGGAACCGCTGCTCGATCACGTACACCAACATCGCCGCCAGCAGCATCGCCGCCACGATCTGGCCCTGCTCCAACGCAAACGCCCCCGCCGCCCACACATCCGCCCGCTGCAGCGGCTCCAGCAGCGCCGGCCCGAACGGCTGGCCGCTGCTGCCGGCACCCCCCGCCCGCAACCCCGCCTTGATCAGCAGCGCCCCCCAGCCCGCCAGTCCCGGCAGCAGACCCAGCGCCACCGCCGGGGCATGGGCCGATGGCGTCGCCTGGAAGGCCTGGGCGGCGATCACCACCGCGATGTACAGCACGATCGCCATCCCCGCCTCGATCGGCACCAGCTGCCCCACCAGGCCGAACACGCCGAACAGACAGGCCAAACCCATCAGCAGTCCATTCAGCCAGGAGTATCCGACCCGGGCCCCCATCCCCTTCCAGCCCGGATGGCCGATGTAGATCGTGGTGGGGAAGCAGGAGCCCAGGGCCGCGGCGCAGAGGGTGCCCAGGCCGTTGATCAGCAGCGACTCCTTCACCGGGTAGGCATCGCCGGCGCTCTCGGCGCTCTCCAGGTTCTGCAGCGAGCCCAGCAGGTTGAACAGCCCCATCGGGACCGTCACCCCCAGCCATGGCAGCAGCTGCTGCCTCCCCTCCCAGAGGGCCGCGAGCCGCGGCAGGGGCAGGTGCAGACCCACCTGGGCCGCATTGCTGCGCCAACTGGCCCCATCGATCTGCAGCAATCCCGTCGCCCAGGCCAGCGCCACACCCACCAGCACCGCCAGCAGGCCCCCAGGCAGCGGCAGCGGCACGGCGCCGAAATAGGCCACCAGAATCACCGCCAGCACCGCCAGTCCCACCACCGGCGCCGCATAGGTGCGCAGCAGGAAGCCCAGGCCGATGTATCCCAACGCAATCCCCGCCAGGGTGGAGAGCAGCGCCGCCCGCGGCAGCCAGCGCCGCAATCCCCCGACCACAAACGCACCACCCGCCTCGATCAGCCCCGATCCCAGACAGGCGATCAACCCCGCCTGCCAGGACAGCCGCACCGCCGTGGCCGGATCCGCCCCCTGCCCCAGGGCCGCCAGCTTCACAGGCAGCATCACCAGGAACACATAGGCGAACAGGCTCACGGTGTTGATCCCATAGGGCAAGGCCGTGCGGTCGTCCCGGCCCTCCCGCCGGCCCAGGCCCATCGCCTGCAGCGCATAGGCCCCGTTGCCCACCACCAGGCTGATGCCGGTGGCCGGCAGGATCACCCCGAAGATCAGCGCATCCGGATAGCCCAGCACACCCCGGCAGAGCGACACGATCAGCAGGATCTGGATCAGGTTGTCGAGCGCCAGGCCGAGGAACCCATCGAGATCGCCGCGCACCCACCAGCGCGGCCCTGGCGCCAGGGGTGACGGGGGGGCCGGAAGCGCCATGGTGCAGCCAGGGTCGGTGTGGCGCGATTGAAGCATTCAGTCCCGGGGCCTGATGCCGCCGTGGCGACGGCCCCGGACCCCTTGATCACCATCCCGGGAACACCAGCCCCGGGCCGGCGCCGGCGGGAGGATCCACGCGGCATCGATCCCGTCCATCGATCGGCAGGGCCAGGTCCGACCCCGCTGGCCTGGCGGAGCCCAAGCCCCGGCTCGGTCCATCTCGTTCCGCCTGCGAACGATTCGCCTGCAGGGGCCTGGGTAAGCTTTTGACGCCAAAGGATCGGGCGCATTCACAGGCCCGGGGGCTGCCCAGACCCGCCCGTTCACGGCGCCGGCCCAGGCGGCCATCCACTCCCTACGCCCGCAGCCGACAACGGCGGCGCCCCTTGGCCTTCCCGCTCAGGGTTGCCACCCCTGCGCTCCATCGCCTCGACCATGCCCGCATCCGAGCACCTCGCCACCCCGTCCCCCCGTCTGGTGGTGCTCTGCTGCGATGGCTTCTACCAGCGTGCCCTGGTGCAACGGGCCGCCAGGGTCTTCGAGCTGGTGGGGGTGGTGGTGCAGCATCCGCCCGCCCAGAAACGCCGTTCCCTGCGTCAGCGGCTCAGGCGCTACCGCGATCCTGCCGCCCTCGGCCGCCAACTCGTCGCCCGCTGGGGCCTGCCCCGCCATGAGCAACGGGGCGAGGCGCTGCGCCGGACCCTGTTCGCCCCCGACGGCGCGGCGCCCGCCATCCCCGTTGGCGTGCCCGTGCTCCACACCGACGCCATCAACGGACCGGAAACGGTCGCCTTCCTGCGCCGCCACAGCCCCGATCTGGTGCTGGTCAACGGCACCCAGCTGCTGCGCCAGCCGGTGCTGGAGCTGCTGCCCCAGATCCGCCACGGCATCATCAACCTGCACACCGGCCTCTCCCCCTACTCCAGGGGCGCCAACTGCAATCTCTACATGATCCTCGAGGGCCATCCCGAACTGGTGGGGGTCACGGTCCACCACATCGATGCCGGCATCGACAGCGGCGACATCATCCGCTCGGCCCAGGTGCCCCTGCAGAGCGACGACAACTTCGAAACCATCGATGTGCGCAGCTTCGATCTCGGCATCGACCTGCTGATCGCCGCCGCCCGCGATCAGGTGGCCGGCCGCGCCGAGCGCGTGCGCCAGTGGGAGCAGGGCAAGCTCTTCCTGCAGCGCACCGGCTATCACTACGAGCCCTGGCAGCGGCTGCAGGCCAGCCGCCTGCTCGAAGGCGGCCTGCTGCGCGACTACCTCAACCACCGGGCCGAACGCGATGCCGCCATCCGGGTGGTGGGGCCGCCTGCCGCAGTGGTGGCCGACCCGCGGGGGGTCCGCTGATGGGCCTGGTCCAACGCCTCGCCAACCGCAGCCTCGATCTGCTCTTCCTGCCCGGCATGGGCCGGCTCTGGCGCCAGCGCATCCTGGGCAAGATCCACTGCCTCCTCTACCACCGGGTCGATGAACCCGGCCGTGTTCCCTTCCTCGATCGCTTCGGCACAGCGCCGATCAGCCCACGCAACCTGATGGAGGAGCTGGTCTTCCTGAAGATGAACGGGGCCCGCTTCTTGACCTTCTACGACCTGCGCCGCGGCCGCTTCCCCGGCCGCGATGAATTCGGCGTGATCGTCTGCTTCGACGATGGCCTGCGCTGCAACTACAGCTCCGGCGTCGGTGTTCTCGAACGGCTCAACATTAATGCCGTGATCTTTCAATCCACCGCCCTCATCGATGCCCCCACCCTGATCTGGGAGCATTGCCTCTACTGGCATGGCGCCCATCCCCGCCGGGCCGAGCTATTGCGCGAGCTGGCCCATCAGCGCCTGCCCTCCAGCCGCCCCCACCGCGGCGACGCCCTGGTCGCCCACCTGCGCGATGCCGAACCGATGGCGGCGGTGGAAGCGCTGCTGGCCGAAGTCAACGAGCTCAGCGGCAGCGCCGAAGTGCAGGCGGATCTGGCCCGCTCCCTCTATCCCTCCTCCGACTACCTGCGGGCCGCCTGGCGTGAGTACCACGAAATCGGCAGCCATGGTCACCACCACTATCCCCGCAGCGGTCTCGATGCCGCCGGCTTCGAGCAGGAACTGATCCGCTCCCAGCAGGAGCTGGCCGCGATCCTGGGTCGGCGCCCCAAGGCCTTCTCCTATCCCTTCAACAGCCACCTCCCCGGCGATGAAGCCATCTGCGCCCGTTACTACGAGCAGGTCGGCACCGTCGACCCCCGGCCGATCAGCCGCTCCACCCCTCCCCTGGAGATGCCCCGCTGCACCTGGCCCGGTCCCCATCGCAACCGCCTGCAGATGCGCCGCTGGCTCTGGACCGGCCACATCTGAATGCAGCGCCGGCGCCCGCTCGATCGCGGGTCCGGGCCTCAGCGAGAGTGGGTAGGATCCGCGACCCCCACGCCATCGATGCGCTACCTGCGCTATCTCCTCTTCCCCCTGGCCTGCTGTGCCGCCGGTCTGGCGATCGTGCTCGGCCTGCAGGGGGTCGCGGCCGCCTGGGTCACCTTCGTGCTGCTGCTGCTGGAGATCTCCCTCTCCTTCGACAACGCCGTGGTCAATGCCCGGGTTCTGGAGCGCCTCACCCCGGCTCAGCAGCGCTTCTTCCTCACCTGGGGGCTGGTCATCCCCGTGTTCGGGGTGCGCTTCGCCGGACCGCTGCTGATGGTCTCCCTCGCCGGTGGGGTGGGCATCCGCCAGGCCCTCGATGCGGCCCTGCACGATCCGGTCCGCTACCGCGAGCTGCTCGACCTGGCCGAACCGCGCATCCTCGCCTTCGGCGGCATGTTCCTGCTGATGGTGTTCCTGCGCTACTTCTTCGATGACGCCAAGACCCTGCACTGGTTGCAACCGCTGGAGCGGCGTCTCAGTGCGGCGGGGCGGATCGAGGCCCTGGAGATCGCCCTGGCCCTGGTGCTGCTGCTGCTGCTCAGCACCGCCCTGCCGGCCGGCCTGCGCGGTGATGTGATGGTGGCCGGCGTGATCGGCCTGGTGCTGCAACTGCTCAGCACCTCCCTGGCCGATGCCTTCGGCGATGAGGAACAGGCCGGGGTGCGGCTGGCCGCCGGCGGTGGTCTGGTCAGCCTGCTCTACCTGGAGCTGCTCGATGCCTCCTTCAGCCTCGATGGCACCATCGGCGCCTTTGCGATCACCTCCAACCTCGCCCTGATCCTGACCGGCCTGGGCCTCGGCGCCCTGTTCATCCGCTCCCTCACCCTGATGCTCAGCCGCGAGAAAGCCCTCGACAAGCTGATCTTCCTGGAGCACGGCGCCCACTACGCCATCGGCGCCCTGGGGGTGCTGATGCTGGCCGGCATCGTGCTGCATCAACACCATCAGCATGTGCCGGAATGGCTCACCGGCCTGATCGGTCTGCTGCTGCTGGCCCTCTCTTTCGGCGATTCCCTCCGCCACGGCCGTCGTGCTGCGGCCGCCATGGAGCCCTAGCGTCCAGAGCGCAGGGGCCCGGCGCAGGATCCCGGATCAGGCTCCCGGCTCAGGCTCCCGCCTCAGAGGTAGAAGCCCACCGTGGTCACCACCCGGGTGCCCTGCTCCCGCAACGCCTGCCGCAGCAGGATCGTGCTCTGGTTATGGAGCAGGTTCTGCCAGCGGTGCTGGGTCACGAACACCGGCAGCACGATCATGCAGAAGCGGTTGCGATCCTTGCGGTGCTCCTGCTCGAACCGCTGCACGAACGCCACCACCGGGTCCACCAGGGAGCGGTAGGGGGAGTCGAGGATCTCCAGGCGCACATCGGGCAACTGGCGCTGCCACTGGGCCACGAAGGCCGGCGAGCGGTTGCCCACCAGATCCACATGCACCGCCACCAAATCGCTGGCCACGCTGCGGGCGAAGCGGATCGCCTCAAAGCTGCCCCGGTGCAACTGACCCACCAGCACCACCGTGGGCATCCCTCCGGAGGTCGGCGGTGCGGGCAGCTTGAGCAGCTTGTCCCCCGCCAGCCGCAACCGCCGGGCGACGTCGTCGTAGTGGTGGCGGATGCGCAGGAACAGGCTCACCAGCAACGGGATCGCCACCACCACCAGCCAGGCGCCGTAGCTGAACTTGCTGTAAAGCAACACCGCGCCCACGATCGCGGTGATCGTGGCCCCGAAACCGTTGAGCAGGGCCTTGCTCCGCCAGCCCCGCTGCCGCAGCTTCCACCAATGGGCCACCATCCCCGCCTGGGAGAGGGTGAAGCTGATGAACACCCCCACCGCATAAAGCGGAATCAGACGGGTGACGCTGGCGTTGAAGATAACCAGCAGCAGCGCCGCGCAGCCGCTCAGGGCAAAGATGCCGTTGCTGTAAACCAGCCGGTCCCCCAGGGAACTGAGCTGGCGCGGCAGAAAGCCATCCTGGGCCAGGAAGGCCGCCAGGCGCGGGAAGTCGGCGAAGGCCGTGTTGGCCGCCAGCAGCAGGATCAGCAGGGTGGCCACCTGCAACACCGCCAATAGAAGCCCTTCCCCGAAGATCTGTCTGCCCAGCTGATATAGCAGCGTCGGCCCGTTCTCGATCGCCACCAGGCCGCTGTGCTGGGCCAGGGCGCTGATCCCACCGAACATCGTCGCCAGCAGCGCCACCATCACCACCAGCACCCGCCGGGCATTGCGCCACTCCACCGGCCGGAAGGCCATCACGCTGTCGCTGATCGCCTCGATCCCCGTCAGGGCGGCGCAGCCGGAGCTGAACGCCCGCATCAGCAGCACCGGCCCGATCGCCATCCAATGGCCGCCGTGATGCCTGAGTCCCTCCGCCAGCTGCCGGGCCTGCTCGGCCTGGCTCAGCTGGGGCAAGGTGCCGCCAAGGGCACGGATCGCCCCGGTACCCAGCAGCAGCAGCACCACGCCAATGAACAGGAACGTGGGCAGGCTCAGCAGTCGGGCGCTGGAACTCACCCCCCGCAGATTCGCCACCATCACCAGCAGCAGCGCCAGCAGACAGAGGGGCACCCGTTGGCCATCGAGGGCGGGCAGATAGGAGGTGAGGGCGGCGATGCCCGCCGCCACGCTCACCGCCACGGTGAGCACATAATCGATCGAGAGGGAGGCGCCGGCCACCAGGCCGGGGATCCGGCCCAGGTTGTCGACCGACACCCGGTAGGAGCCGCCGCCCTGGGGATAGGCCTTGATCGTCTGCCGGTAGCTGGTGGCCACGATCAGCATCAAGGCGATGATCAGACCCGTGATCGGCAGGGTCAGCCCCAGGGCAGCGCTGCCCGCCAGACCCAGCACCAGCACGATCTCCTGGGTGGCGTAGGCCACCGACGAGAGGGCATCGGAGCTGAGGATCGCCAGGGCCTCGGCATTGCTGAAGCGCTCCTCGTGGTGGGCGCTGGTGGGCAGGGGCGTGCCGATCAGCACGCGTCGCAACTGCTCGAACAAGGAGCTGATCGGCATACCGGCGGGGGGCGTCCCCGGGCAGAACCTGCAACCTAGGTCGGCCTGGTGCTGGTTACTCTTTCGCCTGAGATGCGTCCGACCCCGTGACCCTGACCCCCGCCAGAGGTGCAGCCGCCAGGGCAGGAGAGCCAGCGACCACCGCACCGCCCACCCCCTGGCATGCCCTTTCGGGCGCCGACTGCGTGGCCAGGCTCGGCGCTGGTGACGGCCTGAGCACCGCCGCGGCGGCGGAACGGCTCGCCACCCATGGCCTCAACCGGCTGGAGCTCGGCAAGGGCCGCAGCAACCTGCGCATCCTGCTCGATCAGCTGAGCAACGTGATGCTGATCATGCTGCTGGCGGTCGCCCTGGTCTCGGCGATCGTCGCCCAGGTGGAGCAGAAATTCCCCAAGGATGCGATCGCCATCGTGCTGATCGTGCTGCTCAACGCCCTGCTCGGCTACCTGCAGGAGAGCCGGGCCCAGCAGGCCCTGCTGGCCCTGCGTGAGATGGCCCAGCCCCTGGTGCAGGTGCGCCGCGATGGCGGCTGGCAGAACATCCCCAGCGAGCAGCTGGTTCCCGGCGACCGCATCCGCCTGGAGGCCGGCGATCGGGTGCCCGCCGATGCCCGCGTGATCGAGGCCGTGGAATTGGGCCTGCGGGAAGCGGCCCTCACCGGTGAAGCGGAGGCGGTGCTGAAACGCGCCGACCTTCAGCTGGAGCCCGAGACCCCCGTGCTCGAACGCCAGAACTGTCTGTTTCAAGGCACCGAGGTGGTGCGGGGCCGGGGCGAGGCGGTGGTCACCGCCACAGGCATGGGCACCGAACTGGGTCAGATCGCCAAGCTGATCGAAGGGGCCGGTGGCGAGAGCACGCCGCTGCAGGAGCGCCTCGATGGCCTGGCCAATGTGCTCGTCGGCTCCGCCCTGGCCCTGGTGGGGGTGGTGGTGCTGCTCGGCTGGCTGCTCGGCCAGGAGCTGCTCAACCTGCTGGAGGTGGCCCTCTCGATGGCCGTGGCGATCGTGCCCGAGGGCCTGCCGGCGGTGATCACCGTGACCCTGGCGATCGGCACCCAGCGGATGGTCAAGCGGGCCGCCCTGATCCGCCGCCTGCCGGCGGTGGAAGCCCTCGGATCGGTCACCGTGATCTGCACCGACAAGACCGGCACCCTCACCCAGAACCGCCAGGTGGTGCAGGAGCTGCGCTGCGGCACCAGGGCGATCACCGTGGAGGGCACCGGCTACGAACCGGTCGGCGCCCTGGCGGCCCGCGATCTGCCCTGGGATGGCCTCGGCACCCCGGGTGAGGCCCCCGGTGCCCGCAACCTGCTGCTCCAGGCCGGGGTGCTCTGCAGCGATGCCGAGCTGCGCCAGATGAACAATGGTCAGTGGGAGATCAGTGGTGATCCCACCGAAGGCGCCCTGGTGGTGGTGGCGGCCAAGGCCGGCCTCGATGGCTTCGAGCTGCGCAGCCGCTATCGCCGCGTGGCCGAAATCCCATTCAGCTCCGAACGCCAGCTGATGGCGGTCTGGCTGGCGGATCCCGATGGCAGCCTGCAGCGCCCCCTGGGTGAAGCGGCCGCCGGGTCCACCACCCTGCTGGTCAGCAAGGGGGCCCCGGAGGCGATCATCGATCTCTGCGACCGCTGGCTCGATGGCGATGGCATCAGCCCCCTCGATCCGGAACGCCGCGCCTGGTGGCTGGAGCAGGCCCGCCAGCTGGCCGCATCCGGCCTGCGGCTGCTCGGCTTCGCCTGCGCCCCCCACCACGATTCGCCGGAGCGTCCGCTTCAGGATCAGGTGTTGCTGGGCCTGATGGCCCAGCTCGATCCGGCCCGCCCCGAGGTGCCCACCGCCGTCGCCCGCTGCCGCGGCGCCGGCATCCGGCCGGTGATGATCACCGGCGACCACCCGCTCACCGCCCGGGCGATCGCCGAATCGATCGGCCTGGTCCAGGGGCCCGGACCCACCGAGGTGGTGCTCGGCCGCGAGCTGGAACAGGCGGATGAGGCCACCCTTGGCGAGATGGTCTCCCGCTGCAGCGTCTACGCCCGCGTCGCCCCCGAACAGAAACTGCGCATCGTCAAGGCCCTGCAGGGCCGTCGTCAGGTGGTGGCGATGACCGGCGACGGCGTCAACGATGCCCCGGCCCTCAAGCAGGCCCACATCGGCGTGGCGATGGGGATCACCGGCACCGAGGTCAGCAAGGAGGCCGCCGACATGGTGCTGCTCGATGACAACTTCGCCACGATCGTCAATGCGGTCGAGGAGGGGCGGCTGGTGTATGCCAATATCCGCCGCTTCGTCAAATACATCCTCGGCAGCAATGTCGGCGAGCTGATCACGATCGCCGCCGCACCGCTGCTCGGCCTGGTGGGCGTGCCGATGACCCCGCTGCAGATCCTCTGGATGAACCTGGTCACCGATGGCGTTCCCGCCCTCGCCCTCGCCCTGGAGCCAGCCGAGAAGGGCTTGATGGAGCGGGAACCGGCCCAACCCGGCGAATCGATCTTCGCCCGCGGCATCGGCTCCTACATCCTGCGGGTCGGCGTGGTCTTCGCCCTGATCACGATCAGCCTGATGTACTGGGCCGCCAACCACGCCGCCCACTGGCAGACGATGGTGTTCACCACCCTCTGCCTGGCGCAGATGGGCCATGCCCTCTCCGCCCGCAGCGATCGCCCCCTGCTGCAGGTGGCCCCCTTCTCCAACCCCTGGCTGCTCTGGGCCGTGCTGCTGACCACCCTGCTGCAGCTGGCCCTGCTCTATGTGCCGTCCCTGTCGTCCTTCTTCGGCACCTACCCACTCGGGGCGACGGAGCTGGGACTCTGTGTGTTGACCAGCCTGGTGTTCTTCCTGTACCTGGAGCTGGAGAAGCTCTGGCGGCTGCGTCGCCGCCGCGCCAGCTCCGATGCCTGAGCTGTTCCAGCGGCTCGATGCCCTCCCGGAACTGATCGAAGCCGCCGTGGGCCGTGACCCCCGACTGGGGTACCTGGCCCTTGCGCTGGCGATGCTGCTGGAAAACGTGATTCCGCCGATCCCCTCGGAGCTGATCCAGCCCCTCGGCGGAGTGCTGGTCCAGCAGGGACGGCTTGAGCTGCTGCCTGTGATCCTCGCCGGCGCCGGCGGCACCCTGCTCGGGGCCTGGTTGTGGTACCTGGTGGGACTCTGGATCGGCGAGGCCCGACTGCTGGCCCTGATCCAACGCCATGGGCGCTGGCTGGGGATCGGGGCGGAGGAGGTGGAGACCAGCCGGCGCTGGTTCCACCGCCATGGCCTGGCCCTGATCTTCTGGGGTCGCCTGGTGCCTGGGGTGCGCACCCTGATCTCGGTGCCGGCCGGGTTGGAGGGCATGGGGCAGGGCCCCTTCCTGCTGGCCACCGCCGCCGGCAGCCTGATCTGGGTCACGGCGCTCACCTTCGCCGGCCGGGCCCTTGGCGCCGGTTACGGCGACATGATCGCCCTGGCAGGTCCTTACGCCCTGGTCTGCAAGCGCCTGTTGCTGGCTCTGGCGCTGGTCGGCGGCCTGGCCCTGGCCTGGCGCGCCTGGCGGCGGCGGTCGGCGGCGGGCGGTTCCTGAAGGCCCCGCCCCGGTTGGCTCCAGAGGCGGGTCGGCGTCACCGGTTCATCGGTTTAGAGATTCACAGGTTCACAGGTTCACAGGTTCACAGGTTCAGAGATTCAGAGATTCAGAGATTCAGAGATTCAGAGATTCAGAGATTCAGAGATTCAGAGATTCAGAGATTCAGAGATT
>CAIZQU010000009.1 GCA_903935205.1 uncultured cyanobacterium | reverse complement strand
GTACGTGTTCAGGGGGTGGGACGGCTCACAGGGCACTTCAAGCCCTGCTGAGCCCTTGACGACAGCTTGATTCCCGATTGAATCTCAGATAGAGACATCCTCTGATGAGCACGCCTCCCGCCGGGATTTCGGAAACGGATTGGTTGTCGTGGCCGGCTGGTGCGCGACAGCTGATTCTGGCTCAACAAGAGGAAATTCAGGCTCTGAGGCGGGAGAACGACGAACTCCGCGTCCAACTCGCCGCCCTGGCGACCGAGTTGGCGAGCCTGCGGGAGCGGATCGGTCGCAGCTCGCGCAACTCCTCCAAACCGCCCTCCAGCAATGGGCCTGGTTTCAAGCCGCCGGAGCGGCGCAAGGGCAGTGGCCGCAAGCGTGGCGGCCAGTCAGGCCACCCTGGATCCGGGCCGGAGCCGCTGCCGATCGAGCGGGTGGATGAGGTGGTGGAGCACCACCCCGAGGCTTGCCGCCGCTGCGGCACCTTGCTCGATGGAGAAGATCCAGAACCCCTGCGCCATCAGGTGATTGAGATCCCACCGATCACGCCGCTGGTGATTGAGCACCGGTTGCACCGGTTGGTGTGCCCCTGTTGTTCCACCAGCACCTGCGCCCCGTTGCCGGCGGATGTGGAGGCCAGCCCCTACGGGCCCCGGCTCAGTGCGCTGGTGGGCTTGCTGGGCACTGCCTTTCCGCTGAGTTTCAGCAAGACCCGGGCGTTGCTCAATCAGCTTCTGGGAGTGGAGATCAGTCGTGGGGCAATCGCCACAATCCGCCAGCGCTTGAGCGCAGCCTTGGAGCAGCCGATGGCAGAGGCGCTGGAGGCTGCTCGCGCGCAGCCGGTGGCCTACGTGGATGAAACCGGCGCCCCCACCGGTAATGCCGTAGACGCAGTCTTCCGCGAAGCGGTGGGCAACAATCCCGCCAAAAAGCGAGGCTGGCAGTGGGTCATGGTCACCGCTGTGGTGACGGTGTTCATCCAAGGCCTGAGTCGCTCCACGGCCGCCGCCATGGAGCTGCTCGGGACCGCCTTTGGCGGGATTGTGGTGAGCGATCGCTTCTCGGCCTACAACCACCTGCCCCTGGAGCAACGCCAAATCTGCTGGGCCCATGTGATCCGCGATCTCACCGCCATCGCCGAACGCCCGGGCGCCAGTGCCGAATTCGGAGCGGAGCTGCTGAAGTGGCAGGGGCAGTTGTTTGACTACTGGCACGGCTACAAGGAAGGAGCCATCGATTGGCCCAACCTGCAACAGGCCTGCGGGCCGATCCGCCAGGCCTTTGAGACCACGCTGCAAAGGGTGGTGGAGCTGGGCCATCCATGCGGCGAGCGATCGCCGTGGGCCAAAACGGTCGGCACCTGCCGGCAGATCCTCCAAGTGGCCGATGCCCTTTGGACCTTTCTGGAGATCCGTGGAATCGAGCCCACCAACAACGCCGCAGAACGTGCCCTGCGCCAGTCGGTGATTCAGCGCAAGATCAGCCATGGCGTCCAATCCCGCCTGGGTGCGATCTGCCGTAGCCGACTGCTCACTGTCACCATGACCTTGCGACAACAGGGCCGTGATGTCTGGCCGTTCCTGGAGCAGGCCTGGATCGCCCATCATCGCGGTGGGGTGATGCCATCCCTGCTGCCGCATCCCTGAGTCCGGCAAGAATCGGTGGCTGCATCTTTGATCGCTTGCTGATCAGCGATCAAGTTGGCATGCGCGACACGGAGCGTCCCGATCCCTGAACGGGTACTCGCGGTTGAGCGGCGTGCGCTTGCCGAAGGCCGGCATGTTGGCCCGCAGGTCGTACACCCACACCTCCTTGGTGTTGCCCTTCTCGCCATTGCCGCGGGTGAAGAACAGCACATTGGTTTTCACGCCCTGGGCGTAGAAGATGCCGGTGGGCAAGCGCAGGATGGTGTGCAGGTTGCACTTGTCCATCAGGTCCGCGCGGATCTGCTTGCCCACGTTGCCTTCGAACAACACGTTATCCGGCAGCACCACCGCTGCCCGGCCGCCCGGTTTCAAGGCTCTGTAGATGTGCTGTAGGAAGCAGAACTGCTTGTTGCTGGTGGGGAAAGTGAAATCCTTGCGGCTCGGCAGGCCGCCGCCCTTCTTGGTGCCGAAGGGTGGATTGGTGAGGATCAATGAGGCCGGCGGCAGGGCCTCCGCATCGCTGCTGAGGGTGTCGCCGTACAAGATGCCGCATTCACCCGGCCGGGAATCCAGCCCATGCAGCATCAGGTTCATCAACGCCAACCGGTGCGTGTCCTGCACATGCTCCATGCCGTAGAAGGTGCGCCGGTAGAACTTCTGCTGTTGCTGCTCATTCAGCTCGCTGATCTCGTGGTGCTCGCGGATCCAGTGCAGCGCCGCAATCGGGAAGCCGCCGGTGCCAGCCGCGGGATCCTGGATCACATCCTCGATCGTGGGCTGCATCACGGCCACCATCGCATCGATCAGCGGCCTTGGCGTGAAATACTGGCCGGCGCCGGATTTCTTCTCCTCGGCATTCTTCTGCAGCAGCCCTTCATACAGATCACCCAGCCCTTCCTGGCAGGCGCTGTACCAATCCAGCTTGTCGATCTCGCTCACCAGCTTGGTGAGCGTGACGGCCTTTTTGATGAAGGTGCTGGCGTTGGCGAAGATCTCCTGCACGATCGCCGCGATGGGAGCTTCAGGCTCACTTTCTTCCTCCAGCCTCTCTTCTTCGGTATCGCTGTCTTCCTCGTTAGCCTCGGGCTTACTGCCCAGCTTGAGCAGCAATTCCTTGTAATGGTCAAGTTGGCTCACCCCTTGCAGGGATTCCAGAACAGCCCAGCGGTAGTGCGGCGGAATCCCCTGCTCCTGACTCGTTTCTTGGGCCATCTTCAGGAACAGCAGATAGGTGAGCTCGCTCACGTACTGGTGATACGTCACCCCATCGTCCTTGAGAACGTTGCAGAGGTTCCACAGCTTGGCGACGATGTCGTGGGTGGTGCTGTTGCCGGGGGAGCTTGTGGGCATCGCCGCTCAGACCTGCTGGATCGGCTCGATGGTGGGCAGCACGCTCGCTAGAGCCTGCTTGGCCAGCTTCAGATCATGGCTGGCCTGCATCCGCAGCCAGAAGCCCTCGCTGAGCCCGAAAAAGCGGCAGAGGCGCAGATCGGTGTCGGCGGTGATCGCCCGCCTCCCCTTCACGATCGCGTTGATGCGGCTCTCGGGCACATCGATGGCCAGCGCCAACCGGTATTGGCTGATCCCCATCGGCCGTAGGAATTCCTCCAGCAGAACCTCTCCCGGGGGCACCAGCATCAAGTCAGTGGTAGTCAATGATTTCGACCTCCTCTGGCCCGGCGTCCGTCCAAACAAAGCAGAGCCGGAACTGGTCGTTGATACGGATGCTGTGTTGGCCATGGCGGTCTCCACGGAGCGGCTCCAGGCGGTTGCCCGGTGGGATCTGCAGATCGTTGAGACAGCCTGCGGCATCCAGGATGACGAGCTTGCGGAAGGCGACGCGAGCGAAGCTTCCGAAGCGCCGGACCGGCTTCCCTTCAAACAGGGCCCGGGTGTCGCGGCAGCGAAACGACCTGATCACAGAACCACTATACCCGCGTTCGGCGTAGGCACGCAGAACGGAGTCATCACGCCGCCCACACCTCCCGCTGGAACTGCTGCAGCACCCCGTCGAGCTCGCCGCCGAACAGCCAGTTCAGCCGGGGCCAGCCGCCCCCTTCCCGCTTGAAGAACAGCAGGTCGTCGTCCAGCGCTTCGCGATCCACGATCGTGATCGCCTTGGTCTGGTTGGCGATGCGCTGCAGCCAGTCGCGCTGCGGTTTGCTCCAGCTGCGGGAGGCCAGGATCCGCTGCAGGGCCCGCTCTACCCGCTGCTCGTAGGGCATCAGCGGATCGCCCAGGGCCGCCTGGCGGATCCAGCCCATGATCGCGGCGGCCATGTCCTGGTTGGTGGTGTCCCGCCAGGCCGTGGCCAGGGTGGTTTCGCTGTAGCCGCGCTGATCCAGCGCCAGCTTCAGCTCGCGCAGATCCCGGCGCGTCAACTCCCACGGTTTGGTGAGCACCAGCGTGAGGGCGGGCAGGTCGTTGCCGGGATCGCGCACGAAGGCACTGAAGCCCTCCAGGTAGTCCTCCGGGCGCTGTGCGTCGCCGTAGCCCCGTTCGATGCTGCGCAGTTCATCGTCGTGATCCGACAGAAAGCGCGGCGCTGCGCGCACCCTGACTGACGGACACAATCCCGAGAGGCGTTGCGTCAGAACGAGTCTCAGGTCATTGGGCGGGCAGGGAGCCGTGAGAGCTTGGGGTTCTCACACCAAACCAATCCCTCTTGGAGTCCCATGCCCGGCTTCATCGTGAGCTGATCGGCCTCCTGCGTCAACACTGCCCCGTCGCTGATGAGCGCCACCTGG
>CAIZQU010000008.1 GCA_903935205.1 uncultured cyanobacterium | reverse complement strand
CCGTCTGGTCGGCCAGCCCCTGGTGTTCATCCGCGGCAGCCGGGCGATCGGCGACCTCCTCGCCCAGCCCGAGGCCAGCGAGGGCTGGTGGCCCGCCAGCGTGCGCCAGCTGCTCGGCAGCCGCTCGTTGGCCAACCGCAACGGCCCCGACCATCGCGCCCGCAGGCGGGTGGTGGGTCAGCTGTTCTCGGCCGCCGCCCTGCGCCGCTATAGCCCCGCGATCGTGGCCCTGGTCGACGAGCTCACCAGCGAGCTGGCTGCCGCCACCAGCCCCGTGGCCCTGGTCGATCGCCTGCGTCGTTTCGCCTTCAGCGTGATCGCCACGGTGGTGCTCGGCCTGGAGGGCGAGGACCGCGAGGCCCTGTTCCGCGACTTCGAGATCTGGACCCGGGCCCTCTTCTCGGTTCCCCTCGCCCTGCCCGGCAGTCCCTTCACCCGGGCCCTGCAGGCCCGCAGCCGGCTGCTGGCGCGCCTCGGAGAGGTGCTGCGCCGCAGTCGGGAGCGGGCGGCGGCCGGCGAACCCCTGGCCGGCGGGCTCGATCTGCTCAGCGGTGGCCTTGATGAAGCCGGTCTCCCCCTCGACGACGCCGATGTGGTGGAACAACTGTTGCTGCTGCTCTTCGCCGGCTACGAAACCACCGCCTCCTCGCTCAGCTGCCTGCTGGCGGCGCTGCTGCAACATCCGGAGCTGGAGGCCTGGTGGCGGCCGGAGCTGGAGGCCCTGCCCTGGCCTCCGCCCCCCGAGCAGGCCGCCACCGCCTACGACACCACCGCAGCACCTCGACTGGCGGCCCTGGTGGCGGAGGTGATGCGGCTCAATCCGCCGGTGGGGGGCTTCTTCCGCCGCACCACCCGCACCCTGGTGCTCGATGGCGTGGCCGTACCCGCTGGCCAGGTGGTCCAGGTGGCCCTGACCGCCTCGAATCGCTATCGGGAGGGGGGCGGCCTCCCTGGCGACCCATCGGGTCCACCCGGAGAGCACTCCACCCCGAGCGATCCAGGCACCACGGCCAGCCTCAACCGCGATGCCGCGCCGAGCGTTGCCGCGACCCAGCCGCCCGACGACCTCGAAACCTTCCGCCCCCAGCGCCACCTGGAGGGCGAAGCGGGTCTCACCCTGCTGCCCTTCGGCGGCGGCGAGCGGGTCTGCCTGGGCAAGGCGCTGGCGGAGCTGGAGATCCGGTTGATGGCGGTGGGGCTGCTGGGCCGTCTACGGCTGCGGCTGGCGCCAGCCGATCAGGATCTGTCGCTGCAGCTGATCCCCAGCCCGTCACCGCGGGGCGGATTGCAGGTGTTGGCGGAGGCAGGCGCACCCGAGTAAGGGCGAGGGCGTGCCGGAATGCAGGGTGTCGCCTCGCCAGTCCCCTCCTCTGAGTCCCTGGCCCCAGCGCCCCCATCCCGCCGCGATGCCCGTCCGCGAAGAAGTCACCGACGCCCTGATCGCCCTGATCCCAGAGGACGGCAGCCGGATCTGAGGTGGCTCCCAGGGGCGCGGCTCAAGCGAATCGCCACCTCCCGCCAGCGCGCCACCGGAACCCTGTGATCCCAGCCGCGGGTTCCATGGCTGGGTGGCGCATCACGACGACCGCCTCACCGGTCACGCCCTCTCCAAGGATTCGGCCGCCGTGGGCAACTGGCTCACGCACAAGCGAGGCGACGGTAGCGCGAGCAGCTGAGCGACTGTCTCAAGACCGTCTGGCTGCTCGAGCAGGAGCCCCAGGAGAACCCCGATCACTGGACCGTGCTCAACCTCCCCGCCATCGCCGAGCCGAACAGCATCGTGATGCCGATCCCGACCACCTGCACCCGCGTCCCCGACTGGCAACAGCCCGATGAGGCGCCCTGCCCAGAACGGGTGCCGCTGGAGGTGCTGCAGCGCATCCGCACACGCCTGGGAAGCTTCTGGTGGAACGCCCTCGATCAATAAAGCCCCAGCCCAGCCGAGGGCCTGCTGGTTCGCGAGGGCTGGATCCAGCCGCCGTTGCCGATCGCCCCGGGGCAGCAACCCGGTATGCGCCGCTGGTGCTGAGCTGTGACCTGAGCCTCAAGGACGGCAAGGACAACAACGCCTGCGGTTTTGTCGTGCTGGGTCAGCTGGAGCCACATCGCCACCCGGCGGTGGAAGCACGGCGGCAGGGCCTGGCCCTGGCCACCAATGCCGGCGGTGCCCATCGTTCCGACCAGCCCATCGCGGCGAGAGCGACTGCTCCCGCCGCGATGGGTAGAGCTGCAGATCGAGGCCCTATGGTGATTGAACTGGTCGGAATGGAGAGGCGTCATCTTTCCTGGCAGAGGGGGCCGCAGAGAGCATAAGCAAAATGAAGAGACTTATTGGATGCGTCACTTGTGAATTGCGATGATAGGCAAAGGCCAGCATATGGCTGCAGTATTTAAATCAATAAAGCTCTTCATGTGCGAAAAAGACTTTATCTAAGAAGAGGCTTGCTGAAATTCATTCTCCAAGTCACGGGGAACTCTAGGGGCAAGTATCCGTTCAGGGGTCGGTACGGCTTATTGCGAACCCCAGTTCTGCTGAACCCTTGACGGCAGCTTGAATCCCGATTGAATCTCAGGCAGTGACGGCCTGTGATGAGAACCCCTCCTGCCGGGATTGCAGAAGCGGATTG
>CAIZQU010000007.1 GCA_903935205.1 uncultured cyanobacterium | reverse complement strand
CCGTCTGGTCGGCCAGCCCCTGGTGTTCATCCGCGGCAGCCGGGCGATCGGCGACCTCCTCGCCCAGCCCGAGGCCAGCGAGGGCTGGTGGCCCGCCAGCGTGCGCCAGCTGCTCGGCAGCCGCTCGTTGGCCAACCGCAATGGCCCCGACCACCGCACCCGCCGCCGGGTGGTGGGCCAGCTGTTCTCGGCGGCCGCCCTGCGCCGCTACAGCCCCGCGATCGTGACCCTGGTCGACGAGCTCAGCGCCGAGCTGGCCGCCGCCACCAGCCCCGTGCCCCTGGTCGATCGCCTGCGTCGTTTCGCCTTCAGCGTGATCGCCACGGTGGTGCTCGGCCTGGAGGGCGACGACCGCGACGCCCTGTTCCGCGACTTCGAGATCTGGACCCGGGCCCTCTTCTCCGTTCCCCTCGCCCTGCCCGGCAGTCCCTTCGCCAGGGCCCTGCAGGCCCGCAGCCGCCTGCTGCAGCGCCTCGGGGAGGTGCTGCGCCGCAGCCGGGAGCGGGCGGCGGCCGGCGAACCCCTGGCGGGCGGCCTCGATCTGCTCAGCGGCGGCCTCGATGAAGCGGGCCTGCCCCTCGACGATGCCGATCTGGTGGAACAGCTGCTGCTGCTGCTCTTCGCCGGCTACGAAACCACCGCCTCCTCGCTCAGCTGCCTGATCACGGCGGTGCTGCAGCATCCGGAACTGGAGGCCTGGTGGCGGCCGGAGCTGGAGGCCCTGCCCTGGCCGCCGCCCCCCGAGCAGGCCGCCAGCGCCTACGACAGCACCGCGGCGCCACGGCTGGCGGCCCTGGTGGCGGAGGTGATGCGGCTCAACCCGCCGGTGGGCGGCTTCTTCCGCCGCACCACCCGGGAGCTGGTGCTCGATGGCGTGGCCGTGCCCGCTGGCCAGGTGGTGCAGGTGGCCCTGGCGGCCTCGAATCGCCATCGGGAGGGGGGCCTCCCTGCCCAGGAGGCCGGGCCGCCCGGAGGGCAGGCCGCCGCGAACCAGCCAGGCGACACGGCCGGCATCAACCGCGACGCCACGGCGGGGGCAGCCGCGATCCCGCCGCCCGACGACCTCGAACGCTTCCGCCCCCAGCGCCACCTGGAAGGCGACACGGGCCTGACCCTGCTGCCCTTCGGCGGCGGCGAGCGGGTGTGCCTCGGCAAGGCGCTGGCGGAGCTGGAGATCCGGCTGATGGCCGTGGGTCTGCTGGGCCGCCTGCGGCTGCGGCTCGCTCCCACGGACCAGGACCTCAGCCTGCAGCTGATCCCCAGCCCATCGCCGCGGGGCGGATTGCAGGTGTTGGCGGAGGCAGGCGCAGCCGAGTGAGGGCGAGAGCACGCCCGACTGCAGGGTGTCGCCTCATCAGTCCCCTCCTCTGCTTCTCTGGCCACAGCGCCCCCATCCCGCCCCGATGCCCGTCCGCGAAGCAGTCACCGACGCCCTGAGCGCCCTGAGCCCAGCAGAGGACGGCAGCCGGAACAGCCATGGCTCCCAGGGGCGCGGCTCAAGCGAGTCGCCTCCTCTCGCCAGCCCGCCACCGGAACCCTGTGATCCCAGCCGCGGCTTCCATGGCTGGGTGGTGCGCCACGACGACCGCCTCACCGGCCACGCCCTCTCCAAGGATTCGGTCGCCGTAGGCAACTGGCTCACGACCCAGCGCGGCGGCGATAGCGCGAGCAGCTGAGCGACTGCTTCAAGACCGTCTGGCTGCTCGAGCAGGAGGCCCAGGAGAACCCCGAGCACTGGACCGTGCTCAACCTCCCCGCCATCGCCGAGCCGAACAGCATCGTGATGCCGATCCCGACCACCTGCACCCGCGAGCCCAACTGACACCAGCCCGATGAGGCCCCCTGCCCAGAACGGGTGCCGCTGGAGGTGCTGCAGCGCATCCGCACACGCCTGGGAAGCTTCTGGTGGAACGCCCTCGATCAATCAAGCCCCTGCCCAGCCGAGGGCCTGCCGGTTCGCAAGGGCTGGATCCAGCCGCCGTTGCCGATCGCCCCGGGGCAGCGCCCCGGTATGCGCCGCTGGTGCTGAGCTGTGAGCTGAGCCTCAAGGACGGCAAGGACAACGACGCCTGCGGCTTTGTCGTGCT
>CAIZQU010000006.1 GCA_903935205.1 uncultured cyanobacterium | reverse complement strand
CCTCCACGGCATAGGGCTGCAACCCCAGCAGCACCGGAGCCAGATTCACCCCCGCCAGCTCCGCCAACACGTGGAGCATATGGGTGAACGGCGGCCGTTCATCCCGGAGCACAATCCGCACCTTGAGCAACTTCTCCACCGCCTGTTGGGCCGTGAAGCCCCATTCCTCGTCCGGGTAGGCCGGGTCGAGGTTGAGCCGCAAAGCCCGCAGGTGCCGATCCACCAGGGCCAGCAGCACGCGTGCATCCTCCTGAGGCGTCATGGCCGCACCACCAGCACCTGCCCGTGGCGGGCCGCTTCGCTGATCACATGCCAGCGGGAGCCGGCCAGGCGGGCGGCGTCGGCGCTGCCGCTCACGATCAGGTCCACCGGCAGCCGCAATGGCTTGAGCGGCGCGAAGTGACGCCACCAGCTGGCCACCTTCGCCTCGCCCTCCAGGTGGGGGGTGCGCTCCACCACCAGCAGGTCCACATCGGAATCGGGCCGGGCACTGCCCGTGGCGCGGGAGCCGAACAACACCAATGCCTGCACGGTGGGATCGGCGGCGATCGTCTGCAGCGCCGTCTCCAAGGCTTGGCGCCGCTCGCCCTCCAGTCGGCGAAGGTGGCGGGGGGCATCGGGGTCGTTCGGTCCTCAGCTACGCACCAACGGCTGGATCCGTTCCAGCTCCTCGGCCAGCTCTGCACTGGCGACCTCAGTGTCGTGGGCGGCCTGCGCACGTAACCAATACCCCGGACTGAGCCCCAGCACACGACAGAGGCGCAGATCGGTGTCGGCCGTGATCGTCCGCTGGCCGCTGATGATCTCGCTGATGCGGGAGGCGGGCACGTCGATGGCCTTGGCCAGGCGGTACTGACTGATGCCCAACGGTTCGAGGAACTCTTCCTGGAGCAGTTCACCGGGGGTGATCGGAGCGAGACGGTTCATGGGGCAGGCTCAGTGGTAATCGACGATTTCAACGTCTTCCGGGCCGCTGTCGCTCCAGCGAAAGCAGAGCCGGAACTGGTCATTGATGCGGATGCTGTGCTGGCCGGCCCGATCTCCCCGCAGCAGTTCGAGACGGTTGCCGGGCGGCACGCGCAGATCCTCCAGCCGTTGGGCGATCTCCAGTTGCCGAAGTTTGCGCCGCGCCACCCGCTCGAACGCCTGGAAGCGTGGCACCTCCCAACCCTTGGCCAGCGTTTCGGTGTCGGCGCATCGGAACGACCGGATCATGCTCCCACCATAGTTCCGTCACGCAGAATGGTGCCAGTCGCTCATGCCTCCAGGATCCCCGCCACATTGGCGGCAATCGCGGCCTCCAGCTCCCGAGCCTGAGCGTTCAGCCCCTCCAGTTCCTGCTGCAGCTTCTTCAGCTGCTCCTTGAAGTCTTCATCGCTGAGGTCTTCGCCTGCCGCCACACCCACATAGCGGCCGGGGTTGAGGCTCCAGCCCTTGGCTGCGATCGCCTCCAGCGTCGCCGCCTTGCACAGGCCGGCGATGTCGCGATAGGCAGGCGATCCCTCGGAGGCTGAGTCGGGATCGGCCCCGAAATAGGTCTCGATCCAGCGCTGGGCTTCCTCGCCGCCGAGGGTCAGGTCCACCGCTTCACCGCGATACAGGCGCACGATGTTGGCCAGGAAGCCGATCTGCGCTTCGCTCCAGTCGCGATGGGCCCGGTCGATCTGGCGATAGAGATGGCGGGCATCGAGGAACAGCACCGTGTTCTCCCGCTCCGTGCCGATCTTGCCGCGATCGAAGAACCACAGCGTGCAGGGCAAGGTCACCGTGTAGAACATGTTCGGCCCCACCGCCACCATCACATCCACCGCTTTGGCTTCGATCAGCTTCTGGCGGATTGCCTGCTCGGAGCCGCGGGCGTCCGAGGCGGAGTTCGCCATCACGAAGCCGGCCCTGCCCTTCTCATTCAGCGACGAATAGAACAGCTGGATCCACAGGTAGTTGGCGTTGTCGACGCTCGGCGTGCCAAACGGGAAGCGGCGGCCGGGGCCGGTGGCAGCACTGAGCTTGGCCATGTCCACCGCGTTCACATTGAACGGCGGATTGGCCATCACATAGTCGAAGGCGCCAACGGAATGATGGGGATCCACGTAGTAGCTGTTGCTGTCGCCACCGTGGTTGATCTTGCCCTCAAGGCCATGGATCGCCAGATTCATGCGGCACAGCCGCCCGGTTTCGTCGGTCTTTTCCACGCCGCAGATCGCCAGGTCGCCGGCCGGGTTGCCGCGGTGCGCCTTCACGAAGCGGGCGCTCTGCACGAACAAGCCGCCGGAACCGCAGGCGGGATCCAGCAGCCGCCCGGCGAAGGGCTCCAGGATCTCGGTGATCAGCACCACCAGGGCCGGCGGCGTGAAGAACTCGCCGCCCTTCTGCCCCTCAGTGCGGGCAAACTCGCCCAGGAAGTATTCATAGATCCGCCCGAAGGCATCGAACTCCAGATTGGAGGGAACTTCGGAGATGCGCTTCAGCAGCTCCGCCAGCAACTGTGGTGAGAACCGCTGGTAATCACGCGGCAGCACCCCGGCGAGCTTGCTGTTGTGCTGCTCGATCAGGCCCATGGCCTCATTCAGCCTGGCGCCCACATCCGCCCCCTCGGGCAGCTCCAGCAGTTCCTGGTAGCGGGATCCAGGCGGCAGGTAGAGCAGCCCCTCGCTCTGGTAGGCGTTGGGGTTGTCCTCGCGGCTGCCGCGCCGTTCGCTGCCGCCGGCGGCCTTGAGCTCCTGCCAGCGCGGCATGAAGCGCGCATCAGCGAAGCGCAGGAAGATCAGGCCGAGGATCGGGCCGGAATATTCCTGGGCCTTGAGGCCGGAGTTGGCACGGAACTGATCAGCCGCCTCCCAGAGGCTCTTCTCCATGGCGGCTTTTCCCAGATCCCGCTCGGGCGGCGCCACCCAGCCCTGGAAACCGCGGCTGGGATCACCGGGTTCCGGTAGGGGGCTGGCGGGAGGTGGCGGTTCGTTGGAGCCACGCCCCTGGGGGCCGTTGCTGCTGCGTGGTTTGCGGCCAGCGGCGGCGCGTGGTGGCGGCTCTACACCAGCAGCTTTGAGACCACCGCCAGGCCCGCGGGCTTTTTCCGCCGCACCCATCGCCACCACGAGGGTCTTGGCCTCCTCCAGCTCCTGATCGGCGATCGGTTCCCCCACCTCACTTCTCCAGCTCTGCCTTGATCTCGCCGTTGCTGATCCGGCTGCCGTCTTCAGGGATCAGCGCGATCAGGGTGTCGGTGAGGTCTTCGCGGACGGGCATCGGGGCGGGCTGGGGGCGCTGGGGCCAGGGAAGCAGAGGAGGGAACTGGCGAGGTGGGGTTGTCAATATACGTGAAAGGAGTTGCAAAAAAGCAACTTGTTGACAGGAAGATTACTTGCAGCATGTCTGGCAGGGGTAATTGCTGGGACAATGCTGTCGTCGAGAGCTTCTTTGCAACTCTTAAGGATGAACTTGAAATCCTTGATGAACTAAACCGAGATCCAGAGCAACTGCTGGCCGATCTCTGGTCGTGGATCGAGGGTTATTACAACAGGAAAAGACGCCATTCTTCAATCGGATATCTCACTCCAGTTGCCTTTGAGGAGCGTCATGCAGAGCGTGCTAAAGTAACGCTTATGGCGGCGTGAGGCCTGTCCATAGAATTGGGGCAACCCCAGGGAAGCGCTATAAAGCCCTGGCCATTGAGCCGGGAACTTAGGTTAGGCAGGCGCCGGGGGGGGGGGGGGGGGGGGGGGGGGGGGGGGGGGGGGGGGGGGGGGGGGGGGGGGGGGGGGGGGGGGGGGGGGGGGGGGGGGGGGGGGGGGGG
>CAIZQU010000005.1 GCA_903935205.1 uncultured cyanobacterium | reverse complement strand
TATTTGGGTGCTTTCTGCTTCTTGTTCAACAGGCGCTTTAAGATGGCGGCAATGACGGAACGGATCGCCAATGCAGTCTGCATGTGTAGGCCTTGCCCGGAGAGGGTCCTGAGGTCTGCGGAGCTTTATGCGTAATCAAGTTATTTGTTGATCGCGGTTGCGGCTATCCCCGCGCTGCGCGGATGATGACTATCGATTCGTGATAACAGTCATTTGACTTTTTCTGATTTTCCATGAACTCTGCTTCACCGTTTCATGCCTCTTTTCTGAGATGGTAAGCTGGGTCCTAAAGGTGTTGCTAACCAATGCTCCGTCGTCTTGCCGATGATTGCGCCACGGTCCCTCGCATCTGGCTTGGCAGTTTTATCTCGATGGATATCCTACTCCCAATTATTATCTATCTGCATATGTTCAAATCGAGTGTTAGGCTTGCCTTGGGCCTGCTTGTGATTTGGCTGGCATGGCGCTTGATGCTCCCGGTGATCGAAGAGCGAGACAAGATTTTCTCGCTACAACCATCTCATTTTTATAGATTTCTCAGCCTTGGCCTCCTTCTTGTTAATACAAGGCTTATCGTGCTTCGAGAAGACAAGGCCGGGCCGACCCAGTTTCTGCTTATTGCCCTGGGTCTTGCGGTCGCTTACGTTTTCACTCACTGTCAATGGAAGCATGCCCTGTCCTGGATTGGCCTTGCGGCACTGCCTTTATTTTCCTTTTTTGCGCAGGCGGCATGGCGCATGCACCTATCGTTGGACTTCTCGACTGTTGCCACTCTCTATGATTCTTTCTGCAAGGGCCATGGTGGCATTAATCGTTTTGCAACGTTAACATTAATCATCACCGTGGCGGCATGGTATTCAGCAAGGCTTTCCAGTCAAAAACTCTGCAAAGTAATCTTATATGTCTCGGCGCTGCTTGGTTATTTGTTATGTCTGGGAACGGGGTCTCGCGCCTCGGCGATCGGGGTTCCTGTGGCTTTGTTTGCTGCCTTCCTTGTCCGCCGTTATTATCACGTCAACAATAAAATTAAATTCATCGCGGCTTTCTCCGCGATTTCCTTGGTCGCGTGTTTTTGTCTCTATTGGTACATGCTTGGTGCCGATGCGCTTCAAAATCGACAGTCGGATGCCATTCGCATGCAGGCGTCTCTGTGCTGGATATCGATGATGTTCCATGGTGAAAATGGTGTTTTGTTTGGCATCGGATTTGGAAGCGCAAGGGCTAATCAGTTGTGCTATAGCATCAAGGACTTCGAGGGTAAGCTCGGATCAATCGGCCACGCTCATAATACGTTTGCTCAGATCGCTGGTCATCATGGTGTCTTGGGATTGCTGGCGATTGTGATCTTTGTTCTGCTTATTGTCGTCGGTTTGCGAAACCAGTTGCGGCTACCGGCCTCATCAGCTCTCGGCCCAGATGATGCCACGCTTGCCTTCTTTGAAGCTTCCCTGGGTGTCAATCTGGCCATTCTTCTCAACGCGATGGCCACCACTGTTTACATCTCAAACCATCTCAACCAGGTTTTGATCGGCGTCTTGGCTGCGATGGCTCTTTCGAGCTCGAGGCTCCCTGCACCGGCTGGGGCACAAGCGTCGCCATGAGTGCCTGCTCAGTTTGACGTTTCCTTGCCGATGGCTGCTGTTCACCATCGTCACAATCCACACATCGGTTGCTGGCCAGGATCCGGGAGCCAAGTGCCAGTTTTGCCCCTGCCGTTTCCTTGAGCTCCCTGGCCATCCCTATGCTGGATTCACATCCACCGCTTGTGCGTGTGAATCTCCTTCTGATCCGGGGATTGGGCCACAGTGGCACCACGATTCTCGACCTCGCGTTGGGATCCCACCCCGCGATCACCGGCTTGGGTGAAGCGATTCGCATCCTGGAGTGTCCCCGGCCCGGCGAGGAGAGCAAAGGACCCGCCCAGCTTCGGGGCGAACTCCGTCATCAGCGACGTTGCACCTGCGGCCAGCTGGCAGCGGATTGTCCGGTCTGGGGGCCGGTGCTGGACTGGCTGCCTGCCAACGATGGTCGGCCGATCGGCGACAAGCTGGGGCATCTGGTCACCGGCCTTGCCGCCTCGCCCCAGGCGTCGGCGTTTCGCTGGGTGGTCGACTCGTACCAGGCGGACCGTCTGGCTCCCCAGCTCCCGTGGTCCAGCGGCGAGATCCGCTGCCTGTTTCTGGTCCGGGATGTGCGCTCCTGGGTCCATTCCCGCACCCGCACCCGTGAGCAGCCGCTGGCGGCCTGGAGGGCCCTGGCCCGCTGGATGCGTACCAACCGGCAGATGGAGGAGACGCTGCGCCGCAGCGGTCGGCCGGTGTTCGTGCTCGGCTACGAGGAGCTGGCCCTGGCACCGGAGGCCAGCCTGCGCCGCCTCTGCGACTGGCTGGGGCTCAGCTTCGATGCCGCCATGCTCACCCCAGGCCCATCGAGTTCCAGTCACATTCTCGCCGGCAACCGCATGCGCTTCGATGCGGAGCGGGCCGCCAGCATCCGCTACGACGCCAGCTGGATGGCCCGGGGAGGTGCAGCTGCTTCCATCGCCGCAGCCCTGCCGCCGGTGCGCGGCATGAACCGGCGCCTGGTCTACGGCAATGGTCTGCTCTGAGTTGTTTTGTGTTGCTTGGAGGGCTGACCGCCGTGCTCCTGCCCCCCAGCCGGGACACCGACCCTCAGCCCCTGCCCTGGTTGGGGCTGCCGAGCTGCATCAAAGGCTGCTGGGGGCCAGACCGCCCGCCACCGCGCCGCGGATGGCCAGCAGCTGCTCCAGCAGGGGCTCCAGGCGGTGCAACGGCACCATGTTCGGCCCATCGCTGAGGGCGTTGTCGGGGTCGGGATGGACCTCCATGAACAGCCCGTCGACCCCGACCGCCACGGCGGCCCGGGCCAGCGGTGCCACGAACTCGCGCTGCCCGCCGGTGCTCGTGCCTTTGCCCCCCGGCTGCTGCACCGAGTGGGTGGCATCGAAGATCACCGGACAGCCCAGCGCCTGCATCTGGGGCAGGCTGCGATAGTCCACCACCAGGGTGTTGTAGCCGAAGCAGCTGCCCCGCTCCGTGAGCCAGAGGTTGTCCACCCCGGCCTGGCGGAGCTTGTTGACCACCTGGGCCATGTCCCAGGGAGCCAGGAACTGCCCCTTCTTGACGTTGATCGTCTTCTCGGTGCCGCGTACGGCCGCGGCGGCGGCCAGCAACAGGTCGGTCTGGCGGCAGAGAAAGGCGGGGATCTGCAGCACGTCCACCACCTCCGCCACCGGGGCGGCCTGATGGCTCTCGTGGATGTCGGTGAGCACCGGCAGGCCGAGGCTTCGCTTCACCTCCGCCAGCACCTCCAATCCCCCTCCGACCCCAGGGCCGCGGAAGGAGGCGCCGGAGCTGCGGTTGGCCTTGTCGAAGCTGGCTTTGAAGATGTAGTGGATGCCCAGACGCTCCGTGATCGCCTTCACCCGCTCGGCGATCTCCAGGGCCAGGCTGGGGCTTTCGATCACGCAGGGGCCGGCGATCAGGGTGAAGGTCATGGGCAACGGGCTCGGCGGCCGCGGCTCTGCAGGTTGGCCCCAGCATGCCGGAAGCGCCGGCTCACCCCCTTGGCTCACCCCAAGCGGCCCTGCCGGCGGCACCCTCTGGGTGTTTTCTCCCCTGGAGCCTAGCCGCGATGGAGATGGCCAAACCCGGGCGCGATGGCGCCCCCCCGGTCTGCGGTGTCTGCCGCCTGCACGGCGACCCCGAGGCCCGGCAGCGCTGGGAGATCGGCCGCGACGGCCTCTGGCTGCTGCGCCACCATCCGGATCCGGCGCCCCTGGCGGGCTGGTTGCTGCTCGATGCCGTGCGCCATCTGGGCGGCCCGGTCGATTTCAACCCGGCCGAGGCTGCGGCCTGGGGCGGCGCTGTGCAGGCGGCCTCGCGCCTGGTGCGCCAGCTCAGCGGTTGTGAGCGGGTCTATGCCATCGCCTTCGGGGAGGGGGCCCGCCACCTGCATCTGCACCTGATCCCCCGCCACGCCGGTGAGAAGAACAGCGAGGCCTGGGCGGTGGCCGATCTCTACCGGGCCGTGGCCGATGGCCGCCGGCCGGCCGCCGATCCCGCCGCCGTGGAGGCACTGGTGCAACGGGCCCGGAGCCTCTGGAAAGACGAGGGTGTGGGATTTAACCTCGCACCATGAGCCAACCCATCCCGGTTTTCATTGGCTATGACCCGCGCGAACGGGCGGCCACCAATGTGCTGATCGACAGCCTGTATCAGCACAGTTCGGCGCCCCTGGCGATCACGCCGCTGGTCACTCCCCAGCTGGAGCGGGCAGGGCTGTTCCAGCGCGAGCGCGATCCGAAGCAGTCGACGGCCTTCTCCTTCACCCGCTTCCTGGTGCCGCGGCTGATGGATTATCAAGGCTGGGCAATCTTCATGGATTGCGATATGCTCTGTCGCGGTGATATCGCCGCTTTGTGGGCGCAGCGCGACGATCGTTTCGCGGTGATGTGTGTGCAGCATCAACACGCGCCCCGCGAAAGCGTCAAGTTCCTGGGTGAGCCCCAGAGCCCCTACCCCAAAAAGAACTGGAGCTCCCTGATGCTGCTCAACAGCAGCCGTTGCCAGTCCCTGACACCGGAGTATGTGAATACCGCCTCGGGGCTGGAGCTGCATCGCTTCCACTGGCTGGCCGGCGATCATGAGATCGGTGCCCTCCAGGGTGGCTGGAACCATCTGGTCGATGTTCAGGATCCCGCTGAGGCCACCGACTCGCCCCTGCTGCACTGGACCCTCGGCGGCCCCTGGTTCCGCGATCAGCGCACCATGGGCGGCCCCCTGGCGGCGGAGTGGTTCTCCGCCCGCGACGACGTCAGCCGGCTCTGGGATTGATGGCGATGCGCACGATCGTGGCTGTACCGGCTCGGCTCGCCTCCTCACGGCTTCCGGGCAAGATCCTGGCTGACATCGCCGGCAAGCCGATGCTCCAGTGGGTGCTGGAGGCCTGTCTGCAGGCCCGCAGCCCACAGGCGGTGGTGCTCTGCACCGACGCTCCGGAGCTGATCGAGGCGGCCGAGCGCTGGGGCTGTCAGGCCCTGCTGACCAGCCCCGCCTGCAGTTCCGGCAGCGATCGGATCGCCTCGGTGGTCGATGCCCTGGTCGCCCTTGCCGGCTCCCCTGCCGAGCAGACCCTGGTGGTGAACGTGCAGGGGGATCAACCCTTCCTCGATCCGGCGGTGATCGATGCGATGGCCGCTGAGTTCCTCCGGCAGGCACCCCTGCCGGAGGTGCTGACGCCGGTCTATCGCATGGGGCCCGAGAAGGTGCACAACCCCAATGTGGTCAAGACCCTCGTTGCCAGCGACGGCCGGGCCCTCTACTTCTCCCGCTCCGCCATTCCCCACGTGCGCGACGTCGACCCGCAGCACTGGCATGCCCATGCGCCCTATTGGGGCCATGTGGGGATCTACGGCTACCGCGCTGATGTGCTCGCCCGCTGGCCCCACCTTCCCGCGTCGCCCCTGGAGGACATCGAGAAGCTGGAGCAGCTGCGGCTGCTGGAGGCGGGGATCGGCATCGGCACCTTTGCCGTGGCTGAGGAGTCGCTGTCGGTGGATACCGCAGAGCAGCTGGAGCAGGCCCGGCGGCTGGCGGCGGCGCTGCCCTCCCCTTAGGCCACCAGGGCCGGGGTGTTGAGGATCGCTTCGCCGCTTGGCAACAGCCTGACCAGTAGCCCCAGCCTTCACGCCGTTGCACAGAATGCCCTATCCGTTCAGCGGCTGGATAGGGTATACGGATCGGCCAAAGACACGGCTGAGCGTGCCTGTGGTGGCAGGGCCGATCAGAAGGACCACCTCAGGCGAATCGGCGGAGGCCTCTGTGGCCGGGTCTTGCTCACGACTCCCGGCGGATCGGGACTCGGATCGATTTCCTGCCAGGGCCGATCGATGGGATGAAGCGACGTCTGATCAGCCCTGGTCTGTGGTCGGTCTGCAGGCCTTGCCGGAGCTTGCTGGGGCTGCGGCGACGGATCTGCGGCTGGCGCCAAAAATCTCGAGCGATCGCCCCGATCTCGTTGGTGGAACAGATCGATTGCGATGCATGGATGCCATGGATCTCATGGTCATCCCCCAGGCCGAACGAGACAGGAAGACCCTCGGCGGATTGCTCTTCACGAGGCACGGATGTTGGCCGCATTCGGCTCGTTCATGCCACCTTGAAGAATTGCGATTGTCGCGGCTGCATCGAATCGGACCCATCGACTGATCTGAACGACGCTGACCCGATGGGCCTGGAGCGTGTGACGTTCAGGCTGCCCTTCAGTCATTGCGGTCGCGCCAGCCCCGGCCTTCGATCTCTCGCCATCGGGGTGTGAACTGCAGCAGCCGTTCCGCCAGCTCCCGCACGGCGCCATCGCCCCCGGACCGCAGCAGCACCAGATCCGCCTGTCTGCGCAGGGGGGCAACCGCATCGGCCGTGGCCAGCAGCAGACCCACCCGGTCGCGCACCGCCAGATCGTTGACGTCATCACCCACGAAAGCCGTCGCCTCGGGGGCGATCCCCAGCGTCGTCTGCAGACCCTCCAGGGCCCGGGGCTTGTCTGCCGCGCCCACCAGGCAGTGGCGGATGCCCAGATGGCGGGCCCGCGCCTCGGTGGCCCCGCCGCGGCCACCGCTCAGCAGGGCCACCTCGATGCCGGCCTGCTGGAGCAGGCGGATCCCCAGGCCGTCGCGCACGTCGAAACGTTTGATCAACTCACCCTGGGGGCCGTACCAGAGCCCGCCATCGGTGAGCACCCCATCCACATCCAGCACCAGCAGGCGCACCGACGCCAGCCTTGCCCGGCGTCGCCGCCACTGCCAGCGGCGACGCAACCGCCACGGACTGCCCGGTCCGTCGTTCCCCGACCAGACGCTCATGGCGTCCCCCGGGTGAGTCCGGCCTGCACCAGGTCATGCAGCCGCAGCAACCCCAGCATCCGCTGCTCCCCATCCACCACCGGCAGCACGGCGATCGCCTTGCGGCGGTTGCGCTCCATCTGCTCCAGAGCTGTGATCGCCAGGATGTCACCCTGCACGGTGATCGGATCGGTGGTCATCAGTTCGGCGGCGGTGAGCTGACCCCAGTGCTCGGGCCCATGCTGCTGCAGGGCCCGGCGCAGATCGCCATCGGTGATCAGGCCATGGATCCGGTCGCCACGGTCCGCTTCCGCCACCCAGCAGGCCCCGACCCCATCGGCGGTGAGGTGGGCGATCACCTCCGCCAGGGGTGCGTTGCGGAGAACCGGCGCCAGCCGGGCCACCGGCACCATCAGGTCGGTGGCGGTGAGGGTGAGCTGTTTGCCGAGGGAGCCGGCCGGGTGGTTGAGGGCGAAATCCTGGGGGGAGATGCCGCGCCGCTCCATCCAGACCGCCGCCAGGGCATCGCCGATCGCCATCGCCACCGCCGTGCTGGCGGTGGGGGCCAGGTTGAGGGGGCAGACCTCCCGGTCCACCGACCCGTCCAGCACCACATCGCAGTCCCGGGCCAGGGTCGATTCCACCCGGCCCACCAGGGCGATCCGGGCCGTGCCGCGGCGGCGCAGGTGCGGCAGGATTTCGAGCAGCTCCTGGGTTTCGCCGCTGTTGGAGAGCAGCAGCACCACATCCTCCGGGGCCACCACCCCGAGGTCGCCATGGAGGGCGTCGAGGGGATTGAGGTAGATCGCCATCAGGCCGATCGAGGAGAAGGTGGCCGCGATCTTGCGGGCCACGATGCCGCTCTTGCCCACGCCGGTGATCACCAGCTTGGCCCGGTTTGTGGCGCAGGCCTCCAGCAGGCTCAGGGCGGCCTCCACCTGGGCGCCGTCGAGGCGGTGGGCGCTCGCCGCAATCGCGGCCGCCTCCTCCACCAGGCAGCGTGTGAGGGCAGACAAGGGGCAGCTCCTGGATGATGCGCTCATTCTCTTCACCTCCGTGACATCCACCGATCGGTCTCTGGCTCCGATCGCCTCAGGCCCGGCGATCCCGGGCATCCCGGAGGCGCTGCTGGATGCCCTGGCGGCGGCGGCGGCGCCGGATCGGCTGGCGCTGGTGGGGGGGGCGGTGCGGGATCTGCTGTTGCATCGGCTGCACGCCGATCCCTGGCGGGGATTGCCGGACCTGGATCTGGTGGTGGAGGCCGCCCCGGGGGCGTCGGCGCCCGGCCAGCGATCGCCGGCCCTGCGGCTGGCGGAGCGGCTGGCCAGGCGCTGGCCGGCGTCCGCGGTTGAGCCGCGGCTCCAGGCGGACCAGCGGCTCCAGGCGGACCAGCGGCCCCAGCGGCCCCAGGTGGACGGCTCGGACCTGACAGATCCGTCGAATCGGGCCGATCAGGATGGCCAGGCGCATCGTCGCGAGCTGGAGGCCAGGGCAGAGCAGGCAGGCCAGAAAGCCCAGAAAGCCCAGGAGCCCTGCGGTGCCCCCAAGGTCCAGGTGGGCCAGGAGGTCCAGGACCTGCAGGCGCCCCGCGGCCACCTGGAGGCCTGGTTGCCCCAGCCTGGACCGATCCCTTCAGCCGCTGGCGGCACCCTGGTGGTGCGGGCCGTCCGGGAGCATGGCGCCTACGGCACCGTCGAGCTTGAGCTGGAGCTCGACGGGCAGATCCTGCTGCTGGATGTGGCCAGTGCCCGCCGCGAAACCTATGGGGAAGCCGGCGAAAACCCCCGCGTGCGCTTCGGGTCTCTGGCCGATGACCTGGCTCGACGCGATTTCAGCATCAATGCCATGGCCCTGCACCTCGGGGCGCAGGCCTCCGGAGCCGGTGCGGGCGGCATCGGAGCCGCTGGTGTGGCGGGCGCTGGTGAGGAGATCGCGGCAGATGGCGCGGCGGCAGCAGGCGCGGCGCCCATCCCTGAGGCCGGCGCGGCGGGCGCCGTTGCTGCCAGCGCAGACGGGAGCGGCGCAGAGCGGAGGGCCGATCCTTCCACAGACGGCCTTTCCCTGCTCGATCCCCACGGCGGCCAGGAGGATCTGCGCCAGCGGCGCCTGCGTCTGCTCCACGACCGCAGCCTGCGGGACGATCCGACCCGGATCGTGCGGGCGGCTCGCTATGCAGCCCGTCTGGGCTTCAGCCTCGATCCGGGCAGCCTGGCGCAGTGGCAGCGCACCCTGGCCCAGTGGCCCTGGGCCTGGCGACCGGGGGATCCCCCCCAGCTGGCGCCGCCGGCCCTGGGCACCCGGTTGCGGATGGAGCTGGAGCTGCTGCTGGAACGGGAGCGCAGCGGGCCGGCCCTGGACGCCCTCCAGGGCTGGGGGGGGCTGGCCCTGCTCGATCCGGCCCTCCAGGCCGATGGCGGCTGGCGACGGCGCCTCCACTGGGCGCGGCGTTTCGGCTTGCCGCCGCTGGCGGCCCTGCTGGCGGGGGCCGAGGAGCCGCTGGCGGTGGCGGAACGCCTGCAGATTCCCCATCGCCAGCAGCGTCTGCTGGCTCAGTTCGTGGCCCTGCGGCAGCGGTTGGCGCCGCTGGCCGATACCCGGGGCTGGCCCCCGTCCCGCTGGTGCGCGCTGCTGGAGGCACCCGGGGCCTCGGCCGATGCGGTGGCCCTGGCGCTCTGCCGGGGGTTCCGGCCGCGGCGTCCCCTGCTGCGCTGGCTGCTGCGCTGGCGGCACTGCCGCGCCGACACGACGGCCGCCGCCCTGATCGCCGCTGGCCTGCCGCCCGGCCCCCAGCTGGGTGCGCATCTGCGCCAGCTGCGTCTGGAACGGATCGACCGGGAGGCGATCTGAATCGGGAGCGGCCCCGCTGCCGATTGCAGCGGCTTAGGCTCGCCGCGGCGTTTGCATCCTGCCCAGGTGGCCCCGCTGACCCTGCTCAAGTTCAGTTCCGAAGACTGCGGCACCTGCCACCGCATGAGCCACTACGACGCCCGTGTGGCCGAGGACCTGGGCCTGGAGTTCGTCAGCGTGATGCTGCAGGACACCGACACCTATCGCCGCTACAGAAAGGTGTTGCTGGCCCAGTACCCCAGCAAGGAGGGGATGGGCTGGCCCACCTACCTGCTGGTGAGCGATGCCGAAGCCGATTTCGTCATCCATGGCGAGCTCAAGGGCGGCATGCCCAAGGGCGATTTCCGGGAGCGCCTCCAGGCCTGCCTGCCCCAGCCCTCAGCCGACTGAGCGATAGCCCTGGGGGTGGCTGCGCTGCCAGGCCCAGCCATCGCGGCACATCTCTTCGAGATCGCGGCGGGCCCACCAGCCGAGCTGCCGGCCAGCCTCGCTGGGGTCGGCCACCGACCACGGCGCATCGCCAGGCCGGCGTGCCACGAACTGAAAGGGCACGGAGCGACCGCTGGCCTGCTCAAAGGCCTTCACCACCTCCAGCACCGAGTAGCCCCTGCCCCTGCCGAGGTTGAGGGTGAGCATCTGGGCCGGGCCATTCCAGAGGGCCTCCAGGGCCGCGAGGTGCCCCTCGGCCAGATCCATGACATGGATGTAATCGCGGATGCCGGTGCCATCCGGTGTGGGCCAGTCCGCCCCGAAGATCCGCAAGGCGGGCCGTTGCCCAAGCGCCACCTGGCTGACGAAGGGGAACAGGTTGGAGGGTGGCCCCAGCGGATCCTCGCCGATCCGACCGCTGGGGTGGGCGCCGACGGGATTGAAATAGCGCAGTCGTGCAATTCGCCAGGGCGGCCGCTCGGCGCTCGGCGCCACTGCCTGGTTCTCGATGACGGTGCTGGCCAGATCGGCCAGCATCTGTTCAACGGCAGCCTTGGTGTGGCCGTAGGGGTTGATCGGCTGAACGGGGGCGGATTCGGCGATCGGGATGTGGTGGGGATGGCCATAGACCGTGGCACTGCTGCTGAACACCAGAGTGTGGCAATGGTGCTTTATCATGGCGCTCAGAAGATTTCGGCTTCCAGCTACATTCACGTCCCAATAGCTCAGCGGCTCACGCACGGACTGGTCGACGGACTTTAGGCCGGCGAAGTGGATGACGGCATCGAATCTTCCCCCTCCCAGGCTGAAGGCCTGATCCAGGGCCAGGGGATCGCGGATGTCGCCTTCCAGCACGCGCAGTCTGGCCTTGGCGGCCGGCGGGGCGATGGCGAGGACCCGCCGCAGGCTCTCGGGGCTGCTGGTGGCAAAGTTATCCAGGGCCACGAGTTGATGACCTGCCTCCAGCAGCACCAGGCAGGTGTGACTGCCGATGAAGCCGGCGCCTCCGGTGATCAGAACGTTGGCCATGGCCTTGAAACTAGACCAGTGGCACCCCGCCAGCGCTCACCGGGAGGCCAGACGCTGGTCTGAGCCGCTCAGGCTGCGGTCCTGGGGGATGGCTCCCTGGGCCCTTGCCACCAGCCGCATGGTTTTGATCAGGATCAGCAGATCCAGCATCAGGTTGGCGTTGCGGAGATAGTAAAGGTCGTAGCTCAGCTTGATCCGACTGTCCTCAACGCTGGCGCCGTAGGGGTAACAGACCTGGGCCCAGCCGCTCAGGCCTGGTCGCACCCAGTGGCGCACCCGGTAGTGGGGGATCTGTTGCTCCAGGGTCTCCTCCAGCTCCGGCCGTTCCGGCCGTGGGCCGATCAGGCTCATGTCGCCCTTGAGCACGGAAACCAACTGGGGGAGTTCATCGATTCGCAGCCGCCGCAGCCAGGCGCCGATCCGGGTCACCCTGGGATCATCACGGCTCGCCCAGCGGGCTCCCTGGTGTTCGGCCCCTTGCCCCATGCTGCGCAGCTTCCAGATCCGGATCGGTTCGCCATACAGACCGGTGCGGATCTGGGTGTAGAAAACCGGGCCGCCATCCTCCAGGCGGATCAGCAGGGCAGCCACCAGCAGCAGCGGCGCCGTGAGCAGCAGCAGCAGCGACGACACGGTCACATCCCCCAGCCGCTTCAGGCGCCAGCCCCAGCGCCCGGGCTGAAGCTCGAAGCCATCGGCCTGCACAAGCCAGCGGCTGGAGAACAGCTCGGGGGGCACCCGCTGCAGGTGCAGTTCCGCCCAGACCACCAGGCTGCAGATGCTCATGCCGTTGCCGCGGCGGGCCAGGAGTTGCTGCAGGGTCGGATCCTGCAGCGGCGCCGCTTCGCTGACGGCGATCGCATCAAATTGCTCACCGTCCGGCAGCTGGTCGCCGGCCAGGCCTGCGGTGTCGCGGATGACCAGGTGCTCGGGCAGCCGGTCCCCTCCGAGTTCGGCCTGCAGCACGCCGATCTCCTCCGGCTCGCCGAGCAGAAGCCAGCGGCGGTGCCGGCGGCGCTGGTTGACGATCCAGAGCTGGGCCAGGGCCGAGAAGCCTGAAACGCTGGCCAGCAGCGGCACCAGAAAGCCCCGGAACGTGCGGGGGTCATTGACCTTGACCCCCCAGCTGATGCCGACGACCACCAGGGTCAGCACCAGCAGGGCCACGGTGAGGGTGGCCAGCAGCCGCCGACGCCGGGAATCGCGCTGGCCTTCCTCCGGACTCGAATAACGGCCCAGCAGATAGGAGGCGCTCACCCAGAGCAGCATCAGCCCCACGACCGAAGGGGTGACCCCAGCCCAGCGGCCGATGCGATGCAGAAACAGGGCGTTGTAGCTGAGGGCCACCAGGGCGGCATCGATCACGGCCAGCCCGAACAGGAGCCACCGCTGCCTGAGCCAGGGAGTGCGCCACCACATCTCGTGCCCCCTTGCCTGGCGCGATTTTATGGGTCCCACCAGCAACGAGCGCCGTCCTCAAGGCTGCGCCCGGTGCTGGAGGGCTGGCAGGTCAGCTGTTCCGTGCCTGAGTCGCATGGCCCAAGGGCCGGGCCGCCCCTTTCTGGATCAGCGGCCAAACAGGCCTGCGCCAATGCTGGAGGCCCTGGGTTGTGGCTGTAACCTCCTGCGACCGATAGGTTCAGTGATGTCCACTCCCCCGATCCGCTCCATCTGCTGCATCGGGGCCGGTTACGTGGGTGGGCCGACCATGGCGGTGATCGCCGACCGCTGCCCTGGGGTTCAGGTCACGGTGGTCGATCTCAACGCCGAGCGGATCGCGGCCTGGAACGATGGCGATCTCTCTCGATTGCCGGTCTACGAACCCGGTCTCGACGCCGTGGTGGGACGCGCCCGCGGTCGCAACCTGCATTTCACCACCGAGGTCGATGCCGCCATCGCCGCTGCCGACATGGTGTTCCTGTCGGTGAACACCCCCACCAAGACCAGGGGTGTGGGGGCCGGCCAGGCCAGCGATCTGCGCTGGATCGAGGCCTCTGCCCGTCAGGTGGCGGCCGCCTCCCAGGGCCACACCATTGTGGTTGAGAAAAGCACCCTGCCGGTCCGTACCGCCGAGGCCGTCAAGGCCATCCTCGCCGGTGCCCAGGGTGGCGGTGGGGGCAAGACCTTCTCGGTGCTCTCCAATCCCGAGTTTCTGGCCGAGGGCACGGCGATCACCGATCTGGAGAATCCCGATCGGGTGCTGATCGGTGGCGAAGACCCCGAAGCGATTGATGCTCTCGCGGGTGTGTACGGCCACTGGGTGCCTCAGGAGCGGATTCTGCGCACCAATCTCTGGAGCAGCGAGCTCTCCAAGCTGACCGCCAACGCTTTCCTGGCCCAGCGGATCTCCTCGATCAACAGCATCGCGGCGCTCTGCGAAGCCACCGGTGCCGATGTGCGGGAGGTGGCCCGGGCCATCGGCAGCGACAGCCGGATCGGTCCCAAATTCCTGCAGGCCGGTCCCGGGTTCGGCGGCAGCTGCTTCCAGAAGGACATCCTCAACCTCGTCTACCTCTGTCGCCATTACGGGCTTGAGGATGCGGCGGCTTACTGGGAGAGCGTGGTCGGCCTCAACACCTGGCAGCAGCAGCGCATCGCCCGTCTTGTGGTCAACAGTCTGTTCGGCACGGTGAGCGGCAAGCGCCTGGCGGTTCTCGGCTTCGCCTTCAAGGCGGACACCAACGACACCCGCGAGGCGCCGGCGATTCGCATCTGCCGCGACCTGATCGAGGAGGGCGCCCAACTGGCGATCGTGGACCCGAAGGTGGATGCCGGCCAGATCGCCCGCGATCTCGATCGCGCACCGGTGAGCCCCGAGACGGCGGCGGGTTCGCGGCCGATCGGGGCCGATGGCAGCTGGCTGCCCGCCGCTTCGCCTCTCGAGGCCGCCCGCGGCGCCGATGCGGTGCTGATCCTCACCGAATGGCGCGACTACCGCCAGCTCGACTGGGGTTCAATCGCGGCGGTGATGCGGCGTCCGGCCTGGTTGTTCGATGCCCGGGCCGTGGCCGACGCTACCGCTGCCCGCGCCGCCGGCCTGAACGTCTGGACCGTGGGGGAAGGCTGAGATGGCACGCCGCAATCTTGTCACCGGTGGAGCTGGTTTTCTCGGCTCGCACCTGATCGATCGGTTGATGAATGCTGGGGAGGAGGTGATCTGCCTCGACAACTATTACACCGGTCGCAAGGACAACATTCGCCACTGGCTGGGCCATCCCGATTTCGAGCTGGTCCGCCACGATGTCACCGAACCGATTCGCCTGGAGGTGGATCGCATCTGGCACCTGGCCTGCCCGGCCTCGCCGGTTCACTATCAGTTCAACCCGATCAAGACCGCCAAGACTAGTTTTCTTGGCACGTACAACATGCTCGGCCTGGCCCGGCGGGTCGGCGCCAGGTTGCTGCTGGCGAGCACCAGTGAGGTCTATGGCGATCCGGAGGTGCATCCCCAACCGGAGAGCTATCGCGGCTGTGTCAATACGATCGGCATCCGCTCCTGCTACGACGAGGGCAAGCGCATTGCTGAGACCCTGTGTTTCGACTACCAGCGCATGCATGGTACCGAAATCCGGGTGATGCGCATCTTCAATACCTACGGTCCGCGGATGTTGCCCGATGATGGTCGAGTCGTCAGCAACTTCATTGTTCAGGCCCTCCAGGGACAGCCCCTGACTCTCTACGGCGATGGCAGCCAGACCCGCTCCTTCTGCTACGCCGACGATCTGATCGAGGGGATGATTCGTTTGATGAATGGTGACCACACAGGACCGATCAACATCGGCAATCCCGGTGAGTTCACGATCCGTCAGTTGGCCGAACTTGTGCGCGACCGCATCAATCCCTCCCTCGAACTGGTCTGTCGCCCTCTCCCCCAGGACGATCCGCTGCAGCGCCAGCCGGTGATCGATCTGGCCCGGCGCGAACTTGGCTGGGAGCCGAAGGTGAGCCTGGAGCAGGGCCTCGAACCCACCATCGCCTACTTCCGAGAGCGGTTGGCTGCCAGCTGATGGCCGCTCCCGTTCTTGTTACCGGCGCGGCGGGTTTCATCGGCGCTGCCGTGACCGCAGCCCTGCTGGAGAGGGGCGAGAGCGTGCTGGGTGTGGACACTCTTAATCCTTACTACGATCCAGCCCTCAAGCGGGCCCGATTGGAGCGTCTGGAGAGGCTCGCCGCTGGTTCCGGTCAGTTTCGATTTCAGCTCTTGGATGTGGCCGATGCCGAGGCCTTTGGGGCCTTGGTGGCCGCTGAGGCCCCGGATCGGGTGGTCCACCTGGCGGCCCAGGCAGGGGTGCGCTACTCGATCGACAATCCCGCTGCCTACATCCAGAGCAATCTGGTCGGTTTCGGAGTGGTGCTGGAAGCCTGCCGCCAGCAGCAGGTTGGCCATTTGGTCTATGCCTCCAGCAGTTCGGTGTATGGCGGCAATCGCCAGATGCCCTTCTCCGAGCAGCATCCGGTGAACCACCCGGTGAGCCTCTACGCGGCCACCAAAAAAGCCAATGAATTGATGGCTCACACTTACAGCCATCTCTATGGCCTGCCGGCCACAGGTCTGCGTTTCTTTACCGTCTACGGCCCCTGGGGCCGCCCGGATATGGCGCCGATGCTGTTTGCCCGGGCGATTCTGGCCGGCGAGCCGATCAAGGTCTTCAATCAGGGTGAGATGCGGCGTGATTTCACCTACATCGATGACATCGCCGCCGGCGTGATCCGCTGCCTCGATAAACCTGCCAGCGCCGATCCCGGCTTCGACCCGTTCCATCCCGACCCCGCCACCGCCGCCGCCCCCCACCGGCTGTTCAACATCGGCAACAGCCAGCCGATCCCCCTGCTGCGCTTCATCGAGGTGTTGGAAACGGCCCTGGGCCGGCCGGCGATCCGCGACCTGCAGCCGATGCAACCCGGTGATGTGCCCGCCACCGCCGCCGACACCAGCGCCCTCGAGGCGTGGGTGGGCTTCCGCCCCTCGACGCCGATCGAGACGGGGGTCGCACGGTTCGCGGCCTGGTATCGGCAGTTCTACGGCGTCTGAGACGGAACCGGGCGAGGGGAGTGACCCACCTTCTCCCTACTTGCCGCTCAGGCCGCCGCGCGGTTCGAACGTTTTGCTTCGCTGCCAGGGCTTCGCTGCCAGGGCTCGCTGACCTGCCACAGGGCACACTGGGGGGTTGTTGCCCCCAGCCCCTTGGAACCGCTCCAGAGCCTGCGCGGCATGGTTGATCTGCTGCCGGAGCGCCTCGGCCTGTGGCAGCGCGTGGAGGCCACCGCCCGCGAGCACTTCCGCCGTGCCGCCATCGCCGAGATCCGCACGCCGTTGCTGGAGGCCACCGAGCTGTTCGCCCGTGGCATCGGTGAGGGAACCGATGTGGTGGGCAAGGAGATGTATACCTTCTTCGATCGCGGCGAGCGGAGCTGCACCCTGCGGCCGGAGGGCACCGCCTCGGTGGTGCGGGCGGCGATTCAACAGCGCTTGCTGGCCCAGGGCCCGCAGCGGCTCTGGTACGGGGGGCCGATGTTCCGCTACGAGCGCCCCCAGGCGGGGCGGCAGCGCCAGTTCCACCAGATCGGCGTGGAGCTGCTGGGGGCGGCCGATCCTCTGAGTGATGGCGAGGCGATCGCCATCGCCTGGGATCTGCTGGCTGATCTGGGGGTGGCTGGCCTGGAGCTGGAGCTCAATTCCCTGGGCACCCTCGATGACCGGGTCCGTTACCGCGCCGAATTGGTGGCCTGGCTGGAGGCCCATCGCCAGCAGCTCGATCCCGATTCCCAGCAACGGATCACCAGCAACCCGCTGCGGGTGCTCGATTCCAAGCACCCCGACACCCAGGCGCTCCTGGCCGGCGCGCCAGATCTGCAGGATGCCCTCTGCCCGGAGAGCCATGAACGCTTCCGCCTGGTGCGCCGGGCCCTGGAGGATCTGGGCATTCCCTTCCGCCTCAATCCCCGCCTGGTGCGCGGCCTCGATTACTACGGCCACACCGCGTTCGAGATCAGCAGCAGCCAGCTTGGGGCTCAGGCCACGGTCTGTGGCGGCGGCCGCTACGACGGACTGGTGGAACAGCTCGGCGGTCCGGCCACACCTGCCGTCGGCTGGGCCCTGGGGATGGAGCGGCTGGTGCTGCTGCTGAGTGAAGCCGGCGGCGATCCCGCTGCGGTTGTTCCCGATCTCTATGTGATCAGCCGCGGCGAAGCGGCCGAGCGCCAGGCCCTCACCCTGGCCCGACGGGTGCGTCGGGCGGGCCTGATCGCCGAGCGCGATGGCAGCGGCGCCGCCTTCGGTAAGCAGTTCAAGCGGGCTGATCGCAGCGGTGCCCGCTGGGCGGCCGTGATTGGTGAGAGCGAGGCGGCCGAGGGGGTGGCGGTCTTGAAGGATCTGCGGGGCGAGGCCAGCGATGACGGACGGCGCTTGCCCTTCGAAGGCCTGCTGGCGGTGCTGGCCCAAGGCTGAAGCCTCCTGATCCGGATGGACCCGCCCCGGTCCCAGGCTCCAGGCTGAACGGGACGGGTCCTGGCTCTGGCGGTCCAGCCAACAAGCGCTGGCCAGCAACAAAAAAGCGGACCTGGTGGTCCGCTGAACACTGCAAAAAAATTTGAGCCGATCAGGCCGAACCGACGCCGACATAGGCACCGTAGAAGAACAGGCCGACCACAAAGATCACGGCCATGCCACCGGCGGTGGCGACCAGCCAGAGGGGGAGAACACCCTCGGTCCAGCGGCTCTTCCAGGCGACGGCCGGCCGGCCGTCGGGAAGGCGATCGGGAATCCGGCCGTCAGGCAGGGATGATTTCTTGCCGCTCATCGGAAAACCTCGTGGTCAGGAAGGTAGGTCGGGAAGGGGAGATGGCCTCGATCGAGTCCGGGTGCAGACCCGGGATGGATCAGTTGAAGAAGTAGCTGGTGAACAGCACGCCAGTGACAAAAATCAGCAGAAGCCCGAGATAGAGGCTGGTGCGATTCAGTTCAACGGGCAGGGTGTTGGGGTTCTTGTTGCGTTGCAGGGCCATGGGAAAAGAGCTGGAACGTTCAGCGGCGGATGAACTGCATGGCCGCCAGCGCACCCAGGAAAAAGACCGTGGGAATGCCGAGGGCGTGAACCGAAAGCCAGCGCACCGTGAAGATCGGATAGTTGCGCGGCGTGGTGGGAGCGGAGGATTGGGTCATGGTTTATTGCAGGCGCTGGTCGAGCTGGGTTTTGCCTTGGTAGCGCTGGCTGACCACCGGTGCCTTGCTCTCCTGAACCTGGAAATAGGCATCGGGCCGGGGCGTCCCGAAGGCGTCGTAGGCAAGACCCGTGGACACGAACAGAAAGCCTGCCAGGAAGATGGCGGGCAGGGTGACCGCATGGATCACCCAGTAGCGGATGCTCGTGATGATTTCGAAGAACGGGCGTTCTCCTGTGGAGCCGGCAGCCATGGCAACAAGCATTCAGCTCGCCGATCCTAGGGGGAAGCCCGCACCGGACGGGAGCGGCGGGCCCGGTTGGTTACACAGGGATGCAGAGCACCCCTGCCTCCCCCCCCGTAGCAGGCCCTGGCTTCCCCTGGCCTCAGCCCACCCAGCGCAGCAGCCCACCCCGCTCGCCGAGCACGAAGCCCTTGCCATCAGGGGTGAAGGTGATGCGGGTGAAGTTGGTGGGCTGCTTCTCGCCCACCGGATCCTTCTTCCATGTGGTGCCGCCATCGCGGCTGACCAGCAGGGTGCCGCTGCCGCCGCCGGTCCAGATGGCACCGCTCGGATCCCAGGCCATGTCCAGATAGCCGAAGCCGTTGGTGATCGGAATCACGGCCTTGCCAAAGCTCTCGGGGTCGCTGGCGTCGGAGCTCAGCCGCAGCTGGGCCCCCCGGGCGACCATCCAGAGGCGACCATCGGGCTGGAAGCCCATGGCCTGCAGGCGCTGGCTGCTCTCGCGCTGGTGCAGCTGCCAGTTGGGCTGGCCCGGATCCCAGGTGGCGAAGAAGTTGCCCAGGCCGCTGACACTGACGTACCGACCTTCGTCGGAGCGGCGCAGATCGCGCACCGCCCCGGCGGCATCGCTGACCAGGGCCTGCCAGCTGGCGCCGGCATCGGCGGTGCGGTAGATCGCCCCCACATTGGTGGCAAGCTCGGCCTGCTTGGCTCCGAGGGCCTTGACCATGTAGGGCTCACCGGGGAGCTTGGTGTCGAGGAACAGGCGGCTCCAGTTGCGGCCGCTGTCGGTGGTGTGCAGCAGCAGGCCCGGCTGGCCGACGATCCAGCCCTCATCGCCGCGGAAGTCGATGCTGATCAGTCGGAAGTTCTCCTCGGGGGGCAGATCGAGGGCCCGCTCCTGCCAGCTGGCGCCGCCATCGTCGGTTTCCAGGATCAGGCGGTTGCTGCCCACCAGGAAGCCATGCCTGGCATTGGTGAAGGCCAGCGCCAGCGGATTGGAGCGCGTCTCCAGCGGTACCGCCTGCCAGGGACTGGACTCCGCCAGGGGCAGGCCGGTGGTCACGCAACCCCCCAGGCCCAGCCCCAGGGCCACCACCACGATCAGGCTCAGCAGGGGCTGCAGCAGGGCTCTCAGCGGCGGGAACGGGGCCGCGTCCGGCCGGGACAGGGGTGGGCGCATCACGGATTTGGAGGGGAACAGGGGTGGGCGGAGCGGGCGCAAGGATCAGCGCAGGGAATAGAGGGAGAGGAAGAAGGCGATCGCCAGGGCGAAGCCTCCGAAGATCAACACGTTTTTCTGACCGGGGGTCAGACGGTTGACGCCCAGGCCGAAATTGAGATTCTCCTCAAAGCCGCTGGGCTTGTTGCGCGGGCCGATGTCCTTGAAGGCCGCCACCGGGCTGCGGCACACGGGGCAGCGGAAGCGACCAGGATCCAGGGCGCTGAAGGGGGTGCCGGATTCGATCCCGAGCTTCCGCACGCCCTCGCCCGGGTCGTAGACGTAGCCGCAGCTGCGGCACTCGAAGCGGTGGGTGTCAGGGTCGTCGACCACCGCGTCCGGATCGGCCCCCAGGGGGCTGTCACCGGCCCCGACGGGCTCTGGCTGGCCGCTGGCACCATCCGCCGTAGGCGGAGCGCCGTTGGCATCCGAGCCGTCGCCGCCAGGGTCGGGCCCGCCCCCTGCGCCGAGGTCGGTCGGCTCGCTGGTCGGGGGGCTGGTGTCGGAAATCCCAGCCGGGCTGTCGCTGCTCATCCCGTGGCCACAGATGGGTTTCGACTCTATCGACCTCCCACCTGCCAACCGCGGCCGCTTCCCCTGGGCCAGCGGCAGCGGCCACCGGCAAGGCCCGTCCAGGCCCTGGACGCACAGGGCGGCGCAGCCGTTGGTCCCGGCGGCATCGCCCGCCGCCGGTCGATCCCGGCGCCGTCCGTCCGCCGTCACGCCCCGCCGCTACGGCGCTGACGGAGGGCTGATCCCTCAACCCACGGCGGCAGATGCCAGACTGCCGCGACCTCCAGGCCCGATCGCGCATGTTCGTGCTCTCCGGCTACGACGCCTTCCTCGGCTTCCTACTGATTTCAGCGGCGGTACCGGTGTTGGCCCTGGTCACCAACAAACTGCTGGCCCCCAACAGCCGCAATGGCGAGCGCGAGCTCACCTATGAATCCGGAATGGAGCCGATTGGCGGCGCCTGGATTCAGTTCAATATCCGTTACTACATGTTTGCCTTGGTCTTCGTCATCTTCGATGTCGAAACCGTGTTTCTCTATCCATGGGCTGTCGCCTTCCATCGGCTGGGCCTGCTGGCCTTCGTGGAGGCTCTGATCTTCATCGCCATCCTTGTGGTGGCTCTCGCCTATGCCTGGCGCAAGGGCGCCCTCGAGTGGAACTGATCCGCAGCGAGCAATGATTCGCCACCAGCCATGACCATCACTCCTTCCTCCGCTTCCACTCCAGCCGCCGCCTCCCCCTCGGCGGCTGCTCTGCGCGATCTGCGCGCTGCCAGCTGCGGCCCCGTGGGCGCTCCGACGGTGACCTCGGATCTCTCCGAGAACGTGATCCTCACCAGCCTGGATGACCTGCACAACTGGGCCCGGTTGAGCAGCCTCTGGCCGCTGCTCTACGGCACCGCCTGCTGCTTCATCGAGTTTGCCGCCCTGATCGGCTCCCGCTTCGACTTCGACCGCTTCGGTCTGGTGCCTCGCTCCAGCCCGCGCCAGGCCGATCTGCTGATCGTGGCGGGCACGGTCACGATGAAGATGGCGCCTGCTCTGGTACGGCTGTATGAACAGATGCCAGAGCCCAAGTACGTGATCGCCATGGGAGCCTGCACGATCACAGGTGGCATGTTCTCCGCCGATTCCACCACAGCTGTGCGTGGCGTCGATAAGTTGATCCCCGTCGATCTCTATCTGCCCGGCTGCCCGCCGCGTCCCGAGGCGATCTTCGATGCCGTGATCAAGCTGCGCAAGAAGGTGGGCAACGAGGCACTGGCCGAGCGCGGCAGGCTTCTCCCCACCCACCGTTACACCACCATCCCCCACCAGTTCCGAGCGGTCGAGCCGATCGTCGATGGTCGCTATCTCCGCGCCGAGACCCAGCGGGCTGCCCTGGCCGCAGCCGCCGGTCTGCCTTTCGAGGCCAGCACAGGCGCCGCTACGCCCGAACCCCTTCCGATTGCTGCGGATGGGGCCGCTGGAAGCTCCGGAGCCTGAGCGGCGGGACCGGATTCGCTGCCCAGTACTCGTCGCTCCCGTATACCCCCTCTGCCCCCGCTGGCCGGGTCCCCTCTCCTGCCTTCCAGCCTCCTGGCACTCCGTCCAGTTCATCGCTGCTGATCAGCCCCACCTGAATCGCTCCATTGCACCCTGAGCCATGCCCGAAGACACCGCCGCCGCCGTTCCCTCCGCAGCTTCTGCGCCGGGACCTGTGAGCACCTGGCTCAGTCAACAGGGCTTTGATCACACGGGACTTCCCGCCGATCATCTGGGGGTGGAGGTTCTGGCTGTCGATCCACCTTTTCTGCCTCTGCTGGTGACCGCCCTCAAGGCCAGCGGTTTTGATTATCTGCAGTGCCAGGGAGGTTATGACGAAGGGCCGGGGGGACGACTGGTCAGTTTCTACCACCTTGTCAAATTGAGCGGTCTGGCAGACAGGGTGGCTCCGGCCGCATCCCCAGCGGGCACAAGTCAGGCGATCCCTGCCGATGCCAAACCAGAAGAGGTGAGGTTGAAGGTTTTTGTGCCTCGGGATGGCTCAGTGTCGATCCCCAGTCTTTATGGCCTGTTTCGGGGAGCCGATTGGCAAGAGCGTGAAACCTTTGATATGTTTGGCATCCGCTATGAAGGTCATCCCCATCCCAAGCGTTTGTTGATGCCGGAGGATTGGAAGGGCTGGCCGCTGCGCAAGGATTATGTGCAGCCCGATTTCTACGAGATGCAGGATGCCTACTGATCGCTCATTTTCTCTGATGGGAGCCTTTCAGCTTCAGGAGCATCAGGCTGCCAGGTAAGATTCCAACTCATCCGCTAAATCCACCCATTTTCTGTTCCTGGACATACTGCGCGGACTGGCCATTCTGTTTGTTTTTATTTATCATGCACTTGGGGCAGCCTACGGCTACTACCGGCAGCCTTTGAAAGGCTTGTTTCCTGATTTTCAGTCGACGGATGCTCCTTGGCCACTCTTCCCACTCACCATGGGTAACTGTGGCGTGGCGATTTCCTTTGTTGTCAGTGGATTCTGCATTCATCTGAGCCACATCCGCAGACATGGTGGCGGCAGGACTGAGAGCTAGAGGACTTTTGCGATCAAACGATTCTTTCACATCTATCCACCCTATCTGCTGGCTCTTACGGTTTTCTATCTGAGCTTGCCTTGGCGCACATAGTCGTTGGCTTCTCCTGGCTGGCAGCATCAGCTTTGGAGCCACGCACTGATGCTCCATAATATCGATGAGGCAACCACCTTCTTGATTAGGCACCAAGCTCCGCGACCAGCTTTCCCAGGCTAAGCTGGTACGCGTGTACTGGCCCAGATGCCATGGCTATGAACCGGATCCAGTTCCAGCCTGGGATGTCATTGTCGCAG
>CAIZQU010000004.1 GCA_903935205.1 uncultured cyanobacterium | reverse complement strand
GGGCATGGAAGTGATGCACGAGCGCAACGCTCACAACTTCCCCCTCGACCTGGCCGCTGCTGAAGCCACCCCTGTGGCCCTGACCGCCCCGGCGATCGGCTGATCTCAGCTTCTCCAGACCATCACCGACGGGTGATCGATCAAGCCTCCGCCTCGGCGGGGGCTTTTTGCTGGCAACCCGTCAGCTCCTGCGGCTGAGCACGGGAAGGTCGTGCGCCGGGCCGATCGGCTCAACCCAGCTCCAGGCAGGCCAGCCCATAAACATCCGCCAGCGTCTGCCGCGGCTGGGTTCCCCGGTACATGCGCAGGGTGCGCGGGCCGGGGCTGAAATCGAGGTGGCGCAGCAAGGTGGCGGCATGGCGGTTGGCCCCCGGCGCATCGATCAGCACCTCCCCGGGATGGCGGTTCAGCAGGGCCCGCAGCAGCCGTTCCGCCAGTGCCGGGGTATCGGCCAACAGCGGTCCGATCCGCCAGCCCGATGCCATCTCCCCCTGGGACAGCAGACAGGGGCGAATCCGCCCGAAGCCGTGGCAACGGCCGCGTTCATCCACCAACACCTGCACCACGCCGGCGGGGTGGTGCAGCCAATCCTTCAGGAAATGGGGCCGGGGCGACGGTTCACGGGCCGCGTCGTAAGCCTGTATGGCCTCCTCTGGCAAGGCAGCGGCCTCCAGCAGCCGCAGACCATCGCCGGCCAACGGCGGCTGCTGCCACTCCCCCGGCGGGCTGTGGCGGCGCCAGCGGGTTGTCGGAGAAGCGGCGCGGAAGCCCCAGCCGGCGTAGTCGCTGATCCGCTCCGGGGCCGCCTCCAGGCCGATGCAGCTGACATCAGCCAGATGGGCCAGGGCATGGCGCCACAGGGACACCCCATGGCCACGTCCGCGGTGGGCCGGCTGCACGATGAACAACCCGACAAAGCCATAGGCGGCGCTGTAGCGCACGCCGGCGATACACCCGATCGGTTCGCCATCGAGCCAGCCCAGCCACAGACCCTGGCGGTCGGTCTGGCGATAGATGGCCACATCACCCTGGCCGGGACAGAATCCCTCATCCCGGGCCCAGTCTGTGACCAGACCGATCTGGGCCGCTCCGAGGGGGCGGATCGCCAATGAGGACACCAGCGGCAACCGGACAACGGCCCAGGTTAGGAAAAGCACCCTGCTCTGACCGCCAGTCGGAGTGGGCCAGCGGCAGCAACCGCTACGCCACCACCGCTGAACCTGGCTAGGGTTGGCGCCTACTCAGGAAAGGCATGACTGAATTTCTACTCGCCGCTGCCGCCCTGGGTTTGCTGGGCTATGCCATGTGGCTGGCCCTTGATTCCGATGACGATGATGGCGGCGGCGGTCTGATGTCACCGGTGCTGGTTCCTGTCCGGGTGCGTCACGACCGCTGAGCCGGCCAGGGATTTTCATCCTTCCGGCGCATCCTTCCTCCCTGCAGCTCGACAATCTCGACGAAACGCCACACCTGGCTAGGGTCTGCATCGTTTCTTGCCTGCCAATGGCTGCATCGTTCGCCTGGGGTCTCTGTCTGGCAGGAGCTGTGGTGGTGCTTTCGATCGTGCCCCTCGGCGCAGCCCGCAGCAAGGCCGATTTCACCATGGCCGACATGGCGGCCCCGCGAGCGATGTTCGATCGCCTGCCGGAGTGGGGCAAGCGGGCCTCCTGGGCCCATCAGAACAGCTTTGAGGCCTTCACCCTCTTTGCCCCCGCGGCCCTGCTCTGCCTGCTGGGAGGCGTCACCGCTCCGGTGGCGGCCGTGGCCGCCTGGGTGCATCCGGCTCTGCGCTTGCTCTATCTGCCCGCCTACGTCGCCAACATCCCCCCCCTGCGGGGCCTCTGCTGGGCAGGGGGGATGGTCTGCACCGGCATCCTCTACGTGGAAGGTCTGAAGGCCGTGTTGGCGAGCTGAGGGAGCCATTGGCAGGTTGAAGCCCTCTCAGGCGGGGGGGCGCTCCTGGTCTTGCTGCCCCCGCGCTTGCAACACATCCGCGATCTTCCCCATCGTAATCGCCTTCGCGCGCACATCCCCCAGCCGTTCATAGACGGGCAGTTGCTCCTCCTGGCGGATGCGCAGCGCTTCATCCAGCTGCCCCCGCGCTTGCAACACATCCGCGATCTTCCCCATCGT
>CAIZQU010000003.1 GCA_903935205.1 uncultured cyanobacterium | reverse complement strand
GGCTTACCGCCGGTGCACGTGCTGCCCGCCAGCGCCATGGCCGCTGCGAGGGGCGCCTATGCGATCAGCAATGGCACGATCTATCTCAACGGCGATTGGCTGCGCAGCGCCCCGCGTGATCAGGCGTTGGCGGTGCTCAGCGAGGAGCTGGGCCACCATCTCGATGCGCTGCTCAATGACAGCGACACACCGGGGGATGAAGGGGAGCTGTTGGCGCTGTTGCTTCATGGCCATGGCTCCAGCAGCGAGGAGCAGCAGGCGTTGCTGCTGGAGGACGACCGGGGGTTCGTCAGGGCAGGAGGGCAGGAGCTGCAGGTGGAGCAGGCGGGCAGGGTGGTGAGTACGCCGATTCCGCTGGCATCTCCGAGGCGGAGCAGAGGGGAATGGAGAAATAGTGGGGCGTTCGCGGCGCTGAAGGCTGATGGCTCCGTCGTCACCTGGGGAGGTTCCAGATATGGCGGTGATAGCAGCGCTGTAGCCAGCCAGCTCAGCTCTGGTGTCAGCCAGATCTTCTCCACTGATAACGCCTTTGCGGCGCTGAAGACCGACGGCTCCGTCGTCACCTGGGGGGGCAACAGTACCTTCGGAGTTAGATACGGGGGCGGTGATAGCAGCGCTGTAGCCAGCGAGCTCAGCTCTGGTGTCAGCCAGATCTTCTCCACGGTTAACGCCTTTGCGGCGCTGAAGACCGACGGCTCCGTGGTCACCTGGGGGGGCGACGGTGCCTACGGATTCGGGGGGGGCGGTGATAGCAGCGCTGTAGCCAGCGAGCTCAGCTCTGGTGTCAGCCAGATCGTCTCCAATGCAGGCGCCTTTGCCGCGCTGAAGACCGACGGCTCCGTCGTCACCTGGGGAAGCGACGGTACCAACGGATTCGGGGGGGGCGGTGATAGCAGCGCTGTAGCCAGCGAGCTCAGCTCAGGTGTCAGCCAGATCGTCTCCACTGAAAACGCTTTTGCTGCACTGAAGACCGACGGCTCCGTCGTCTTCTGGGGATATTATGGCTGGCGCAGTGATAGAAGCGCTGTAGGCAGCAAGCTCAGCTCAGGTGTCAGCCAGATCTTCTCCACTGATAGCGCCTTTGCGGCGCTGAAGACCGACGGCTCCGTCGTCACCTGGGGTTATCATGGCTCGGGCAGTGATAGCAGCGCTGAAGCCAGCCAGCTCAGCTCTGGTGTCAGCCAGATCTTCTCCACTTATTGCGCCTTTGCGGCGCTGAAGACCGACGGCTCCGTCGTCACCTGGGGATATTCAGGCTATGGCGGTGACAGCAGCGCTGTAGCCAGCCAGCTCAGCTCTGGTGTCAGCCATATCTTCTCCGCTGATAGCGCCTTTGCGGCCCTGAAGGTTGACGGCTCCGTCGTGACCTGGGGATTTCCCACCTGGGGCGGTGATAGCAGCGATGTAGCCAGTCAGCTCAGCACTGGTGTCAGCCAGATCGTCTCCACGGAGGGCGCCTTTGCGGCCCTGAAGGCTGATGGCTCCGTTGTCACCTGGGGGTTGCCCGGCTATGGCGGTGATAGCAGCGCTGTAGCCAGCCAGCTCAGCTCTGGTGTCAGCCAGATCTTCTCCACTGGAGGCGCCTTCGCGGCGCTGAAGACCGACGGCTCTGTCGTCAGCTGGGGGGGCGACGGTGTCTACGGACAGGGATTCTGGTCGGGTGGTGATAGCAGCGCTGTAGCCAGCCAGCTCAACAATGTTGTGGCTTTTGCCAATCCCTTCACTGATGATCGTCTTCTTTTTGATCTCCCCCAGGGGCCCGCTGTGCCTCCGGAGCCGATGGACGCCGAGATCCCAGTGATCACGCTCGATCTCAACCCTGTTGATGGCATCCAGGAAGACGGCCCTGGCACCCTTGTTGTCACCTTCACCAGACGGGGATCCACGCTCTCACCCCTGGGCGTCAACTACCGCGTGGCAGGCAGCGCCAGACCCGCCGTGGACTACAGCGGAATTCCCGCCGCTGTTGGCGTCCGATCGATCACCTTTGCGGTTGGCGCTGACACCGTCAGCCTCAGCCTCGATCCCATCGCCGATGCCCTGGTCGAGCGGGATGAAACCGTTTCCCTTGCCCTGGTCCAAGGCGTTGGCTATGCGCTGGGCACCACGACAGCGGTCAGCGGCACCATCCTCAACGATGACCCCGCTCGTCTCAGCCATGTGGTTTCGGCTGCCGGTGTCGACAGCTTCAGCCTTGCCACTGGCGCCCATGCCCTGGACCGCCTGCAGATCAGCATCTCCAGTGCAGCGGTGGATTCGCCGCAGGAGCTGGCGGTGTTCAGAGTCGACGATGAGCAGGGCCGCATCAACGGCATTGAGCCCAGCGATCCCGCCTATACCCAGGCTGCCCTCGCCAGAGCCGCCACGGTGTTTTCGGTCATCAGCACCAGCCCCCGGGGCTTCAATCCAGGCGCAGGCCGCCGGCTGATGGGCTTCGCAGCGGGGGACAAACTGCGTTTTCTGCTGATCCGCAATCGCACCCTCGATCAGGCCAGCCAGAGCCCCCCGGATCAGGCCGATCTGCTCTTCTCCAGCACAGCCCATCTCGCCGTTTCCAGCGACGGAGGCGATCAGTACACCCTGGCCTGGATGCCGTCAACGGAAGCAGCCAGCGATGATGCTCTTGTGGTCACCATTCAGGCCACCGATGAGCCGCTGACGCTGGGGGCGGGGCTGCAGGGCGGCAACCAGGGGGAGCTACTGGATCTCAGCCAGGTTGATCCGCTCAGGATGGCTCAGCTCAGCTTCAGGCTGAACCGTGAAGCAGGCTATAACAATGTGGTCGGATTTTATAAGGTCAGTGATTGGCAGGGCACCATTGTTGACCCGCTGACAGGCGCTGCCATCCAGCCCGAGGACGCAGGCTATGGCCTGGCGGCCCTCTCCGCTCGGGTGAGCGGGATCGATCTGCAGGTTCCGAATCAGTCAACGATCAGCCAGGAGCTGATGGTTCAGGGTGGCACCATCCTGGCGCCCTTCATCGTGGCCAATGGCAGACCCGAGCAGCTGTTGGATGCGGTGGCAGACAATGATCCGGCAATTTATTTCCCCTATCTTGCCGCCAACCGTGATGGCATTGATCATATCCGGCTGCTGGCAGACAACAGCTTTGGCTTTGAGGATCTCCCCGGCGGCGGCGATCTCGACTTCAACGACATGATCGTGTCTGTCGCCATACAGGTGCTCTAGGAGCCTGTTGCGCAGAGCCCTATGGGCTCCCAATCCAGGTGGAGATTGCGCTGAAGTGTTGTTGATGCCCTGTGTCTCAGGATCCCTGACGGCTGCCCGATCGGGACTGTCTTTGTTCGGGGCCTCAGCCGTCGCCACAGCGTTGCTCCAGGACCTTGGGCCTGGCGTTGGCGGGGCCACCCCCTGGCCAGGAGCTCCCGTTCAGGCTTTTGACCCGCCGCTTCCTCGTGATCGCCCCCCTCACCCCCTCAGCCCACCACCACCCCCGCTGCCCGCAGCGCCGCCGACAGCGACCACACCTCCACCACCAGCTGATGCCAGGGGGCGATGGTGGCCATCTCCAGGGCCATCGGTGCCGGGGTGGCCTGGCGCAGCAGCCGGGCCGCCGCCAGGCCCGCCAGGCCCTCCTCCAAGCGGCTGCGCAGGGCCTGGCGGTCGGGGCCCTGCAACACCCGGTACGGGCAGTGGTCGAGCAGCACCAGGCCGCGCTCGAAGCTCTCCTGGAAATCCCGCAGCAGCGGCGCCAGCACCTGCTCCAGCAGCTCGGCGGCGGAATCGGGAGGGGGGGATGCCGGATTCATCCCCAGACCCTAAGGGTGCTGTCGCACGGTGCAGCGGCGCTGCCGGGGGCGGTTCTCCGGCGGTGGCCGGCCCTCAGCCCAGCAGCAGGCCGCCCTCCTCGCTCAGTTCAGCGCGGGCGCTGCGCAGGTCGAACAGCAGTTCGGCCAGGGTGCAGCGGGCCAGTTCCCGGGCCAGGGCATCGCGCAGCCTTGCCTCCAGCAGTGCCGTGACCCGATCCACCGCCGCCGGGTCGGAGGATTCGGCGGCCTTGTCGTCGGGGTCTGCGGCTTGGGGGGCTGTGGCCTCGGCGCCTTGGGCTTCCGGCCCTGTGGCCTCCGGCCCTTTGCTCCCTGGGCCTATGGCCCTCGGAACCCGATCCGCCAGGTCGTGATCCAGGGCTGCCAGCACCGCTGAGAGAGGGATGGCGGCGGCGGGGCGGGCCAGCCGGTAGCCACCGCTGCGACCCCGCCGCGCCTCCAGCACGCCGGCCCGCCGCAGCTGCAGCAGCAGTTGCTCCAGCATCGGCTCCGGCAGGGCCTGGCTGGTCGCCAGATCCCGCACCGACCGCCAGCGTTCCGGCTCCCCCGCCAGTTCCAGCAGGGCCTTGAGGGCATGGATCAGCTGGCGGCCGAGCATCGGAGGGGCCGATCCTTCAGCTGCGGCTGGCCTGGACCGCCGCCAGCCGCTCCAGCACCTGCTCGAACGCATAGCCGAACAGGGCCGGATCGGGCTCGTCCCGGCCCAGATCCGCCAGGCCCAGCTCCGCCCAGCGCCGGTCGAGGCGCGCCTCCAGCTCCGGGCTGCGCGCCAGCGGTTCGCCCCAGTCATGCCGCCGCTCCGGGCCGATCTTGGTGGTGGCATCGATCGCCAGGCGGCCCCCCAGGCCCAGCCGTTCACTGGCGAAATCAAGGGTGTCGAAGGGGGTGTCCTCCAGCACAAACAGATCCCGCTGTGGATCCACCAGGGCGCTGATCGCCCAGATCACCTGCCGCGGATCGCGGATGCGGATCGTCTTATCCACCACCACTACAAACTTGGTGTAAGTGAACTGGGGCAATGCGCTCCAGAAGGCCATCGCCGCCCGCCGCGCCTGACCTGGATAGGCCTTGTCGATGGCGATCACCGCCAGCTTGTAGCTCAGGCCCTCCATCGGCAGGAAGAAATCAACGATCTCCGGGATCTGCTGCCGCAGGATCGGTGCATAGATCCGGTTCAGGGCGATCGCCAGCATCGCGTCCTCCTTCGGCGGCCGGCCGCTGAAGGTGGTGAAATACACGGGATTGCGGCGTTGGGTGAGGCAGTGGAAGCGCACCAGCGGCGATGGTTCGATGCCGCCGTAGAAGCCCATGTGGTCGCCGAAGGGACCATCGGCCAGCTCTTCGCCGGGTGTGATCGTGCCCTCGAGCACCACTTCGCTGTGGCTGGGCACTTCCAGATTCAGGGTCTTGCACTTCGCCAGCCGCACCCCCTGGCCGCCATAGAGCCCGGCGAACAACCATTCGCTCAGCTGCACCGGGATCGGCGTCGCCGCCGCCATCACCAGCAGCGGATGCACACCGATGGCGATCGCGATCTCCAGCTTTTTGCCCATCGCCGCCGCCTTGCGCAGATGGCGGGCGCCACCGCGCACGCTCAACCAGTGCACCGTCATCGTGTTGATCGACTGCTGCTGCAATCGGTACACGCCCACATTGGGGGTGCCGGTCTCCGGGTCCTTGGTGATCACCAGCCCCAGGGTGATGATCCGGCCGCCGTCACCGGCCCAGGGGCGCAGCAGCGGCAGGCTGTCGAGGTTCAGCTGATCCCCCTTGAACACCTGCTGATGGCAGGGGGGCGTCAGATCGAGGTCGGGCCGGGCCTTGAGCACATCCAGCAGCACCGACCCGAAGCGCACCGCCTCGCGTGCGCCCTTGGGGGGCCGTGGCTGCTGCAGCAATGCCAGCTTCTCCCCCAGCGCCTCCAGCTCCTCGGGGCGCTCCATCCCCAGGCTCCACAGCACCCGCTCCTGGGTACCGAGCAGGTTGATCGCCACCGGCATCGAAGAGCCGATCACGTTCTCGAACAGCAGCGCCGGCCCCCCCATCCCCAGCACCCGGTCGGCGATCGCCGCCAACTCCTGGTCCGGGTCCACCGGCGCCGTGATCCGCCGCAGGCGGCCTCGCTGCTCGAGCAGTTCGAGAAAACCGCGCAGATCCCGGCTGTGGCGGGTCTTGATGCCGTCCAATCCCACTTCAGCGCAGAACCCTCACTCTGGATCATCCCCCCCGCTGGTTGTGGGCCTGCCCCGCATGCCGCGAGCCTTTTGGTTGCGGTCGCGGCCGGTTCACTGGGATCACCTCAGCCCGCAGCTGGAAGGGGGCCGGAAGCCGCAACGCGTCTCCTGATCAGGCAGCAAGCTCCGCAGGGTGCCATTGCGCCTCGATTGGGTCGCCGCAAAAGCCTTTGCCAGCCTTGGGACTGGGTGGTCCCGAGATCCGCTGCGGAGCTCGCTGCCTAATCAAGACGCGTCTTGTCCTACAAGACGGCCGCAGAATGATGGCAAGAGAGCCGCTGCGCTGCGTGTCGCAGCTGGCGGTCTGCTTGGTTCAGATCGTATCGGACTACAGCTTTCTTCAAGCGCTGAGGCTGCACCGATTTGGTATTAGCTGCTGATAAGCGGTAGATCTGTTTGACCAAGCTATTGGTGTGAAAACACAGTTAATTTAAGTTGCCTATTCACTTCTGGATGATGAAGACCCTTCCGTCAAGAAATCGGCTGCCAAGCTTCGTTAAAGCCACAGTCTCTCCAGTCACAGGGGTGAGCCGGCTGTTGCTGACTGCTTGTCTTGCCGCATTCGTCGGTACGCCAGCAGTGCTGGAATCGGGAGCTGCCAAGGCCCAACCCTATGGGGTTCCAACTCCTCCCGGTCGATTTGTAGACCCTGTTCCAGGCTTCAAACTACCCTTTCCTCACCAAGTGCCTGGCAAGGAAGTCAGCTTTGGCAACCTTGAGGCCCTGGAAGGAGACCGCGATCAATTTTTCGCCAACGCTCCTGGCCAAATCGTCTTCTTTGATGGCGTATTTAGTCTTCCTCAGTCTGGCCTTAGAAATGCATGGAAATTTGAGGACTTCCAGGTTGATGCCATTGCCAATTTCGGAGATGCCCTGTTCGAAGCAGCAAGACGAGAATCGACCTGGCTATTGTTCTCTGTACAAAATGACCGATATGGTAACGCTATCTTTGCTGAAGCACCTAGAACAGGAGAAATCTGTCTTTGGTCGATTATAGGATGTAGGTCGGCGAACAATACCTCCGAGTTTGCCGGAGAGTATCTGGAAGGATTTGGTGCCTTATTCAAAGACGGAAACCCATTTGAGCCGATCGATTTAGACCTAACCTATCCAGTCACTGTAGATCGACACCTGATTGATGTGGATGGCTTGGAGCTGTGGGGGCCTGAGCCTGTGCTGGGCTACAACCCGGGCACCAATGATCCTGCTTCAGATGCAAACGTCTTCTCGGCCGAGGGCGATCCTGGCTTCTCCGTAAAATGTCGAACAGCTGGCACTTGTCATACCTACACAAAATCCGAGATCGCTGCGGCAATCGGTCGACCTGATCTTGCCAGCTCCATCGACGTTGATGGCTTGATGACGAATCCATCAGCAGTGCTTGATGCTGATGGCCTTCCCTACCTCCAAATGCACTTCAGTGTGAGACCGAATGATGATGACCCCTCTAACGAACTCGACGGCGCTGAAATCTGGACCTGGAGTGGGGTGCCAGGGGAATTGGCTGCTCCCCTGATCCATGGCGGCCATGCCTGGGATACGGCGTTCAACCTTCGCCAAAAGCTCATAGACGAAGGCTTTGGTGATATGGCCCTCAGCACCGCAGCCCCTGGCGAGGATGTCAATCTTGATGCCCTCGAGGCAGCAAGCGTTCCTGGCCCATTACCTTTGATAGGTCTGGCATCGGCCTTGAGCTTCAGTGCTCGCATTCGCCGCCGCATCCGTCAGGCCAATGTCGTCTGAACCGACTCATTCGAGTTTTGTTGATTGATTGGCTGGTTCATCTCGAATGCCGCCAGGTCAGCTTTCGGCTGACCTGGCTTATCTGTGTGGGCTGCGAGCTGCTTCTGGCTGAGGAGGCATCAAGCCGACCACGTCAGCGATCGTCTTACTTGATATTGTCGAAATCAGACTGTTTCAGGCGTTCAACTGTCGCGCCGACAGGGGAGAAGGAGACAACTAGACTGATCAAAGCTGGTCCAAATGCTGTCAGAAGGCTTCTCGGCGTCCCCATAAGGGTGCCCCGGGATTGGATGAAGGGATATGATATCGGCAACTAGATTGGAAATCAATGTGATGATGACGTTTAACTTTGTATGCTTGCAGTCGCGAAATCATCGGGTAAAGCTGATCGTAGCACCGATCACCCCAGCAATAAGCCCGTGGTTAACGCGATCTGCCAATGGGCCAGGGTAGCGATAACACAGTGCCCTTGGTCATCGTTGTCATGCAGGCAGGCGTTGCCTGGGCCAAATGGTTGCTAAAAAGGCCAACTTGAGCTTGGAAGAATAGACATTGACACCCACTACGCCAAGATCCTATCGCTTTGCTTACCCCATGCCTCTGTTGTCCGTCAATGTTCCTGGACCCGAAATAGCTCCTTGAACATCCATGGCTGCCCCATGTTTCATCTGCCCATGCTATCCGGCCACGACCCACGCCTGAGCCGTTCGCCCCGATCCCGCCCTTCGGTCTGAAACAACAAGCTGACACACTGGGCCAGCCTAGGCTTACTGCAGGCCGTTTCTGTCCAATGAACATCTCCTATTTCCACACCTCCGAATCGGTGCCCCCGGTCCTCCCCACCGCCGAGGGTGGGCCCGATGCCGCCGTGGTGATCGATGTGCTGCGGGCCACCACCACCATCGCCTGGTCGCTGCAGAACGGCGCCGAGGCGATCCAGGCCTTCGCCGATCTGGCCGAGCTGGAGGCCGCCGCCGCCGCCTGGCCCGCCGAGCAGCGGCTGCGGGCCGGGGAGCGCGGCGGCAAGCGGGTGGAGGGCTACGACCTCGGCAATTCACCCCTGGCGGTCACCCCGGAGCAGGTGGGGGGCAAGCGCATCTTCATGAGCACCACCAATGGCACCCGCTCCCTGGCGGCGGTGCGGGCGGTTCCCCTGCTGCTCACCGCCTGCCTGCCCAATCGCAGCGCCGTGGCCCGCCGCCTGATCGCCCGCGATGCCCAGCAGGTGTGGATCGTGGGCAGCGGCTGGGAGGGGGATTATTCCCTGGAGGACAGCCTGGCCGCCGGTGCCGTGGCCTCCGCCGCGATCGAGCTGGCGGTGGCGCCCCACCGCGGCGTGACCTGCGCCAACGACGAGATGCTCGCCGCCCTCGCCCTCTGGCAGCAGTGGCGCCACGACACCGAAACCTGCCTGCGGGCCGCCAGCCACGGCCAGCGGCTGATCGGCCTGGGCGACCACGACGCCGACTTTGCCTGTTGCGCCGCCGTCGACAGCCTCACCCTGGTGCCGATCCAGGCCGAACCCGGCGTGCTGCGCGCCAGCTGAGCCCCCGCCCACCCTGGTCGGTCCCGGTGCGGCCCCTTACAGTTCGGCCGACGCTTCGGAGTGCCGGTGGGCAGTTTTCTTGCAGCAGCCCTGCAGCTGACCAGCACCTCCGATCCGGATGCCAACCTCGCGGCGGCAGAGGAGCAGATCGAGCTGGCGGCCCGCCGCGGCGCCGAACTGGTGGGCCTGCCCGAAAACTTCGCCTTCATGGGCGAGGACCAGCGCCGCCTGGAGCTCGCCCCGGCCCTGGCCGAGCGCTGCAGCCGCTTCCTGGTCACCATGGCCCGCCGTTATCAGGTCACCCTGCTCGGTGGCGGCTTTCCGGTGCCCGCCGGCGAAGGCCTCACCTACAACCGTTCCGAACTGGTCGGCACCGAAGGCCAGCTGTTGGCCCGCTACGACAAGATCCACCTTTTTGATGTCGACATCCCCGACGGCATCACCTACCGCGAATCCGCCACCGTTCAACCCGGCCATGCGGTGCCGCCGGTGGTGGAGGTGCCGGGCCTGTGCCGGATCGGCCTGTCGATCTGCTACGACGTGCGCTTCCCCGAGCTCTACCGCCACCTCGCCGGTGCTGGCGCCGAGCTGTTGATGGTGCCCGCCGCCTTCACCGCCTACACCGGCAAGGACCACTGGCAGGTGCTGCTCCAGGCCCGGGCGATCGAGAACACCGCCTATGTGGTCGCCCCGGCCCAGACCGGCCTCCACTACGGCCGTCGCCAGACCCATGGCCATGCGTTGGTGATCGATCCCTGGGGAACGGTGCTCTCCGATGCCGGCCTGGCCCCGGGCTTCGCCCTCGCCCCGGTGGATCGGGGCCATAGCCAGCGGGTGCGCACCCAGATGCCGAGCCTTCAGCACCGCCGGCCCGCCCTCTTCTGAGGGAGGTGATGGGGATCCGGAGGGTGGTGGGGCGCTCGCTCCGAACGCTGGGGGGCCGATCCCGTCCGTCGAGGTGGCTGCGGCTGGGGATCCGGGCCTGTGGCCAGGGGTCCCGGCCGGGGGGCTGGCTGGTGGGCTGGCCGCTTCCCGGCTTGCCGCGAGCGCTGCAACCGCTGCGGCGGCTGGGTGGTGCGGGCGGGGCCCTGCTGCTTGCCGTCAGCGGGCCGGTGGCGGGCGGTCTTTCGGCCGCCGCCCCCGCCGCTGGCGGATTGGCCGCGGGCCTGGCCGGCAGCCTGGCCTCGGCTGCGGCCACAACCTCGGCCGCAGGCACCGCCGCCGGCGGCCTGGCGGTCAGCGGCCTGGCGGTCAGCGGCGCGGCCACCACCGCCCTGGCCCTCATCACCCTGGCCCCCGCGCCCGCCCGGGCCGCCAGCTCCCTTTCCGCCTGGCGGGTCAGCCGCGAGGGGGTGCTGGAGCTGCGCACCTCCCCCGGCGCTGCCCTGCAGGCCTTCTTCGAAGACGGCTCCGCGGGCCGCGGTCCGCGGGTCTGGGTCGACATGCCCGGCGCCCCCCTGCGGCCCCGCTCCCTCTGGTTCGGCGGCACCCTGCGGGAGGTGCGCATCGGCCGCCCCGATGGCGCCACCACCCGGCTGGTGATGGAGTTCCAGCCCGGCACCCGCCTCGATCCCCGCCAGCTGCGGCTGGTCGGCACCGCCCGCGACCGCTGGCGGATGGAGCTGCCCCGCGGCGTGCTGCGGGTGCCGGTGGCTGGCGGCGAGGGCGATCTCGAGGCGCCGCCACCGCCGCTGCAGCGCCCCGCCGTGGCCCGCCTCTGGGGTCAGCCCCCCTCCTATTCCCGTGGCCCCCTGTCCCTGGAGGGGATGCCGGTGGTGCCCCGCGGCCGCTACCGGGTGGTGATCGATCCCGGCCATGGCGGCCCCGATCCCGGCGCCATCGGCATCGATGGGCTGCGCGAGACCGATGTGGTGCTCGATGTGTCGCTGCAGGCGGCCCAGCTGCTCCAGGCCCGTGGCGTGCAGGTGTTTCTGACCCGCACCAGCGAGGTGGATGTGGACCTGCCGCCGCGGGTGGCCCTGGCCAATGGCAGCGGCGCTGATCTGTTCGTCAGCCTCCACGCCAATGCCCTCACCATGGAGCGGCCGGATGTGAACGGCATCGAGACGTTCTATTACCAGGGGGGCCGCTCCGCCCAGCTGGCCCAGATCCTGCAGGAGCAGCTCCTGGCCGTCTCCCCCGGCACCCCGGACCGGCGGGCCCGGCCTGGCCGTTTCTTTGTGATCCGCCGCACCGTGATGCCCTCGGTGCTGGCCGAAATGGGATTCGTCACCGGTGAGCTCGATGCCCCCCGCCTCGCCGATCCAGACTTCCGGCGGCGACTGGCGGAAGCGGTGGCCCGGGCGGTTCTGCTCTACCTGAGTCCATGACCCCAGCAGCGTCGGCCCCGATCGGTATCTTCGACTCCGGCCTGGGGGGGCTGAGCGTCTGGCGGCAGATCGTGGCGCTGCTGCCCGCTGAATCCACCCTCTACGTGGCCGACCGCGCCCATGTCCCCTATGGCAGCCGTCAGGAGGGCGAGATCCGCGCCTACAGCGAAGCGATCGGCAGCCGCCTGCTGGAGGCCGGCTGCAAGGCGATCGTGGTGGCCTGCAACACCGCCTCGGCGGTGGTGCTCCAGCCCCTGCGCGAGCGCTTCCCGGGCCAGCTGATCCTGGGCCTTGAGCCTGCGGTCAAGCCCGCCGTCGCCCTCACCCGATCCGGGGTGGTGGGGGTGATGGCCACACCGGCCACCTTCCAGGGGCGCCTGTTCCGCGCCACCGTCGGGCGCCATGCCACCCGGGTGCGGGTGGTGGAGCAGGTCTGCCTGGGGCTGGCCGATCTGGTGGAGGCCGGTGATCCGGATGGCCAGCGCACCGAGGCGCTGCTGCGCGGCTTCCTCGAACCGATGCTCGCCGCCGGCGCCGACACGATCGTGCTCGGCTGCACCCATTACCCCTTCGTGATCGAGGCGATCCGGCGCCTGGTCGGCCCCGATGTGACCGTGATCGATCCGGCCCCCGCCGTGGCTCGCCACCTCAGCTCCCTGCTGGAGCGCCATGGCCTCCGGGCCCCCCCGGGCACGTCCTGCCACCGCTTCCTCACCACCGGTGAGGCGGAGCGCTTCGATCGCGATGCCCGCCAGCTGATCGGCATCGAAACCGCCAGCCTGCATGTGCCCTGGCGGGGCGCCACGCCGCCAGGGCTGGAGCTGCCGCCCCTGACGCCGCTGCTGCAGTTGCCGCCTCAACCCTTCTAGGATCGTTTCCACCCCGGAGGTCCCGTGTCGACGGTTGCAGAGCTGCTCCAGCCCGTCGAGGCCGACCTCGACACCATGCTGGCTGATCTGCGCGCCCTGATCGGCGCCGGACATCCCATTCTTCAGGCTGCCGCCGAACATCTGTTCGCCGCCGGCGGCAAGCGCATCCGGCCCGGGATCGTGCTGCTCCTCTCCCGCGCTCTCTCCCCCGATGGCAGCCTCTCGCCACGCCATCGGCGCTTGGCGGAGATCACCGAGATGATCCATACCGCTTCCCTGGTCCACGACGATGTGGTCGATGAGGCCGCCACCCGACGCGGTGTGGCGACGGTGCACAGCCGCTTCAACCATCGGGTGGCGGTACTGGCCGGCGATTTCCTGTTCGCCCAGGCCAGCTGGCATCTGGCTAACCTCGATGACCTCGAGGTGGTCAAGCTGCTCTCCCGCGTGATCATGGATCTGGCCGATGGCGAGGTGCGCCAGGGCCTCTACCGCTACGACACCGGCCAGAGCTTCGAGACCTACCTCGAAAAGAGCTACTGCAAAACCGCCTCCCTGATCGCCAACAGCGCCAGGGCCGCCGGCGTGCTTTCGGGTCTGCCCGAAGCCCGTCTCGATGCCCTGCATCGCTTCGGCCGCCAGCTGGGCCTCGCCTTCCAGGTGGTCGATGACATCCTCGACTTCACCGGCAGTGATCAGCAGCTGGGCAAGCCCGCTGCCAGCGATCTGGCCTCCGGCTATCTCACTGCCCCGGCCCTCTACGCCCTGGAGGAACGCCCGGCCCTGGCCCGGCTGATCGAGCGTGAGTTCAGCCAGGAGGGCGATCTGGAACAGGCCCTTGAGCTGGTTCGCGGCTGCGAGGCCATCCCCCGCTCCCGGGCCCTGGCCGAGGGCTTCGCCCAGGAGGCCCATGAGGCGATCCAGTGGTTACCGCCCTCCGAACCCCGCAGCGCCCTCCGCGGCCTGCCCGCCTTCGTGCTCAGCCGGCTCTACTGATCCAGTGCCCATAGGCACCGCTCAGATCACCACCTCCTCCAGGGAATCGATCCAGTGGCTGCCGGCCGGAAATGCCTCCGGATCGGCGCCCTGCTGGCGCAGCACATGGACCCGGCAGCCGGCGGCGGCGGCAGCCTGGGCCCCGGCCTGGGAATCCTCGTAGGCCCAGCAATCGCGCGGGTCCACCCCCAACCGAGCGGCCGCCAGCCGGTAGATGTCCGGTGCCGGTTTGCCCTCCCCCAGCTCCGGGTCGTCGCCATAGACCCGCTCCTCGATCAGGGAGAGCCAGGGGTGGGGGCGGGCCTTCAGCTCCACCGCCGAGCGGGAGCTGCTGGTGGCCAACGCCATCGGCACCCCCCGCGCCCGGCAGCGCCGCAACAGGGATTCAGCCCCCGGCATCGGCGGCGCGGTGGCCAGCAGCGCCTCGGCGATCGGTTGGCGCACCGCCAGCAGCTCCTGGTGTCCCGGGCAGTGGCCACCGTCGGCGCGGATCCAGGCCAGCACCTGGTCGGCGCAGTCGTGGCGGCGGCGGCCGCGCAGGGCCAGGAGCTGGCCGGGGTCGAGCCGGGTGCCGAACCGGGCGGCCGCCTCGCGCCAGGCATGGCCGTGCAGCGGTTCGGTGTCGAGCAGCAGACCGTCCAGGTCGAACAGGCAGGCAGCGGGGGCTGGCATGCCTCCAGCTTGCCGGGTCGCCGGGCACCGCCCTGGGCCAGAACCGCCAAAGGCGGTCCAGCACCGCCAAAGGCGGTTCTGCGGTCTCTGGAGCCCGTGGTGCGGCCTCTTCAGGCCACTCCCCCAGGCCGCCCCCCAGCCAGGCCACCTCAGCCCTCCGCCCTCAGCCGAGTTCGGGATAGTCGTCCTCCAGGGAGGTCTCCAGGGTGGTGAGCAGCAGCACCAGCGCCGCCCGCTGGTCCAGATCCCTGCTCCGCACCCGGGCGATCCACTGGTGGCAGAGCTCCTCGATCCGGCGGAACAGCTCATTGCCCTGGCGCAGATTCGCCATCACCCGCTCCAGGCTGGCCTCATCGGCCTCCGGCGGCAGACCGACCACATAGCGGCGGCCGTCGTCGCCGATGTAGGTCAACTGACCCTCGGCATCGAGGGTCGGGCCTGCGTGGGGGGTGATCGGCTGATCCTCGGCCATGGCGCTCCAGGGGCTGCCCGTGACCCTGGCTAACGCGGCCACCGCCCCTTGTCAGCCCGCTCCCCGCCAGGGATCAGCAGCGCTGATCAGTGGCCCTCCGGCGCGATGCCCCTGGCGATGCCGATCCGCAGCGAATCCCGGGGAGGGCCTTCGGGGTGGTTCCGGCAGGTGGGGGCGGGGGCCGTCCGGCCGCGGGGGCCGTCGGTCCATGGACGGCCCCAGGTGGGCACCCGTGGGCGGCGCTGGAGCCTCAACGGTTGAGCTTGTCCATCCGCCAGGTCACGAAGGTGCCCACCGGGCTCCAGAGCAGGAATGGCACCAGCAGCAGGGCGGCCCGGCCAGAGAGGGGCGCCACGATCGCCGTCACGGCCATCCCCCAGAGCCAGCCGGCGAAGCCCAGGGCGGTGCCGCTGGCCAACCGCCGGGTGCGGCAGATCACCAGGGTGTAGCTCTGCACCAGAAGCAGCAACAGCAGGTAGGCCGCCATCAGCGGCCAGCCGCCGCCGGCATTCCAGCTGAGCAGGGCCGAGGCGTAAAAGCAGGCGTAGATCGCCGTCCAGATCAGGGGGATGAAGCGCTCGAAGCTGAGCCAGCGGGGGCGTTGCAGCCGCAGAAACCACGACCACTCCTGGCGGCTGGGGTTGAGCAGCAGGGCCACGGCGAACACCACGGCGGCGATGACCAGCCAGGCGGGCACGGCGGCGGGCATGGCGAAAGCACGGAGGGCCCACCAGCCTGGCGCCTCGCCGCCATCGCTGCTCCAGGCGGATGGTGGCTCCCGGCCCCCGGCCGGATGGGTGGCCGCGGCTGACCCTGGGCCCGGCGCCTTGCCCGCGGCCTTGCCCTGCTCCGCTCCGTTTCCGTCTGCGCTCCAGCCCTGGTTCGCGAGCCGTTCCGTGGCTTGAATGCCCCCACCGCGGTGCGCCGCGGTCTCCCCTCCCGGTTCCTCCCCGCCCGCTCCATGTCCCAGGTCCCCGGCGCCGTTCCCATCCCGGCCTCCAACGGCGGCAACGCCGCCGCCACGATCGAATCGGTGCTGCACGAGGACCGCAGCTTCGATCCCCCCGCCGAGCTCGCCGCCCGGGCGCGGATCGGTTCGATGGCGCGCTATCGGGAGCTGGTGGCCCAGGCCGAGGCCGATCCCGATGCCTTCTGGGGTGAGCAGGCCCGCAGCCAGCTGCACTGGTTCGAGCCCTTCCATACCGTGCTCGATTGGAGCAACCCCCCCTTCGCCCGCTGGTTCGAAGGGGGCACCACCAACCTCAGCTACAACTGCCTCGATCGGCACCTCGACGGTCCCCGGGCCGATAAGACCGCCCTGATCTGGGAGGGGGAACCGGGCGACAGCCGCACCTTCACCTACCGCCAGCTGCATGGCGAGGTCTGCAAGGCCGCCCAGGCGCTCAAGGCCCTGGGGATCGGCAAGGGTGATCTGGTGGCCCTTTACATGCCGATGGTGCCCGAGGCGGCCATCGCCATGCTCGCCTGCGCTCGCATCGGTGCTCCCCACTCGGTGGTGTTCGGCGGATTCTCGGCCGATGCCCTGCGCGATCGCCTGATCGATGGCCAGGCCAAGCTGGTGATCACCGCCGACGGAGGCTTCCGCAAGGACAAGCCGGTGCCGCTCAAGCCGGCGGTGGATGAGGCCCTGGCCGGCAACGGCGGTGCCCCCAGCGTCGAGCATGTGCTGGTGGTGCGTCGCCTGGACGGGGCCAGTGGCGACTGCGCCATGGAACCCGGCCGCGATCTCTGGTGGGACGCCTTGGTGGAGGCCCAGAGCGGCGATTGCCCGGCCGAACCGATGGCCAGCGAAGACCGCCTGTTCGTGCTCTACACCTCCGGCTCCACCGGCAAGCCCAAGGGTGTGGTGCACACCACCGCCGGTTACAACCTCTGGGCCCATCTCACCTTCCAGTGGATCTTTGACATCCGCGAGGACGACATCCATTGGTGCACCGCCGATGTCGGCTGGATCACCGGCCACAGCTACATCGTCTATGGACCCCTCTCCAATGGGGCCACCACCGTGATGTATGAAGGTGCGCCGCGGCCCAGCAAACCGGGCGCCTTCTGGGAGGTGATCCAGAAGCATCGCTGCACGATTTTCTATACGGCTCCCACCGCCATCCGCGCCTTCATGAAGAACGGCCGCGCCGTGCCCGACCAATACGACATGAGTTCATTGCGGATCCTCGGCACCGTGGGTGAACCGATCAATCCCGAGGCCTGGATGTGGTACCGGCAGGTGATCGGTGGCAACCGCTGTCCCGTGGTCGACACCTGGTGGCAGACGGAGACCGGTGGCGTGATGATCAGCCCCCTGCCCGGCGCCACACCCACCAAGCCCGGTTCCGCCACCCTGCCTTTGCCCGGCATCGCCGCCGACATCGTCGACCGCGATGGTGTTTCCCAGGGCCCGGATCAGGGGGGCTACCTGGCGATCCGCCGCCCCTGGCCGGGGATGATGCGCACGGTGCACGGCGATCCCGAGCGCTTCCGCAGGAGCTACTGGGAGGAGATCCGCCCCGCCGATGGCTCCTGGCTCTACTTCGCCGGTGATGGCGCCCGCCGCGATGGCGATGGTTATTTCTGGGTGATGGGCCGCGTCGATGACGTGATCAATGTCAGCGGCCATCGCCTGGGCACGATGGAGATCGAGAGCGCCCTGGTCAGCCATCCCGCCGTCGCGGAGGCGGCGGTGGTGGGGGTGCCCGATGCGCTCAAGGGTGAGGGGATCGCCGCCTTTGTGACCCTCGATGCCGGCCGCAGCGGCGATGAGGCCCTGGTGGCAGAACTGCGGGCCCATGTGGGTCGGGAAATCGGCCCGATCGCCCGGCCCGATCTGATCCGCTTCACCGATGCCCTGCCCAAGACCCGCAGCGGCAAGATCATGCGCCGCATCCTGCGGGCCCTGGCCGCCGGCGAGGAGGTGAGCGGTGATACCTCCACCCTGGAGGATCGTTCGGTGCTCGATGCCCTGAGGGTGTGAAGGGTTGAGGCGTTGAAGGGGGGATGGGGGGCGGGCCTGAGCGCCCCCCATGAGAGCGGATGGCGGAGCTGGCCTCAGCCGGGGATCGAGGGCAGAACGAGGAGGTAAAGCAACCAGAACGTGCCAATGATGGGGACAAGGCTGATGAAAAACCAGCCCCAATGCTTGCCAGCATCTCGCAGGCGACGCACCACCACGGAGATGGACGGGATGAGCGTGGCGACCAACAGGATGGAGTAGATCCAGCCAAAGAAGTCGCTCAACGAGCTGAGGGCGACCAGAATGATACTGATCAGGAAATTAGCTAGTACATACCACCAATAGTCGCCGCGGTTCGAGCGGCCGGTGTAGTCGAAGCTGCGACGCCAGGCTTCTGTGTAGGCGTTGAGCAGGTTGTCCATGGCCTGGGTGTGGGATCGATGGGTCGCAGTGCCAAGGGTGGCGGGGGCGCACCCGTTGTCAATGGTTCTGTTTGGGATCCAATCCCTCAGCCCTGGGCGACTCTCCCCTGGGCCGGCCGTGGATCGGCCCAGGCCGCGATCGTGTCCGCCAGCCGTTCGAAGCGGCGCTGGCGGGCCGGGTCATCGGCCCAGTCGCCGAGCAGATTGCGCCGCAGCCCGGCGCTGGCGGGGGTGAGATGGTCGCCGGGCAGCTCGATCAGCTCGCTGCGATCACTGGGCCGTTGCCGCAGGGCATCGAGCAGCCGCGGGCTCTGGTCGAGGCCATCGGCCCGGAAGCGCACCAGCAGATTGCGGTTCTGGTGGTAGGCCCGGCCTACGATCGCCAGGGTCTCCTCCGGGGAGGGGCTGAATTCGCTGCGGAAGCCGAATTGCTGGCCCATCTCCGCCAGCAGGGGCACCGAGCGCTCCGCTGAGAAGTTGTTGAAGCTCAGGGCCGCCAGGCCGCTGCAGCGGCGGCCCCCGTCCGGGGCGAGCAGATGGAGCTTGCAGCCGAGGCTGTGGCCCAGCCGCAGCACCGGTTCAGCCCGGTCGCTCTCGAAGCCGCCCCCGGCCCGCACCGCCGCCTCCCGCTCGCTGCGGAAGGCCCGCCAGGCCTCGTTGGCCTGGCTCTGGTGATCGAAGCCCGGCACATAGCTCCAGGCCCGCACCAGCCAGCCCCTGCTGGCCAGGGCCTCCAGCAGCCTTCGATAGCTGAGCTGGGGCGTGGCCGCCAGGTAGCTGCCGCCGATGAACTCGATCCTCCCCAGCGCTGGGCCGCCGCTGGCTGGATCGGGGTCGAGGCACCAGAGGGGGCCGACCTGGCGCCAGGATCGCTCAGCCACCGCCCTGTCCCGACCCGGATGGGGCCAGGCGGCGCAGGGCGGCGAGGGCCTCCTGCCGGTGGGCGGCGCCATCGAGCAGGTTGTTGAACACATGGCGCACGATGCCGTCGCCATCGATCACGAAGGTCACCCTGCCGGGCAGCAGTCCGAGCACCGCCGGCACCCCGAAGGCCTGACGCAGGGCGTTGCCGCGATCCACCAGCAGGGGGAAGGGCAGTTGGTGGCGGGACGCGAAGCGGCGGTGGCTGGCGGCGTCATCGCCACTCACTCCCCACACCTCCGCTCCGAGGGCCTTGAGGTCGGCGTAGCTGTCGCGGAAGGCGCAGGCTTCGGCGGTGCAGCCGGGGGTGTCGTCCTTCGGGTAGAAAAACAGCACCAGGGCCCGGCCCGCCAGCTGGTCGGAACGGCGCATCACCCCCTCGGCGTCCACGAGGGCGATGGGGGGGATGGGATCGCCGGGGGCGAGGGTCCTGGCCATCGGCCTGTTGCCACAAGGTCTTGCACCCTAGGGAAGGTGCCGCTCGGGTCGGGTCGCGGCCGGGCCGGGTTGCGGGCGGATCGCCGCACTCCTTCCGACTCCGGGGGACGGGGGGGGCGAACGGTTCCCGCCAAGGCTCACGTCCCACGATTCACGTCCCAGCAGCACCATCACCACCAGCCCCAGCGCCGCCTCCCCGCCCCAGCGCCGCCATCGCCCCGCCGTCCCGGCCATGCCTCGGGCTCGGCCCGTCCGCTGGTCGGCGCTGGCTCACACCGCTGCATCGGGCGCCGGATCCCATCCGTGTTCTGGCCGTAGCCCCTCCACCAGCCTCGATTCGGCGCCCCGGCGGCTGAGCCGCTCCAACCGCCTCGGATTTGCCCCCACCGGCGCCTGACGTTGCGCCGCCCTGGCCAGGGCCGGCGTCGGCTGGACCGCACTTCCGGCAGCCCTTGCGGAGCCGGGGGACCTCCCCATCCGGCTCGCCCGCCCTGGGACACTGGGGATTGCAGAAGCGTTGTCATGGCCGAGCAACCCAGCCTCTGGGACCAGGCTGATCTGCTGGCCTGTCTTGCTCCAGCCGATCGCGGTTCGGCGCCACCGCCATCTGCCGAGCGGCCGGATCCCGGTCCGGCGGCAGCTCCAGCTGGGGTGGACGGCCTTGCCAGCCCAGAGGCTGACCCTTTGGCGTCGCCAACCCCCACGCCGTCAGCTTCCCCTGAGCCGGGAGTGCCAGGGCCTGCCTCAAGCCCGGCATCGCCAGAGCGGGCCGAGCCCCCCGACCTGGCCCCTGCGGTAGGTCCTGCGGGGGAGGCGGAGGCGGTGGCTGAGGTTTGCGCAGCCATGCCCCTGCCGGACGCCCAGGCTGTTCAGGTACCTGATGCGCGGTCGCAGCCGCCGCTGGCCGACTGGCCAGACCCACCGGAACCCGTGGCGTCGCACGCCCCACGGCCATCCGATGGCGCTGGTGGCCTCGCTCCTGAGGAACCTGGTCCCGGTTCTGGCGAGCCCGGTCTGACGGATCCAGGTCCAGCGGCCACCCTGGCCTTCGATCCCTCCGCCCCGTCGGCGGCGTTCGTCTCCCTGCCCACCCTGGCACCGCCCCCTCGTGCCCCCGAGCGGCTGCTGATCCTCGACACCGAGACCACGGCCCTCAGTCCCGACCAGGGCGATTGCATCGAGGTGGGCGCGGTTTTGTTCCATCTGCCCAGCCGTGCCGTGCTGCAGCAGATCTCCTTTCTGTTGCCCACCCAGAGCAACCCCGCCGAGGCGATCAACGGCATCCCGGCGGCCGTGACCCGCCTGCACCAACCGCTGGAGGCGGCCCGCAGCTGCTTTCTGGCGATGGCCGCCAGCGCCGATGCGGTGGTGGCCCATAACGCCGCCTTCGATCGCCAGTGGTTCGGCCTGGGTGGCCTGCCCGAGCTGGGGCTTCCCTGGATCTGCTCGATGGAGGACATCCGCTGGCCGGCGGATCGCCTGTTGCGGCCGGCACCCTCGGTGCGGGATCTGGCCCTGGCCTATGGCGTGCCGGTCTGGGCCGCCCACCGGGCCCTCACCGACTGCCACTATCTGGTGCACGTCTTCCAGCGCTGCCCGGACCTGGAGGCCTTGCTGGTGGCGGCCCAGGAGCCGCGGCAGCTCTACCGGGCCCATCTGCCCTATGCCGAGCGCCATCGCGCCCGGGAGGCCGGGTTCCGTTGGAACGAACCCCTCAGCGGTGCCTGGAGTCGCCGCCTGACCGCCGCCGAGGCGGCGGCCCTGCCCTTTCCGGTGGAGCCGGTCGATGCTGATCCTGTCGCCTTCCTCCCCTGCAGCGCCTGATCGGCCGATCGCCACTCTTCGCAATCTCTACCGATCCGCGAAGCCCTCCAGCTGTTCCACGCTCCCTGCCCCCTCGACCCACCAGGCTGGAGACAGTCCTGCCGCGGTTCGGCCATGCTCGGGCCTCCGCCTCCCCCTCCCCTTCAGGGCCCGCCGGACCCGCTGCAGGTGCGGGTCCGACGCTGGCAGGTGGTGCGGACCTGGGCTCGCCTGATCCGGGAAGCGGAGGCCCTCTGGCATGTGGAAGGGCGGGAGCTGCATCGGCTGGCGGCCCAGGAGCTGGTGCAGCTGGCCCAGGAGGTGCCGCCGCGGCTGCGGCGTCGCGTGAATCTCTGGCTGAAGCGCTTTCACGTCGCCACGCGATTGCATTGAATCGCGGCCCAGTCGCTGGTTGCCGTTCATCGCCAGGGCCGGCGATGGACATCGCCCTGATGCATCGATCAGCGACAAAAAAGCCGCCCCCAGAAGGAAGCGGCTGAATCAGGGTTGAAGCGACTGCTTAACGAGTCGTTCGCCGAATCGGAGCGGCGGGATTTGAACCCACGACCCCCACTACCCCAAAGTGGTGCGCTACCAAGCTGCGCTACGCCCCGGCATCAACGATGGTATCACAGCGGTTTGCCCCGCCCCTGGGAGGGTTTTTCCCGTTGGCGCAGCCGCCGCAACAGCCGCGCCGTCAGTTTGTCGCGGCTCAGGGCGGCGTAGCCGGGCAGCCGCTCGCTGCGGGCCAGCAGCCGCAGCTGGGCCAGGTTCAGCTTGGCCAGGCGCAGCTCCGGCAGCCGATGCCAGGCGGAGGAGGGGATCGGCAGATCGCTGCCGCTGCGCCCATCGCGGAAGCCGAACAGGGCACCGCCGGCCATCCATTCGGGCACCAGCACGAACAGCACGGCGAGCAGCCCGTAGAGCTCGACCAGACCCCGGGGAAGGGGATGCAACTGGCGCTGACCGTTGCCGCCACTCTCCTCGGCCATCAGATCAGGGGTTGGGCGGATCGGCCCGGGGGGGACTCACGCCAGAGCAGGGGCTGGCCACCAGGACCCGGATGGCTGCGCACGGTCCAGAACACCAGGGCGAAGCAGAGGGCCACCGTGGCCAACAGCCCCAGGATGACCGTGCGATCGGGTAGCGGCGTCATGCGTCTTCGGTGCGTTGGCAGGTGAGGCGCTGGGACAGCTGCTCAAGGGTCAGTGCATCGTCGCGCAGCGTCAGCCGCATGTTGGCGTTGCTGTACAGCACACCCCCTCCCTCGATCGGCTCGCGGAACAGGGTGAAGCGCATCCCGCCGGAGAGGATCGAGGCCTGGCTGTCGTTCCGCTCCACCACCACCAGTCCTTGCCCCGGGCAGAGGAAGCTCTGGCGCACGTCGTAGTTCTCCCACCAGGGGGATTGGAACGCCCCCGGCAGGGCCCGTCCCGCCCCATTGGGCAGCACCAGGCCCAGGCAGATCGGGGAGAGGGCCAGGACCCGCAGCACGGGCCTGCCCAGATGAGGGCTATGGCGGGGCAGGAGCCTCCTCATGGCAGGGGGATCGGCCGGTTGTCGCCCCGCAGCACGCAGTGGGGAATCGACCAGTCGAAGGCCTGCCAGACCGCCTCCGGCAGCTGGTAATCGGCCCCATCGAAGCCCCCCAGGGACACCCCGGTGGGCTGGGCTGAGCAGTAGGGACGGCTACCGGATCGCGCCAGGTACTGCTGGTGGTAAGCCTCAGCCCAATAAAAGTGGCGCTGGCTGGCGATCTCGGTGGTGATCGCTCCATAGCCCCGTTCGCTCAGGGCCTGGCCGTAGGCGCTGCGGCTTGCTTCGGCCAGGGCCAGCAGGGCCGGATCGTCCACGAAGATGGCGGAGCGGTACTGGCTGCCGCGATCGTTGCCCTGGCGATCCCCCTGGGTGGGATCGTGGCACTCCCAGAACAGTTTGAGCAGGTCAGCGAAGCCGATCACCGCCGTGTCCCACACCACCCGCACCACCTCGGCGTGGCCGGTGCGGCCGCTGCAGACCTGCTCATAGCTCGGATCGGGACGCTGGCCACCGGCATAGCCCACGGCGGTGCTGACCACCCCCGGCAGGCGCCAGAAGCCCTTCTCGGCGCCCCAGAAACAGCCGCAGCCAAAGCAGGCCTCGGCCTGGCCCGGCTCGGGGGGGGCATCGATCGGGGTGCCCAGCACCTGGTGCCGCTGCCCTGCCCCCCGGGCTTCCGCCCCCAGACCACCGCTTGCGGCACCGAGTTCGGCCAGCAGATCGCTGAACAGGTTCTGGAGGGGATGGCTGAGGGGGGTGGCGGAGGGGTCGCGCGTCACGGTGCTGAAAAGTGGCGGCGGCCCGGGGCGGAGGCGCCGGGCCCTTTGCTCCACCCTAGGGGGCTTCTCAGGGGGCCTGCTCTGGAACGACGGCGATGTGATTGAGCAGGGTGGTGATGAAGGCGAACAGCAGGAACGGCAGCGACAGCACCAGGATCAGGCCCACCCCCACCAGGGCGAAGATCGGTTTGCTCGTGCCCATCAGGGCCAGGCCCGCGGCCAGGCTGACGAAGATCACGGCCATCCAGATGAGAATCTGGGGGTAGATGTCCCCGAAGGTGAGGGTGCAGCGGATGCTGTAGGGCTGGCCGTGGAGGGGCGATGTGGTGGTCATGGAAGCGGCGGACCCCAGAGGTGAGGAATGGCGTTGGCTCCAGTGAAGCGAGGACAGGCCCCGGCGGCGGTGTCAGGCAACAACAGTTGAGGCCGGCCGCCTGCGGGGCTGCCGATCCAGGGCCGGCGTCTGGCTCCGGGGCGCTCGCCAGGAGCCTGTTGCGCATGGGTCGCCCGATCGGGTCCTGCACGGAGACAGACCCGATCGGGCGCCTATGGCAGCCTCATCCTGAGACGCCGGGCATCAACAACACCTCGGCAGCTGCATCTCGAGATCTGTTGCGGCACCTTCATTCTGCCCATTGGCACGGCGCCACGATCGCGATGCGGATGAGACCCATGTGAGGTCCTGGTTTGCCCAAGGGCGGAATCACCCCATGGGCTGGGGGCCGATACGGCAACGCGCAACAGGGTCCTGAGCCTCGCCGTGCCGGGACCTGCAGGGTCAGGCCGCCGTCTGCAGCCGCTCGGCCTCTTCCCGTTCCCACAGCCTGCGGTAGGTGCCGGGCTGGGCCAGCAGCTGCTGGTGGCTGCCCTCCTGCACCAGCCGCCCGCCCTCCAGCACCAGGATCCGATCGCAGGCGGCGGCGGCCGAGAGCTGGTGGCTGATCATCAGCACCGTGCGGTTGCGCTGCTGGCGCACCTCCGTCAGGATCGCCGCCGCCGTCTGGTTGTCGACGCTGGCGAGGGCATCGTCGAGCACCAGCAGCGGCGCGTCGATCAGCAGAGCCCGACCCAGGGCGGTTCGCTGGCGCTGGCCGCCGCTGAGGGTGATGCCCCGCTCGCCCACCAGGGTGGCGTAGCCATCGGGGAAGCCGCGCACATCCGGCTCCAGTCGCGCCTGGCGGCTGGCCCGTTCCACCTGCTCCAGGGTTGCGTCCGGTGCCCCGTAGCGCAGGTTGTCAGCCAGGGAGGCGGTGAACAGATACCCCTCCTGGGGCACCAGCGCCACCCGGCGGCGCAGATCGTCAAGGCTGAGCTCGGTCACATCGACACCGTCGACGAACAGCTGCCCCGGATCCACGGCCACCAGCCGTCCGAGGGCCCGGGCCAGGGTGGTCTTGCCACAGCCCACCGGCCCCACCACCGCCACCAGCTCTCCCGGGGCCAGTCGGAAGCTCAGCTGCTCCAGGGTCGGCTGGCGGGCATCGGGATAGCGCACCGAAAGCCCCCGGGCCTCCACCGAACCCAGGGCCGGCAGGGGAGCCGGGCGGGGGTGGCGGGGGGATTGCACCAGCGGTGTGCGCTGCAGCAGCGCCTCGATCCGGTCCAGGCTCACCTGGCCGGTCTGGAAGCTGTTGAGGGTGAAGCCCAGCAGGGCGGTGGGGAAGACCAACCGTTCCACATAAAGGATCAGAGCCACCAGGTCGCCGATGCTCAGCCGACCGCTCTCCAGCTGGCCGCTGCCGACCGCCAGCAGCAGCAGGCTGATCGAGGCGATGCCCTCCAGCAGCGGGAAGAGGGTGCTGCGGGTGCGGCCGAGCTGCAGGGCCGCATCGCGGTAGTCGCGGTTGCGGCCCGCGAAGGCCTCCTGCTCCATGGCCTCCTGGCCATAGATCTTGATGGCGCTGACGCCGGAGAGATCCTCCTGAATCAGGTCGCTGAGCCGGGCCAGGGCCTCCTGCTGGCGTCGCTGCTGCTTCATCATCCGGCCGCCGAACAGACGCACCGTCAGCAGCATCAGCGGATAGAGGCCCAGGGCCACCAGGGTCAGCAGGGGATCGATCGCCAGCATCGCCGGCACGGTGAGGGCATAGGCCAGGGCGGTGTTGGTGAGGCTGAGCACGGCGAATCCGAGCAGTCGCCGCACGTTCTCCACATCGCTGGTGGCCCGGCTGATCACCTCGCCGCTGCCGGTCTCCTGCACCCATCCCGGCTCCTGGCGGAGCAGGTGATCGAAGATCCGCTGCTTGAGGTCCGCCTCCACCTGGCGGCCCACCCCGAACACCAGCATCCGCGACCAGAGCCGCACCAGTCCCATCACCGTCGCCAGGGTGATGATCAGGGCGGCACCGCGCAGCAGGTCGTTGACCGCAAAGCCGCTGTGCAGCCCATCGACCACCCGCCGCACCAGCAGCGGCAGGCTCACCCCCAACAGGTTGACCACCACCAGCGCCGCCGCGCCGATGGCGACGTCCCTGCGGTGGGGCCGCAGGTAGGCAAGCGTGCGCTGCAGCCGCGTGGCCCCCATGCTCTGCTCCAGCCGTTCCGGCGCCTAACCTACGCAGCCCGAGCCGCCATCCATGGACGAGCAGAGCCATCCGCTCCATGCGATCGACCGCCAGGTGGTCGATGCCCTGCTGGCGGCACAGGTCCCCGCTGACGCCCACCTGGTGGATGCGGCGCGGCTGTTGAGCCGTTACGACGGCTTTCCCGGTGCGGCCGATCTGCGCGACGACCTGGAGCGGGTGCTGCGCCTCTGGGGGCTGGACCGGAACAGCCTGAGGGCCCGCACCCGCTCCCTCTGGGCGGCCGGTTACCGCCCCGGTCTGGCGGTGGGGGGGGAAGCGGTGGGATCGGGCTTCGATACCGCCGACGAGGCCGGCTGAGGCCGCAGCGGACGCCGACCCTGCGGTCGGCGCTCAGGCCACGGTCAGCCTCCCCTGATCCCCGACCCCCCGAGGAACGCCCTTATCACCACAGGGGTCTGGCCGCTGGTCGTCCGCCGCTGCGGCCTGCGCCGGGGTGCTGAGGATGGTCAGATCCGCCCCGTTCGGGTGATAGTGGGGCGGTCCCCATCACCCGGCCCGGCGTGCCTGCACCCGGGCCTTTTTTCTGCCCTGGCGCCGCCCCCGCCGCCCCCCTCCGGACCCGCTGCCGCCCCGTCGATGACCGCTTCCGTCGCCTGGCCCCGCCTGCTCGATCAGCTGCTCCAGGGCAGGGATCTCGAGCCCGATCAGGCCACGGCCCTGATGGAGGCCTGGATCGGCGATGGCCTCGAACCGGTGCTCACCGGCGCCCTGCTGGCGGCCCTGCGGGCCAAGGGGGTGGTCGGCACCGAGCTGGCCGCCATGGCCGCCGTGCTCCGCCAGGCGGTGCCCCTGCCGCCGGGTCGGCCGGACCAGCCGCTGGTCGATACCTGCGGCACCGGTGGCTCCGGCGTTGACAGCTTCAACATCTCCACCGCCGTGGCCTTCACCGCCGCCGCCTGCGGCGCCCTGGTGGCCAAGCACGGCAACCGCAGCGCCAGCGGCCGGGTGGGGTCCGCCGATGTGCTCGAAGCCCTGGGCATCGACCTGAAGGCGCCGCCGGAGCGGGTGGTCGGGGCGATCGAGGCGGCCGGGGTCACCTTTCTGTTTGCCCCGGGCTGGCATCCGGCCCTGGTGGGCCTCGCTCCGCTGCGCCGCAGCCTGGGGGTGCGCACCGTCTTCAACCAGCTCGGTCCCCTGGTCAATCCCCTGCGCCCCGAGGCCCAGGTTCTCGGAGTGGCCGCCCCCGATCAGCTCGATCCGATGGCCCAGGCCCTCAGTCTGCTGGGTCAGGGCCGCGCCGTGGTGGTCCATGGCCATGGCGGCCTGGATGAGGCCACCCTCAGCGGCCCCAGCACCCTGCGTCTGGTGGAGGGGGGTGCGGTGCGCTGCGACACCATCGACCCCGGCGCCCTGGGGCTGGAATCCGCCCCCCTCGACGCCCTGATCGGCGGCGACCTGGCCGCCAACCGGGCCATCCTGGAAGCGGTGCTGCAGGGCGGCGGCAGCCGTGCCCAGCGGGAGGTGGTGGCCCTCAACACCGCCCTGGTGCTCTGGGCGGCCGGATTGGTGGGCAGCCCGGCGGCGGGGCTGGAACCCGCCCTTGCTGCCCTGGCCGCCGGCCGACCCTGGCAGCACCTGCAGCGGCTGCGCGATGCCCTGCAGCCCGGCGCGGGAGGATGATCCCAGCGGCGGCAGGGCCCAGCGGCCCCCGCCCGTCCCGACCGGTCCCCGGCACCCCTCCCGACAGGCCCCCGCCCCCATGTCCACGAGCAGCGCTCCGGTCGCCGACGGCGCACCACGACCCCAACCCGCCGCCGATGGTCCGGTCGCCGGGCCCCGAGGAGCGGTGCTGGTGCTCGCCGATGGCACGGTCCTCCGGGGTCTGGCCTTCGGGGCCGAGGGAACGGCGATCGGCGAGGTGGTCTTCAACACCGGCATGACCGGCTATCAGGAGGTGATGACCGATCCCAGCTACGCCGGCCAGCTGGTGACATTCACCTACCCGGAGCTGGGCAACACCGGCGTCAACGATCAGGACCTCGAGGCCGACCGGCCCCATGTGCGTGGCGTCATCGCCCGCCAGCTGGCTCCCGTGGCCAGCAACTGGCGCAGCCAGGGCGATCTGGAGAGCTGGTTGCGACGCCATGGGGTGGTGGGCATCCGCGGGGTCGACACCCGCGCTCTGGTGCGTCGTCTGCGGGAAGGGGGTGCCATCAACGGCGCCATCAGCAGCGATGGTTCGTCCCCTGCGGAGCTGCTCGAGCGGGTGCGCAGCGCCCCGTCGATGGACGGCCTGAATCTGGCCGCCACGGTCAGCACGGCCGGGCCGTACCGCTGGACCGAGGCCTGCCGGGCCGATTTCGACACCCGTCTGCAATCCAGGCCCGAGCAGCCCTACCGGGTGGTGGCGATCGACTTCGGCATCAAGCGCGCCATCCTCGAGCGGCTCGTGGCCCACGGCTGCGCCGTCACGGTGCTGCCCGCTGACGCCAGTCTCGCCGAGGTGCTGGCGGAGCGGCCTGAAGGGGTGTTTCTATCCAATGGCCCCGGTGATCCGGCGGCGGTGCATGGCGGCATCGCCCTGGCCAGGGGGCTGCTGGAGCAGCCCGATCTGCCGGTGTTCGGCATCTGCCTGGGCCATCAGATCCTCGGCCTGGCACTGGGGGGCCGCAGCTTCAAGCTCGGTTATGGCCACCGCGGCCTCAACCACCCCTGCGGTGCGCCGGGTTCGGTGGAGATCACCTCCCAGAACCACGGCTTTGCCCTGGATCCGGCCTCCCTTCCCACCGATCGGGTGGCCATCACCCATCACAACCTCACCGACGGCACCGTCGCCGCGCTCTCCCTGCGCCAGCAGCCGGTTTTTGGTGTGCAATACCACCCGGAAGCCAGCCCCGGTCCCCATGACGCCGACCACCACTTCGGTCGCTTCGTGTCCCTGATGGCCCAGCGTCGCTGAGCCGGCGCCGTGGCTTTGCCGACGTTTCGTTGCTGTTGATGCAATTGCCGCCACCCTCCCTACACTGCCGGCGATGGTTGCGCGAGGCCTGGAACGATCGTCGATCTGCAACGACTCACGGTGTCCCTGCTCGGTGGCTGCGAACGCCTGGAGAGCTGTCTGCTGTTCCGCTTCACCGGCCAGCTTGACGCCTACTCCGATAAGCAGTTCGGCGCGTTCATCGCCGAGCACTGCAGTGCTGGAACCGATCAAGCGGTGGTGGTGGATCTGACCAGGATCGACTTCCTCGATTCCTCAGGCCTCGGGGCCCTGGTGCAGCTGGCCAAGGATTTCCAGACCAACGGCCGCCGCTTCCTGGTCGTGGGCAATGCCCGCGTCGTTCAGACCGTCAAGTTGGTTCGCCTCGAGAGCTTCCTCCATCTCCAGCCCGATCTCGATACCGCCATTGGCCAGCTCGAAGCCGCCTGAACCGGCTTCGCAACCCTTCTCCACCGCCTGGCTGCGCGATCTCGCCCCCTCCCCCCCGGAGCAGGAGTTGGGGCCCCTCCAGTTGGCCTGGTTGGGCGATGCGGTCTGGGAGCTGCACCAGCGGTTGCGCCACTGCCACCAGCCAGCCCCCGCCGCCAGCCTGCATCGGGCCGTCGTCGCGGCCGTCGCGGCCACCGCCCAGGAGCTGGCTTTGCAACGGCTTGAGCCCCTTCTCAACGGGGTCGAGCGGGATCTCGTCCGCCGCGGTCGCAACCGCGCCGGGCGGGGCCCGCGCCGTACCGATCCCGCCACCTATGGGCAGGCCACGGGATTTGAGACGATGCTGGGATGGCTCTTTCTGCGGAACCCCAGGCGGCTGGCCGAGCTGCTGGACCATCTTGAGAAGACCGATCCACCTGCCCCCTCGCACGCCTCCCCATGAGCCAGTCCCCCGATCGGCGCCGTCCCGCCGGCCGTCCCGCCCGCCGCATCGATGGTCCTGCCGGCCGCGGCCCCTCCCGTGGGCCCGGCAGCGCCCCCCCCAACCGACCCTTCAGTCGCCCCGGTAACCGCCCCGCCCGTTTCGATGGACCCCGGCCGGAGCGCGATCGCCGTGATGGCGACGCCCGGGGCCGCGGCCCCTATGAGGGCTTCAGCCGTCGCGCCCCGGCCGATGGGGAGCCGCGGGGTGACGCTGGCCGCTCCGATGCCGGCCGTTCTGGCGAGGGCGTGCGCCGCGCCGAGGGCTACCGCTCCAGCGACCGCGCTCCGTATCAGCCCCGTTCCGGCAAGCCCGGTGGCACCGGCTGGCGCGAGCGGCGGCCGGCCCCGGCCCGACCCGAAGGGCGGATGCCCTTCCCCTCCCGCCGCGGTCCGGACCGCTTCGGCCCCGCCCGCTCCGGCCGCCCGATCGCCCCGGGCCGTGGCGCCCCGGCCCCCCTGCCCTCCTTCGCCGCCCCGTCGGCTGAGCGGCCTGCCGAGGGAGAAAACTTTGCCGCCGCCGCCCCCTCCGATCTGATCTGGGGGCGCCACGCCGCCCAGGCGGCCCTGGAGAGCGGCCGGCCGGTCCATCGCATCTGGTGCACGCCGGAGATGCGATTCAGCCCGCGCTTCCTGCAGCTGCTGCGGGAGGCCAAGGGCTCCGGCGCCCTGGTGGAAGAGGTGACCTGGGCCCGGCTGGGACAGATCAGCGGCGGCGCGGTGCACCAGGGGATCGTGCTGCAACCGGCGGCGGCCGAGACCCTCGACCTCGATGGGCTGCTCGAGGGCTGTCGCGGCATCGGTGAAGCGCCGTTGCTGCTGGCGGTGGATGGTCTCACCGATCCCCAGAACCTCGGGGCGATCGTGCGCTCCGCCGAGGCCCTCGGCGCCCACGGTCTGGTGCTGCCCCAGCGCCGCAACGCCGGCCTGACCGGCACCGTGGCCAAGGTGGCCGCCGGAGCCTTGGAGCATCTGCCGATCGCCCGCGTCGTCAACCTCAACCGCTCCCTCGACACCCTCAAGCAGGAGGGCTACCGGGTGATCGGCCTGGCGGCCGAGGGCACCGTCAGCCTGGAGGAGGCCGATCTGGAGGGTCCCCTGGTCCTGGTCACCGGTTCCGAAGGGGAGGGGCTCTCCCTGCTCACCCGTCGCCACTGCGACCAGCTGGTGCGCATTCCCCTGCGGGGCACCACCCCCAGCCTCAATGCCTCGGTGGCCACCGCCCTGCTGCTCTATGAGGTGGCGCGCCGCAGCTGGATGCGGGGTCTGAGCGGCTCGGCTCCGGCGCCGCGTCTGGTGCGCCCCGCCCTCCCCTCCCCACCGCTCCGCCCCCTGGCGGATCCGCAGGATGGTGCCCCCCCCTCCGGTACAGGGGTGGTGGTGGAGTGGGCACAGGAGCCTGCGGGCGCGGTGCCCCCGGCCAGGCCGATCGCCGATGCGGCGGCCAACGAGGAATTCGAGGAGGACTTCGAGGAGGCGTTCGATGACCAGGCCCTGGCGCAAGGCGCTGGCTTGGACGAGCCCGAACCTCAACCCCACGCTCAGGCAGAGCCCGAACCCCAACCCCAGGATCAGGCCGAGCCCGAGCCCAGTCCCGAGCCCAGTCCAGAACCGTCGCTCCAGGCCGATGCTGCCGCCCTGGCGGGACCGCAGGCCGATGACCAGCTCCAACCCCCGGCCGTCTCGCCCCAGCCCGACGGTGAGCCCGTGCTCGAAACGGCACCGGAGCCCGGGGAGATCCCATCCTTGAACCAGGCCGCCGCAGCGCCGCCGGCTGGGCGCCATGCCCAGCACCCCGACGGGCCGCAAGCCGAGCTGCCGCCATCCGGAGCGCCGCACCCCCACCAGCCCCAGCCCGCCGAGCCGCTGGCCTCCGCAGCCGCCCTCGAGAGCACCTCCGGATCGCTCCCCCTGCCGACACCCGAACCCAGCCCTGGGTCCCTGCCCCAGGCCCAGCAGCAGGCTGCGGTTCCAGCCGATCAGGAGCCTGGCTCCCCAGCCGGATCGCCACCGGAACCCGCCCCCGCCCCCGCTTCCGTGGCCGATGCCCAGCCCGGGCCAGAGGAGCCGCCGGCTCCGCTGGTGGCGCCACCCCTGGCTGACCCCTGGTCCACAGGCGGCAAGGGTTACGAGGCCGCCTCGTTCAGCGGGGATGTTCGCCTCTGATGGGCTTGATGCGCAGGCCTGAACAGGCCGCGCACCCGCCCCTGGCCGTCCCCCCAGGCTGCTCCTGAGGGGCTCTCTTCAGCGCCCCTCCCGCGACCCATCAACGCCGGATCACCAACCCGCCGTGGGCTTGCCACCCGCCAGCCCACCGATGCTGGATCGCCGCTGGCACTGAGCGGGGGCTTGAGGGGGCCAGGGTTCCCCCACCGACGAGGCCCCTCCAGACCCTTCGCCCGTCCCTGCGTGGTGGCAGGGGTCACAATGGGTCGATCCCCAACCCCTGCCCATGAACCCCTTCCTCTGGCCCGTGCGCAGCGTTGCCAATGGGTTGGGTCTGGCCTGGTGGGCGAGGGTCGAGACCCGTGCCCCCGATGCCGTTTACTGGTTCGGACCCTTCGTGCGCCGCAGCACCCTGGAGGCTGCCCTGGGCTCCTTCCTCGACGATCTGCGGGCCGAATCCCCCGCCTCGCTGGATCACTCCCTGCTGCGCACCCATCGAGGCGAACCCCTGACCGAGGCCCCCGACCCGCTCTGAACCCCGGCTGATAGCGTCGCCGCAGCCGATCGATCGGGTGGATGGGGATCGCCGAATGGCGGGCGCGACTGCGCCAGGGTGAGGTTTCGGCCCGGGAACTCACGCAGTCACACCTGGATCGGATCGCGGCGGTCGATCCGACCGTTCATGCCTTCCTGGAGGTGACCGGCGAGCGGGCCCTGGCCAGCGCCGATCGCATCGATGCGGCCCGCGCCGCCGGCCAGGAGCTGCCCCCCCTGGCGGGCATCCCCCTGGCGATCAAGGACAACCTCTGCACCAAGGGCATCCGCACCACCTGCTCCAGCCGCATGCTCGGGCAGTTCGTGCCCCCCTATGAATCCACCGTCACCGAGCGCCTCTGGGACGCCGGCGCGGTGCTGGTCGGCAAGACCAACCTCGATGAGTTCGCCATGGGCAGCTCCACCGAGACCTCGGCCTTCGGCCCCAGCCGCAACCCCTGGGATCCGGAGCGCGTGCCGGGTGGCAGCTCCGGCGGCAGCGCCGCCGCCGTGGCGGCCGGCGAATGCCTGGCCGCCCTCGGTTCCGACACCGGCGGCTCGATCCGTCAGCCCGCCAGCTTCTGCGGGGTGGTTGGCCTCAAGCCCACCTATGGCCGCGTCAGCCGCTGGGGCCTGGTGGCCTTCGCCAGCTCCCTCGACCAGGTGGGACCCTTCACCACCAGCGTCGCCGATGCGGCCGAGATTCTGCAGGTGATCGCCGGGGCCGATCGCCGTGATGGCACCTGCCTGCAGGCGCCGGTGCCCGACTACAGCGCCGCCCTGGGTCGGCCGGTGAAAGGGCTGCGGGTCGGCTTGATTCGCGAGTGCTTCGACCAGCCGGGTCTTGATCCGGCCGTCAAGGCATCGGTGCTGGCGGCCGCCCAGCGGCTCGAGGCCCTCGGTTGCGAGCTGGTGGAGGTGAGCTGCCCCCGCTTCGATGACGGCATCGCCACCTACTACGTGATCGCCCCCTCCGAGGCGTCGGCCAACCTGGCCCGTTACGACGGCGTGAAGTACGGCTACAGGGCCGCAGCTCCCGAGGGGGGCGACAGCCTGGCGACGATGACCGCCCGCAGCCGGGCCGAGGGCTTCGGCGAGGAGGTGCAGCGCCGCATCCTGATCGGCACCTATGCACTCTCGGCGGGTTATGTGGACGCCTACTACCGCAAGGCCCAGCAGGTGCGCACCCTGATCCGCCGCGATTTCGAGCGCGCCTTCGAGGCGGTCGATGTGCTGCTGAGCCCCACCTCCCCGACCACCGCCTTCCGCTTCGGCGCCCATCGCGACGACCCCCTGGCGATGTACCTGGCGGACCTGCTCACGATCCCGGCCAACCTGGCGGGCTTGCCGGCCCTGAGCCTGCCCTGCGGCTTCGATGCTCAGGGACTGCCGATCGGGCTGCAGCTGATCGGTGGCGTCCTGCAGGAGGAACAACTGCTGCAGGTGGCCCACGCCTATGAGAGCGATGCCCGGGTGATGGACAACCGACCCGCCGCCGCCCTGGTGGCCTGAGCCCTTCCGATCCGTACCCCACCAGATCTGGTGTCCGAGCCGCGTCCTGGCTCCTGGCGACGCTGCCACTTGCGTCCTCCCCTAGCCTGAACGGATTCGGCAGCTCTCGCCCTTGGCCTTCGTTCCGCTCCACAACCACAGCGACTACAGCCTTCTCGACGGCGCCAGCCAGCTGCCGCAGATGGTGGAGCGGGCGGTGGAGCTGGGCATGCCCGCCCTGGCCCTTACCGACCATGGCGTGATGTATGGCGCGATCGAACTGCTGAAGCTCTGCGCCAAGGCCGGCATCAAGCCGATCATCGGCAATGAGATGTATGTGATCAACGGCTCGATCGATGATCCGCCGCCGAAGAAGGAGCGCCGCTATCACCTGGTCGTGCTGGCCCGCAATGCGGTCGGCTATCGCAACCTCGTCAAGCTCACCAGCATCAGCCACCTGCGCGGCATGCGCGGTCGCGGCATCTTCGCCCGTGCCTGCATCGATAAGCAGCTGCTGCGCCAATACAGCGAGGGCCTGATCGTCTCCACCGCCTGCCTGGGCGGTGAGATCCCCCAGGCGATCCTCAAGGGTCGCCCCGATGTGGCCCGTTCGGTCGCGGCCTGGTATCAGGAGGTGTTCGCTGACGACTTCTACCTGGAGATCCAGGATCATGGCGGCATTGAGGATCGCATCGTCAATGTCGAGCTGGCCCGCATCAGCGCCGAACTCGCCATTCCCCTGATCGCCACCAACGATGCGCACTACCTCAGCGTCGGCGATGTGGAGGCCCACGACGCCCTGCTCTGCGTGCTCACCGGCAAGCTGATCAGCGATGAGAAGCGTCTGCGCTACACCGGCACCGAGTACATCCGCAGCGAGGCGGAGATGCTCGCTCTGTTCGCTGACCATCTCGAGCCTGAGCTGGTGGCCGAGGCGGTGGCCAACACGGCGCGCGTGGCCGAGAAGGTGGAGGACTACGACATCCTTGGCCGCTACCAGATGCCGCGCTTTCCGATTCCGGAGGGCCACACGGCGGTCAGCTATCTGGCGGAGGTCGCCCGCGATGGTCTGCGGCATCGCCTCGGCTTGGCAGAGCGGGCGGTGATTGACCCCAGCTATGGGGAGCGGCTCGAATTTGAGCTGCAGGTGATGGAGCAGATGGGCTTTCCCACCTACTTCCTGGTGGTCTGGGATTACATCCGTTTCGCTCGCGACAATGGCATCCCGGTCGGGCCAGGCCGCGGATCAGCCGCCGGATCGGTCGTCGCCTGGGCTCTGGGAATCACCAACATCGATCCGGTGCGCCACGGCCTGTTGTTCGAGCGCTTCCTCAATCCTGAGCGCAAGTCGATGCCGGATATTGATACCGACTTCTGCATCGAGCGTCGTGGTGAAGTAATTGACTACGTCACCAGCCGCTATGGCGAAGACAAGGTCGCCCAGATCATCACCTTCAACCGCATGACCTCCAAAGCGGTGTTAAAGGATGTGGCACGGGTGCTTGATATTCCCTACGGCGAAGCCGATCGCCTCGCCAAGCTGATCCCTGTGGTCCGCGGCAAACCTGCCAAGCTCAAGGAGATGATCGGTCCGGAGTCGCCAACTCCGGAGTTCCGTGAGAAATACCAGGCCGACCCCAAGGTGAAGCACTGGGTGGATCTGGCCATGCGGATCGAGGGTACCAACAAAACCTTCGGCGTTCATGCCGCCGGGGTCGTGATCGCCGCCGATCCCCTTGATGAGCTGGTGCCGCTGCAACGCAATAACGACGGCCAGGTGATCACCCAATATTTCATGGAGGATGTCGAGTCGATGGGGCTCCTGAAGATGGACTTCCTCGGCCTCAAAAACCTCACCATGATCCAGAAGACCCTGGATCTCGTGCAGCAGAGCACGGGTGAACGGCTCGACCCCGATGATCTGCCGGCCGAGGATTCCCACACCTATGCCCTCCTGGCCCGAGGTGATCTGGAAGGCATCTTCCAGCTTGAATCGAGCGGCATGCGCCAGATCGTGCGCGATCTGAAACCCTCCAGCCTGGAGGATATTTCCTCCATCCTTGCCCTCTACCGGCCAGGGCCCCTCGATGCGGGCCTGATTCCCAAGTTCATCAACCGCAAGCATGGTCGCGAGCGGATCGATGTGGCCCACGCCAAGCTGGAGCCGATCCTGCAGGAGACCTACGGGATCATGGTCTACCAGGAGCAGATCATGAAGATCGCCCAGGATCTGGCCGGCTACTCCCTCGGCGAAGCCGATCTGCTGCGGCGGGCGATGGGTAAGAAGAAGAAAAGCGAGATGGAGAAACACCAGAGTGTCTTCGTCAAAGGGGCCACCGAACGGGGTGTGGAGGCGAAGGTGGCCGAAGCACTGTTCGAGCAGATGGTGCTGTTCGCCGAATACTGCTTCAACAAAAGCCATTCCACAGCCTACGGCGCTGTCACCTATCAGACGGCCTATCTCAAGGCCCATTACCCGGTCGCTTACATGGCGGCCCTGCTCACCGTCAATGCAGGCGCCAGCGACAAGGTGCAGCGCTACATCGCCAATTGCAGTGCCATGGCGATCGAGGTCTTGCCTCCCGATATCAATGCCTCCGGCATCGACTTCACCCCCGTTGGTGATCGCATACTCTTTGGTCTTTCGGCCGTGCGCAATCTGGGCGAGGGTGCGATTCGTGCCCTGATCGATAACCGCAGCAGTGCTGGACCGTTCCAGTCCCTGGCCGATCTCTGCGACCGCGTCGCCGGTGCCACCCTCAACCGCCGCGCCCTGGAATCCCTGATTCATTGCGGCGCCCTCGATGCCCTTGAGCCCAAGGCCAACCGGGCCCAGCTGATGGCCGATCTCGATCTGGTGCTGGAGTGGGCCTCATCCCGCGCCAGGGATCGGGCCAGCGGTCAGGGCAATCTGCTCGATCTGCTCGGTGGTGGGGGCCCTGCCGCGGCTGGGGCGGCCAGCGAGCCCGTCAGCGCCCCGAAGGCGGCGCCGGTGCCCGACTATCCCCCCACCGAGAAGCTGCGGCTGGAGAAGGAGCTGCTCGGCTTCTACATCTCCGACCATCCCCTGCGTCAACTGGTGGGTCGGGTGAAGCTGCTCGCACCGGTCCCGCTCTCCAGCCTTGAGGAGCAGCCCGATAAGGCGCGGCTGAGCGTGCTGGCGATGGTCACCGAACTGCGCCAGGTCACCACCCGCAAGGGGGATCGGATGGCGGTGCTGCAGCTTGAGGATCTCAGTGGCAGTTGTGAGGCGGTGGTGTTTCCGCGGGCCTTTGCCCGTCTGGCCGATCACCTGATGGTCGATGCCCGGCTGCTGATCTGGGCCACGGTGGATCGGCGCGATGATCGGGTCCAACTGATCCTGGAGGACAGCCGGGCCGTCGAGGCGTTGCAGCTGCTGCTGGTGGACCTCCCCGCTGACCAGGCCGCGGACATCACGATTCAGCATCGTTTACGGGAGTGCCTTCAGCGCCACCGTCTTGGTCAGGATGAGGCCGGGGTGCGGGTGCCGGTGGTCGCCCGCCTGCGCGATGCCGATCGCAGCCGCTACGTGCGGCTCGGCGCCCAGTTCTGTGTGGCGGATGGCGCCTCAGCCCTGCGCACCCTGGAGTCGGCCGCATTTCAGGTGTCGCTGCTCTCCCCTTTGCAGGACGCCGGAGCAGCAGGCGTGGCCCCCCTGGCGGCGGCGGCGGCCTGAGCCCACGGCGGCCGGGGGAGTGGTCGGCTGAGCTACTCGGGCCAGACGGGGCCTTGAGGCATGGACCGGTTGGCTCCTGCTGGACCCGCATATCCCGGCATCCGCGCATGGGCTCAGCAGGGCCAACCATCGCTGGCCCTGCGCCGGTTTCTGGGCCTGCCGCCGCCGCCGCCGCCGCCGTTGGTGCCGCCTTGGGTGCCAGCCTTCTGGTGCGCCTGCCCGGAGACGCGCCAGCAAGGGTTTTGCCGCTAACGAAGGATGGAAGTCTGCCCTGGCGGTTCCGATGAAAGGAGCGGTGTTGTTGTTGCTGGCCCCGCTGCACTGCTCGATGCGGGCGATCAGCTCCTCGACGCTGCCAACGCTGCCACGTCAAATCGCTCGTTGCCTGATGGTCCCAACCCGCGTTCCAGCTGATTTCGCCATGGGGCGTGCGTTGGGGTGCCATGCAGATGAAAGCGTGAGTGCTGTCACAGCCAGGCGTGTTCTTGGTGTTGCTTGCTGGTCGTGAGGTCGTCCACGATCAGGTGGAGATCGAGATCGGCGGCGACCGCTGTCTCCGTCTGGCGAAGGAAGTTCAGCTACTTCTGCTGCCGGTGACGCGGCTTGCACGGCGCGATCAGCTGACCGGTGGCTAGGTCAAGAGCGGCCAATGGGGTGGTGGTGTGCCGCATGGAGTCGTGGCTGGCCTCCTCCACGTTTCCCATCTCCAGCGTCAGCAGAGGCTGGGCTCGACCGAGCGCCTGCACCTGGGTCTTCTCTCCGACGCCGAGCACCACGGCCTTCTGCGGGGGCTAGGTAAGAGGCCGACGCGATGCGTGGGCTTCTGCACAACGAGGAGAACGGTTGAGATTGTGAATGACTTCTGGCGACTTGATCAGGCAACAAGCTCGGCCGAGGATCGCGGGAAAGTCTAGATCCAAGGCGGGAAAAGGATTTTGCTGCTAGCCAATCAAGGCATCAAGCACCAATGTGGCCTACGCAGCCTGCTGCCCGATCAGGGCTGTTGGTGGGGTTGGAGAGAGGATGTCTTGAGCCAGCGATGAACCGTGCTCTTGGAGATTCCGGTCTCTGCGGCGAGGGAGCGGGCGCTCCATTGGGTGCTGCCATTGCTGGGCTTTGTCTGCAGCGCTCGATGGATTACCTCGGCTAACTTGTCGTCCTCATAGGTGCGAGGACGGCCTGGACGTAGCTCGTCATGCAGGCCCTCAACGCCGAGCTCAAGGTAGCGTTTGCGCCATTTCCCCACGGTCATCCCCGTGATGCCCATTCGCTTGGCAATCGAGCTGTTCGTTTCGCCCGTACCACAAGCCAGAACTATTTGGGCTCGTTGCACAAGAGCGTGTGGTTTGGAGCGTGAATGGGCGATATTCTGGAGTTCACGCACATCATCGTCGCTGAGAACAAGCGGCGGCATTGGGCGACCAATAGGCATGGATTCGGCCCATCTCGGGATATCCATGATTCTAATGGTCAATTCAGAGATGGCACACCAGGAGCCTGTGACCCGCGGTTCGACAGACCGGATCCCGCACAAAGACAGACCCGATCAGGCGCCATTGCGCCATGACCCCAAGGCAGAGGGTATCGGGGACACCTCTGCACCTTCATCGCGAGACCTATTGCCACTCAATCATGCTGCCCATTGCCACGGCGCCATGATTTCGATGCCGATGCAATTCAGGGGGGGTGCTGTGCGTTGCGTTGCATGGCAGCATCTCCCCATGGCTGGGGAGCCCCAATCCAGCCAGCCGCTACAGGCTCCTAGCTGACACCGCCGTCGCTGCCGCGACGCATCGCCTGCAGGGAGGCGCGGATCCGGCCGATGTTGACGCCGATCTGTTCGCGGCCAAGAAGGCTGCCGGCCTGCTCCTCCCAGCTGGCGGACAGGACGCCATAGCTCAGCCCCAGCAGGCCCAGGAGGAAGCAGGCGCCGGAGGCCAGCAGGGTGGTGGAGGGAGGGATCTCCAGGATGTGGCGGCTGACCAGCAGATAGCTCGCCACAAACACCCCCATGCCCATCAGGGTAGGTAGGCCAGTGGCCAGTGCCACCCGGCGCGCCATGCGGTTGGCCACCTGGTCCGGAATCACCTGACTGGCAGGGCTGGTCCGTCCAGCACGGCCGGAGGAGGCGATGGTACCGCTGCGAACGTTGGTCCGCCGCGGCTTGCCGAAGCCACCGGTTGCCGAGGCATCGGCACTGCCGGGGCCCGCTGGGGGCTTCTCCCGCTGGGGGCTCATGGGATCGTCAGCCGCGGATGCCGAGCTTCTCGATCAGGGCGGCATAGCGATCGCTGCTCTGACTGCGCAGGTAGCCGAGCAGACGCTTGCGGCGGCCGATCATCTTCAGCAGTCCCTGGCGGGAGGAGAAGTCGTGGATATTTTTCTGCAGATGGCCGCTGAGCTGCTGGATCCGCTCGCTCAGCATCGCCACCTGCACCTCTACCGAGCCCGTGTCGGTGGGGTGGGTCTGGTGACCATTGATCAATTCCTGCTTCCGGGTGGTGGTGAGCGGCATGGGCGAGCGCGGACGCCTTACGGTGCAAACGACCACCTTAAGGCCCGGCCTGCACCCCTTCGGCTGCCTGCCCTTCCGGCAGCCCCGTCGCGGGGGCCCCAACCCTTCCTCCCCCGCGCCGCCCCTTTCGCTCTGTGGGCCCAGCCCCCATGCCCCGATCCCTCGCTCGGGCCGGCAACGACCAGCCGTTGCCCCGGGGTGGCATCCGGGCCGTCGCCTCTGGGCCCTGCTGGTGCCTTCAGGCGGCCTGACGGGACAGCCAGCGCAGGCAATCGCGAATCCACAGCTCCAGCGGTGCCTCCGGGGCCAGGCCCGTCGCAGCCACCGCCCGCAGGGCTCGATCGATCTCCAGGCTGGCGTAGCCCAGCGATTCCAGGGTGTCGTTCAGCTCCTGACGGCTCGTGCCGCTCGGCAGCTCCGCCGCCAGCTCCCCCTCGCCGCTGCCCGCCGCCACGGGCCCATCCTCCAGCTGGGGGATGAAGCGCTCCTGCAACCGCTGACGCAGTTCCACCGCCAGCCGCTCCGCGGTCCGCCGCCCCACCCCGGGCGCCTGGCAGAGGCGGCGCAGATCGGTCTCGACCACCGCCTGCACCAGCTCCGCCGGCACCATCGCCCCCAGCAGTGCCAGGCCCGCCTGGGGGCCGACGCCGCTGACGGCCACCAGCTCGCGGAACAGGTCCCGCTCGAGCCGGTCGCTGAATCCGAAGAGGGTCCAGCCATCGTCACGGATGCTGTGATGGATGTGCAGGGCGACCGCCGAACCGGCCGGAGGCAACTCGCGCCAGTGGCGCTGGCTGAGCTGCACCTCGTAGCCCACCCCCTGACAGATCACCAGGACCCCGTGGCGGCTGGCCTGGTGCCAGGTTTCGGCCAGTCGTCCCTCCAGCCAGCCGATCATGGAATCCCCCCACGCGACCCCCATGCTGCCCGCGCCGCCCATCGCCCGCGCCCACCGGCGGGGCTGGCTTCCCTCGCCGCCGGGGCTTTTTCTGGCGCTGCTGCTGGCCCTGCTGCTGCCCCTCTCAGCCTGTGGCGGCCCCGGACAGCCGGGGCAAGGGGTGCTGCTCGATGCCCTGGCGTTGCAGATCCAGCTCACCCAGGCCTCCATCGCCCAGGCCCTCGAACTGGAGCCCCCGGGCCTGCCCCAGGTGAGTCGCGTCCGGGTGGAGGAACAGACAGCGATGGCGATCGGCCCGGCGAAGGGCTTGCGGATCACCGGACGCTTCGACTGGCGATTGAGCGGTGATCCGATCCGTGTCGACAGCCCGTTCGAGATTTACCTGCAGCGTGGGGAACGGGAGCAGAGCTGGCGGCTGGCCCAACCCAGCGGCAGCACCTCCGTCGGAGCCGGGGCCGTGCAGGAGTGGACCACCTACCCCCTGCCCCTGCCCGGCGAGCGCCAGGGGGCCTGACTGAGCAGGACGCTGGCCAGGATCAGACCGGCCCCGGCCAGCATCGCCGCCCGGGGCCGCTCCCCGAACCAGAGCCATCCCCAGAGCACCGCAAAGGCCACCTGGATGTAGCTGATCGTGGTGGCCCGGGCGGCACGCAGGCGGATCAGCCCATGGGTGAGCCCGATCTGACCCAGCTGGGTGAACACACCCACCCCCACCAGCCAGCCCAGCTCAGCGAGGCTGGGCAGCACCGGATCGTGCAGCACCAGCGGCAGGCTCAGGGGGATCGAGACCATCGGAAACCAGAGCACGATCACCTGGGGGTGTTCGCTGCGTCCCAGCTGGCGCACGCTCACATAGGCCACGGCGGTGAGCAGGGCTCCGGTCAGGGCTGCCCCCACCCCCGCCGCCGGCAGGGGCCCCCCGCCCCAGCTCCCGAACGGGCGGGCCACCAGCAACACCCCCAGCCAGCCGAGCGCCACCGCCAGCGCCAGGGTGCGGCCGGGTCGCTCCCCCAGCCATCGCCAGGCCAGCAGGGCCGTGGCGCTGGGGTAGAGGTACTGGATCACCGTGGCATCGGCCAGGGGCAGCCGCATCACTCCCTCGTAGACGGCGAACAGGGCGGCGGTGCCCACGAGCCCCCGCAGCGCCAGCAGGCCCCGCCGCTGTCCCCAGAGACTCACCCCAGCCCGCGCCACCAGCACGGCGCTGAGCAGACAGCTCAGCAGCGCCCGCGCGAACACCACCTCCGCCACCGGCAGCCTGCCCTGAAGCTGCTTGACGCAGACTGTCATCAGGCTGAAGCTCAAGGCGCCGGCCACCAGCGCCAGTGTGGCGCCACCCTCACGCCCCCATCCCTGGGGGGATGGCCCAGAATGGGGGGCGGCTTCCCCCTCGGGTGGCCGTGGCCCATCGCTGGCGTTCTGCTCCGCCTTCCTTCGCTCTGTCATCGGGTCCTCCGCCCGGCGCCATCCGCCTGTCTGGTCCCAGCCGCCCGTCTCCCCAGGGCACTCTCTCCCAGCGCCCCGCCGTCCTGGCCCCGGGAGCTACCGGTCCGCCGCCGCCGCCTTTCCCGCTCACCGCCGCCGTCAACCCTCCCCCGCTCGTCCCTCCCTTGAGCACGCCACGCCTTCACCCCCGCACGATCGAGGCCGTCAAGGAGCGGGCCGACATCGTTGATGTGGTGGGAGAGCACGTGGTGCTCAAGAAGAAGGGCCGTGAATTCGTGGGGGTTTGTCCCTTCCACGACGACAAATCGCCGTCGATGACGGTCTCACCGGCCAAGCAGTTCTACTACTGCTTCTCCTGTGGTGCCGGCGGCAATGCGATCAAGTTTCTGATGGAGCTGCAGCGCGGCAGCTTCACCGATGTGGTGCTGGAGCTGGCCCGCAAATATCAGCTGCCGGTGGAGACCCTCGACGGGCCCCAGCAGGAGCGGTTGCGCCAGCAGCTCTCCCGTCGTGACCAGCTGCATCGGGTGCTGGCCCTGGCGGCCGGCTGGTTCCAGGCCCAGCTCCGCTCGCCCGAGGGCAAGCAGGCCTTGGCCTATCTGCGGGAGAGTCGTGGCCTGGCGGAAACCACCCTGGAGGCCTTCCAGCTGGGCTATGCCCCCGATCGTTGGGATGGCCTGCTCCGCCACCTGCAGCAGGTGGAGGGCCTGGCTCCGGAGCTGCTCGCCGCCGCCGGCCTGGTGGTGCCCCGTAAAGCCGCCAGCGAGTCTGATGGCGAGGGAGGGTCCAGCGGCGCCACCGGCTACTACGACCGCTTCCGCCATCGGGTGATGGTGCCGATCCACGACCGCCAGGGTCGGGTGGTCGGTTTCGGTGGGCGCTCCCTCGATGGCAGCGAGCCCAAGTACCTCAATTCGCCGGAAACGGAGGTGTTCGAGAAGGGGCGCCATCTCTTCGGCCTCCATCGCGCCGCCGATCCGATCCGCCGGGCGGATCGGGCCGTGATCGTCGAGGGTTACTTCGATGTGATCGCCCTCCATGCCGCCGGCATCACCCAGGCGGTGGGTTCCCTCGGCACCGCCCTGAGTCGCCAGCAGATCACCCAGCTCTGCCGCTGCTGCGACAGCCGCCGTCTGATCCTCAACTTCGACAGCGACGGTGCCGGCGTCCGCGCTGCCCAGCGGGCGATCGGCGAGGTGGAGCAGCTGGCGCTTCAGGGCCAGCTGGAGCTGCGGGTGCTCCATCTGCCCGCCGGCAAGGATCCCGATGAGTTCCTCAGGCAGCACGGCAGCGGCGATTACCTGGGGCTGCTCGATGCGGCCCCTCTCTGGCTCGACTGGCAGATCGAGCAGGTGCTTGCCGGCCGCGACCTGGCCCGCCCCGACCAGTTCCAGCAGGCGGTCACCGCCCTGGTGGTGCTGCTCGGCAAACTGGCGCCCGGTCCGTTGCGCACCCAGTACCTCCAGCGGGTGGCGGAACGCCTGAGCACCGGCCAGGCCCATCTGGTCCGCTCCCTGGAGGAGGACCTGCGCCGCCAGGTTCAGGGTCAGCGCTGGCATGGCGCCGCCAGTCGCTGGGAGAAGCCCGGGGCCGCGAGTGTTCAGGAACGCGCCGAGGCGGCCATCCTTCTGCTCTACCTGCACCTGCCGATGGTGCGGGCCGAGATCCGCCGTCAGCTGAGGCTGGCCGAACAGGAGGATTTCGGCCTCCATCACCACCGCCGCCTCTGGGCCGCGATCGGTGAACTGGAGGAGGACAACCTCGGTGTGGACCGGCTGGAGGCGATCAATCGCGGCGATGACGCCGGTGAGGATCTGGCCGATCTCGATCTGGCCAGGCTTCTCGGCGATCGTCTGGTGATGGAGGACAGCGAACTGCTCGATCGGCTGACCCCCTTCCTGCAGCCCGGCGAGCTGCGGTTGCTGAGCCTCCGCCAGCCCCTGCTGGAGCTGCGTGGCGCCATCGCGGTGCGGGCCCGCTTGCTGGCGGAGAAGCGTTGCCGCCACCTGCTCGATGTCTGGAGCGCCCAGCGGCTGGCCACCCTGGAGCAGTGCATCGCCCAGCTGCTGCAGGAGCCCAGCATCGATGCACCGGGTCCGCCCTTGCCGGACATGGAGCAGCGCCTCGAGCAGCTGTTCGCCAGCCTCAATGCCGATGCCCTGCGCTTCCAGGAGGCCTACTACAGCGAACGCCGCCATCTCGATGCTCTCGACCAGCGCCGCCGCGTCGCCTTCAGTGAGGCGGTGGCTGTACCGGCCCCGGCCGCCTGAATCCCGTCCGGCTGGCCCCCAGCCCTGAACCCCCGTGCGCCGCTGAGTCCGATCCAGCCAGCGGCCACGCCATCCCTGGCCTACGCAGCCGGCTGATCTCCATACGGTGATCTTGAGCCACCTCCGGGACATGACCGTCGCGCCGCTGCCGTACCCGATCCCCGCGGATGAGCCGCTGCGGCTGCGGGATCTCGAGCGCCATGTCGCCATCGGCCTGGCCAACGATTCCCACTTCGAGCGCCTTGTCGCCCTGGCCGCCTCCCTGTTCGCCACCCCGATGGCGGCGATCTCCCTGGTGGAGGCCGATCGCCAATGGTTCCTCTGCTCCCTCGGCCTCGGCGGGATCACCGAAACCCCCCGATGCAGCGCCTTCTGCGCCCACGCCATCGCCGCCGATGGCGTGATGGTGGTGCCGGATGCCTGCAGCGATGAGCGCTTCCGGACCAACCCCCTGGTCGTTGGTCAACCGGGCATCCGCTTCTATGCCGGCGCGCCCCTGCGCAGCGCCGATGGCCACAACCTCGGCAGCCTCTGTGTGATCGACCGCCAGCCCCGACCGGATCTCGATCCGCAGCAGCGCCAGCAGTTGCAGTGGATCGCCGAGCTGGTGATGCGCGAACTCGAGTTGCGCCGCCAGACCCAGCACTGCCCGGTGACCGGCCTGCCGATCCGCCAGGCCTTTCTGGCGATCGGCGAACGGGAATGCCAGCGGGCCCGCGCCGATCGGCTGCCCCTGGCGCTGCTCTGCTTCGACATCGATAACTTCCGCCTCGTCAACAATCGCTGGGGCCATCGCGCCGGCGATGGTGTGCTGCTCAGCTTCGCCAACCTCGTGCGCGGCTTCGTGCGCGAGCAGGATTACGCCGGCCGTCTCGGCGACGGTGAGTTCGGCCTGCTGCTGATCGCCACCCCCAGCGAGCAGGCGTTGGCGATCGCCGAGGACCTGCGCACCGCCACGGCCCACATGCCCGGGGTGCATGTTCATTCCGACGTCAAGCTGCACATCAGCGGTGGTCTTACCGCCCTGGCCCCCGACGACCACGGTTTCGATGATCTGCTGCGTCGCGCCGACCGCGCTCTGCAGCTGGCCAAGGGCAATGGCCGCGACCAGATCGCCTGCCTGCTGGAAGCTCCCTAGGCGCGGGCCACCGGAATCTCGGCCAGGCGGGTGGTGCCGGCCCGGGAGAGATGGTCGCGGCGCATCCGCCAAGGGGGTGCCAGGCCACAGGCGGCCCAACCCACCGTGCCGCTGCCGTAGCGGCGGTTGAGGCCATCGATGGCGGCCATCAGGGCCTCGCGGCGCTGCTGCTGCTCCGGTGTCTGGGGCACCAGCAGGTGGTGCTGCAGCAGGCTCACCGGGGTGAGGTCGTGGAGGAGCACGCCCGCCTTGCGCAGGGGCTTGTGGGGGCGGAACAATCGCTCCGCCAGGGGCAGGGCGGCGGCCAGCAGCACGGCGGTGTCGTTGCTGGGCAGGGCCAGGGCGCTGGTGGCGGCGTTGGCATAGAAGCTGCTGCCATCGAAGGGGCTGCTGCGTACGAACACGGTGAGACCGCCGGCCCGCTGCCCCTGGCGTCGCAGCTTCTCCGCCCCGCGGCAGAGGTAGGTGGCGATCGCCTGGCGCAGGCCCTCCACCGTGTTGATCGGTGTGCTGAAGCTGCGGCTCACACAGGTTTCCCGCTTTGCCGGCGCCTCGCTGGCCAGGGGCAGGCAGCGCTGGCCTCGCAGCTCCTGCTGCAGCCGCACACCCACCACGCCGCAGCGACGCCGCAACTCGCCCTCCGGCATGTCCCGCAGGGCCCGGGCGTCGGCGATGCCCCGCAGGCGGCACCAGCGGGCCAGGCGTCGGCCGATGCCCCACACGTCCTCGATGGCGGTGGCGGCGAGCCAGGGGTCGGCAGGAGCCGTCCCCAGATCGAACACCCCCCGCTCGCGCCAGGCCGGATCCTTCTTGGCGATTCGGTTGGCGATCTTGGCCAGCACCTTGGTGGGGGCGATGCCCACCGCCACCGGCAGCCCCAGTTCGCGGCGCACCTGGCGGCGCAGCGCCTCGCCCCAGCCGCTCAGGTCGCCGCTGCCGCCCGGCCGGTGCAACAGGCCGAAGGCTTCGTCGATCGAGTAGATCTCGAGCTCCTCCACCCAGGCTTCGAGAGTGGCCATCAGCCGCTGGCTCATGTCGGCATAGAGGGTGTAGTTGGAGCTGCGCACGATCACGCCATGGCGCTCCAGCTCCCGCCGCACCTGGAACAACGGTGCCCCCATCGGGATGCCGAGGGCGCGGGCCTCGGCGCTGCGGCTGACGATGCAGCCGTCGTTGTTGGAGAGCACCACCAGGGGGCGGCCGACCACGGCCGGATCGAGCAGCGCCTCACAGGAGGCGTAGAAGTTGTTGGCATCGATCAGCACCAGCGCCGTGCTCACAGCGGCGCCTCCATCGCCTCGGGCCGCCCGCTGGCGGCCCCGGGGCTGTCGCCGGGTGGCAGGTGGCGGATTCGGTGAATCACCACGCCCCAGATCCGCCCCTGCCCAAGCTCCAGGGCTGGATAGTCCGGATGGGCGGCCTCCAGCCACCAGGCGCCCTGCCGTTCGACCAGCCGCTTGAGGGTGAGCCCCTCCCGCAGCGCTGCCACCACCACCTGACCAGCCCTGGCCCCGGTCCTCCGCTCGACCACCAGCAGATCGCCGGGGTTGATGCCGGCCCCTTGCATCGAATCGCCGCGTACCCGCACCAGCACGCTGAGGCGCGGATCGCGGATCAGCAGCTGCGCCAGGTTTGCCGCCGCTGCCCCTTCGGCGGGAGCGGCGGCCCTGGCACTACCGCTGACGGGCGCCCCGGGCATCGGGTCCGCCTGCGACGACAGGGGCAACGAAGGATCGGCCATGGCGAGGTCCAGGACGCGGCCCGAGCCATAATACATCTGTACTGATCCGGTGTGCTGATCCGGTGGGTCGTGTCGGGGCGCCCGGCCAGCCGGATCGGCCATCCATCCATCCAGCCGGTTGCTGATCTACGGGCCAACCACTCAGCCGGATCAGCCGGATCAGCCGGTCTGCCGGTCTGCCGGTCTGCCGGTCTGCCGGATCAACCCGTCTGCCGCTTGCTCAGGTCAATCGGGCCAGGCTGAATCGGGCCAGGCCAGGAGTCTGTTGCATGGCTGTATTGGCTCCCAGATTGGCTCCCCAGCCATGGGGAGATGCCGCCATGCAACGCACAAGGATCCCCCATGGATCGCATCGGCATCGAAATCGTGGCGCCGTGCTAGCGGCCAGAATGACTGCGCTGCAGTAGATCTTGCGATGGAGATGAGGCCGCGATCGGCGCCCGATCGGGTCTGTCTCTGTTCGGGTCCTGGTCTGTCGACCTACGCGCAACTGGCTCCCTGTCGCGACAGGAACGGCGCCTGCTCGCTCGGCCTCCGGGACCATCGGCGGCTGGCGTGCCTTCGCTGGGTTCCGCCAGCGCCGCAAGGGAGTTGTTCGCTTCAGCTGGCCAGGATCCCGGCCGTGCTTGCCCAACCCGGCGGCGGACCGGTTAACTGTGATCAGGGAACGGCTGCGCCGCCGTTCCGTTCGCCCCGCCTCTGGATCCGAATGGGAGCTCGCCACCACGACCACGGCGGGCCGGCCTCCAGTCCCACCGACCCCGCCGCCAGGCCGTTGCACCCGGCGGTGCAGATCCAGCGGCAACCCCATCCTCGCCAGCATGAGCACCGCCCCGGTTCGGCGGCGGCGTTCCGCTGGAGCATCGTTCTCAACGCCGGCCTCTCGGGTCTGCAGCTGGCGATCGGCTTCGCCTTCGGCTCCCTGGCGCTGGTGGGTGATGCGGTGCACAACCTCGGCGATGTGGCCGGCCTGATCCTGGGTTGGAGTGCTGAGCGGCTCAGCGGCCGTCCCGCCAACCATCGCTTCACCTACGGCTACGGCCGCTCCACCCAGCTGGCCTCCCTGGTGAATGCGGTGCTGATCCTGATGGCCTCCGCCGTCGTGGTGGTGGAGGGCTTGCAGCGGCTGGGCCGGCCGGTGGAGGTGGAGAGCGGCCCGGTGGCCTGGGCGGCAGCGGCCGGTATCGTCGTCAACCTGCTTTCGGCCCGCCTGTTCGGCAGCGACCACAGCCACGATCTCAACCGTCGCGCCGCCGTGGTGCATCTGCTCACCGATGCCGCGGTTTCGGCAGCGGTGCTGGTGAGCGCCCTGTTGGTGCGGCTCAGCGGCTGGAGCCGCCTCGATGCGGTCACCGCCATCGGCGTGGGACTGGTGGTGGCCTGGAGTGGCTGGGGGCTACTCAGCCAGGCCCTGCTGGTGGCCATGGACGCGGTGCCTGAAGGCATCGCCATGGCCGCCGTCGAGGAGGCTCTCACCAGCCTGCCCGCCGTCGAGTCGGTGCACCATCTGCATGTCTGGGCCCGGAGCACCTCCCAGAACGCCCTCACGGCCCACGTGCGCCGCTGGACCGGCCAGGTTGACGACATGGATCTGCTGCATCAGGCCAAGCAGCGCCTCGCAGCTCTCGGCATCGCCCACAGCACCATCCAGCTCGAACCGGCGGAAAGGCGACCCCAGGGCGGCTGGCCGCAGGATTGAGCTCAGAGGGATCGCGGGCTGCGCAGGGTGGGTCGGGGCTGCAGCCGCGGGTCCGGAGCCCGGCGGTTGGTGGGGGCTGGATCGGGCAGGTCGTCCGCTGCGCTGCGAAGCAGATCGTCGAAGGCGTCGTAGAGGTCGCGGTCGCTGCTGCTGCCGCGGCGCACCGGATCAACGGCGCCACCGCTGCGCCGCCGGCGTCCCGGAGCGGCCGTTGCAGGGCCGGATCCCGGAGCCGCTGCTCGGGGGTCGCCGATGAAGCCCCCGGGGCCCGGGGCCGGGCTGCCGCCGCCTCCAGGGCCCGCCGCAGCTTGGCTGCCGGGCTGTTCGAGGTTGCGCAGCCGCTCCAGCAGATGGGGCGGAACCGAGCCATCGGGGCTGGCTTCCATCAGGGCGTGGAACAGGGCGACGGGATCCTGTTCGCTTTCCACCCGATGTCGCGGTCGCGCTTCCGCGGGGGTTTCGGCCGCGGCCGCGCTGGCGGGGCGGGGGGCCGGAGGGGGAAGTTTCTGTGGCAGGTTGCGGCCCAGGGCTTGCAGGCGTTCGCGGCTGCGGGCATCGAAGCTCATCGGTCGCTCAGGGTTCGCTCAGGGGTCAGCGGGTTGGCCCGGGGCTGGGCCAGCCGGGGGAGAGGATCGGCGGGATCCCCCCGGCGCCCGGCCAGTCCCGGAGCGCAGGGAGCTCAGGGACTGGCCGGGGATCGTTCAGGGACAGCCGAGGGTGTCGCGGGTGGCGCGGCCACTGCTGGCGTTGGTGCCCTGGGCCGTGGCACAGAGACGTTTGCGGGCGTCGGGCCGCAGCGGCACGTTGGTGAAATCGGCCCCGTCGATCAGCACATCCTCGAAGCGGGTGTTGAAGGCAAAGGCATCATCAAGGCGGGCTTGGCGGAGATCGGTGCCCTGGAATACCGCCGAGTCGAGGGTGGCATCGCGCAGATCCACACCCTGGAGATTGGCGTCCTGCAGCTTGGCTCCAAACAAACTGGCGCCGCGCAGATCGGCGCCATGGAAGTCGGCGTCGCGCAGGTTGGTGAGGTTGAAGGTCACGCCGCGCAGATCGGTCCCATGGAAGTCGGCGCCGATCAACACCTGCTTGGCGTAGTCCATCGCCGCCAGGGCCGGCGGAGCAGGCGCCAGGAGCAGGGAGAACAGCAGCACCAGGCTCGCCAGGGCGGATCCGACCAGGCGGCGCAGGGCCGTCCATTCGGCTGGGGTGCTGCGGCCTGATGCCAGGGCTGGGCCGGAGCCGCCGGCCGGGGGCTGGGGGTCGGCGGCGGCGGGACGACGGGGCGAAGGGCAGGGGGGCCAGGACCGAAACACCATCGCCAACGGAACAGCTCGCCCCACCGTAAGGACCGGGCCGCCATGACCCGCTGCTCCCGCACCGCACCACCAGGGAAGCGTTTCGCCATGGGGGCCGGGCAGCGCGACCGCGGCGGGGAACACTGCTGGAGCCACCCCGCTGGTGGCCTCCGCCCACCGTTCCGCTCACCGTTGGCTGCCGATGCCCCCCACCCCCCGCCAGCGCCAGGGCCGCTGGGCCGAACAGCGGGCCCTGCGGCTGCTCCAGGGGAGGGGCTGGCAGCTGCTCAGCCGCAACTGGCGCTGTCGTTGGGGGGAGCTGGATCTCGTCTGCGCCAAGCAGGGTCGATTGCTGCTGGTGGAGGTCAAGGGCCGGCGGCCCGGCAGCCGCGATGGCGGGGGGACCGCCCAGTTGCGTGGGGTCCAGCGACAGCGTCTGCGGCGGGCCTGGGCCTGCTGGCTGGTGCAGCACCCGGATCTGGCGGCCTGGCCGGTGGAGTTCGTCGCCGCCCTGGTGCCCCTGCCCCCTGCCGGCGGCAGCGTGCGTTGGCTGAGGCTGGAGGGTTGAGGGGGCCGCCGCTGGCGGCCGGTCCGGTGCGGGCGAGCCGCGGGGAGGGCGGCGACCCGAAGGGTTCCAGCCAGGCCAGGAGCTGCTCCTGGCAGGGGAGGCGCGCGCCGGGTCGCTCATCGCGATCCCCCTTCCACGAAGGGGCTCCCCCGGCTCCACCCCGCCGGCGCTCTCATGCTCGCCTCCCTGGCCGGCACCCTTCACGCCTCGGCGCGGCTGCGGGCCGATCAGCGGATGCACCAGGCCCTCGGCCAGCCGCGCAGCACCAGGTCTTCGCTGCAGGCAGCGGCCCACGACACCGGCGGCCTCCTAATCCCTGCCATATCCCTGCCATCCGATCTATGCCCTATCCATGCCATCCGCCTGGTTGACCAGGCGAGCGCCATCGATCGGGGATCGGGCGATCGACGAGGTGCCGTTCCGCAGCGATGGCGTGCGGTGTAGGCAGGGTGCCGGTGACCGCTGCCCGGGCCATCCGCCCGGGGCCATCGGCGGGGCGGGGCCATCGGGGCGATTGGCCCTGCGCCAGGGCTGGTCCGCTGGCAGAGCAATCTGGAGATCCCCCACCCCCCCCCCTCCGCGATGACCTTCAGCGGCCACCGCGCCCGCAAGCGCTTCGGCCAGCACTGGCTCACCGATCAGGCGGTTCTGGAGCGGATCGTGGCCGCTGCGGCGATCGAACCCGGGGAGCACCTGCTGGAGGTGGGACCCGGTCGGGGTGCCCTCACCGAGCGGCTGTTGGCCAGCCCCGCCGCCTCCCTGCTGGCGGTGGAGCTCGACCGCGATCTGGTGGCAGGTCTGCGTCAGCGCTTTGGCGCCGATCCCCGCTTCCAGTTGCTCGAAGGCGATGTGCTGGCCCTGCCCCTGCAACCCGCGGCGGGGCCCTCCCCCGAGAAGGTCGTGGCCAACATCCCCTACAACATCACCGGACCGCTGCTGGAGCGGTTGCTGGGCCGGCTCGATCGGCCCCGGGAGCGCCCATACAGCGCCCTGGTTCTGCTGGTGCAGCAGGAGGTGGGGGAACGGATCCGCGCCAGCCCCGGCAGCCCGTCCTATTCGGCCCTGAGCGTGCGCCTGCAGCTGCTGGCCCGGTGCCAGGGGGTATGCACCGTTCCCCCCCGCTGCTTCGCCCCGCCGCCGAAGGTGCATTCCGAGGTGATTCGCCTCGATCCCCTGCCGCCGGAGCTCAGGCCCGAGCCCGCCCTGGCCCGCGCCACCGAGGGATTGCTGCGGCGCTGCTTCGCGGCCCGCCGCAAGATGCTGCGCAACACGCTCGCCGGTCTGCTGCCCGAACAGCGGCTGGAGGCCGTTGCCGCTGCCGCCGGGGTGGCCCTCAGCCAGCGGCCCCAGGAGCTGGCGCCGCAACGCTGGCTGGCGTTGGCGGCGGGCCTGCAGGAGGCGGGCCTGCAGGAGGCGGGTCACCAGCAGCCCAGCCGGGAGGCGAAGGCGGACGGGGAGGCGGACGGGGACGGGGAGGGGGAGCGGCCCTGACAGCACCGCCTTCCCGGTGGCCCTGGGGGATTGCCGGGGGTGATGGGAGCGTGCCGGCCAGAACCCCAGCGGCCCGAGGCGGCGAGTGGGCGCAGGCTTCACCTCGCCCGTGCCGGTTGGGACCCAGCGGCCGGCTGGGTGGCAGCGGATGATGGCTGCGTCGGCCAGCCCTTGCCAGCCCCGATTCCAGCCCTCTGCAGCGCCGATGACCATCACCGTTGTGGCCCCCGCCAAGATCAATCTCCACCTGGAGGTCCTGGGTCTGCGGCCCGACGGCTATCACGAGCTGGCGATGGTGATGCAGACCCTCGATCTGGCCGATCGCCTGCTCTGCACTCCCACGGCCGATGGGCGCATCACCCTGGTCTGCGATGCTCCCGGCCTGAGCACCGGCGGCGACAATCTGGTGGTGCGCGCCGCTGAGCTGCTGCGCCGTCGAGCTGCCCTGCCGGAACTCGGGGCCCGGATCGAGCTGGGCAAACGGATTCCGATCGGGGCCGGCCTGGCGGGGGGCTCCAGCGATGGCGCCGCCACCCTGGTGGGGCTCAACGCCCTGTGGGGCTGCGGCTTCGGCGCCGCCGATCTGCTGGCCATGGCGGCCGAGCTCGGTTCCGACATGCCCTTCTGCCTGGAGGGCGGCACCCGCCTCTGCTTCGGTCGGGGCGAGCGGCTCGAGCCGGCCCTGCCCCCGGCTGGCGATGGCCTCCCGGCCTCTGAGCAGGCCGTCGGGGTGAGGCCGGGCCTGGGGGTGCTGTTGATCAAGCACCCCCAGGCCAGCGTGTCCACCCCCTGGGCCTTCGGCCGTTGCCGGGAGCTGCGCGGCGATTTTTATCTGGAGCGGGAGTCCGACTTCGAGCAGCGCCGCCAGGCCCTGCGCCAGGGGCCCCTGGTGGCGGCCCTGGCCTCCGGCGCTGCCCTGCCTCCCCTGCGCAATGACCTGCAGGCGGTGGTCGAACCGGAGGTCGCCAGCGTCGGTGAGGGGCTGCGGCTGCTCCGCCAGGCGCCCCAGGTCCTGGCGGTGGCGATGAGTGGCTCCGGACCGAGTCTGTTCGCCCTCTTCGCCGATGCCGCCGCCGCCACCGCCGCCCATGGCCGCCTGGCGGCCGACCTCGCCGCCGCCGGCTTCGAGGCCTGGTGCTGCCGTTGCCGAGCTGGTGGTGCCAGCCTGGAGACCTCCGGCACGACCCCATGAGCGAGCCCAGCGCCGAGCTTCCAGCGGTCCCGGTCTCCGACTCGGACCCGACCTCCATCCGCGATTCTGATCCTGCGTCGACCGCCGGCTTCGCCTCCGACGGCGCCGGCGTGCCTGCCCCGTCCACCCCCCGCAAGGGGCCGCTCTCCTTCCTCAGCGGCGCCCTGACCAGCGGGGCCCTGGCCTGGCTTTGTCTGGGGCTCAGCCGCAAGGTGGTGACCTACTACGCCCTCCACCCGCCGCATTACGAGGCCCGGGTGGCCCAAAGCATCGCCACGGCCCTGAAGACCATGATCGTGGGGATGAGCTTTCTGGCCACCTTCAGCTTCGCTTTCGTCGCCCTTGGTCTGCTGCTGGTGTTCCTGCGCTCGCTCGGACAAGCGCGTAACGGCACCCCTGCCTAGGGTTCAGGCCATTCCCCCCGATGGGCCATGACCCCCCACGACCTCGGCCTTCTGGTGGCGCTGCTGCTCCCAGGGATGCTGCTCTCGGTGCTGTTGCTCAGCACCTTTGCCGCGGGCGGTTGAGCTCCCTGGCACCCTTTCCCCCTGAAGATGCGGGCAGCTGAGCCCTCGGCCCTGCCGCAGCCGTGTTTCGCGCCCAGGCGAATGCCATGGGGCGCCCACCCTCGACGGTCGTTCGGCTGCCGGGCCTGAGATAGGTTGGCCGCGATCCCGGCGAACGCACCGTGGCCGAAACCCTGCTGTTCAACGCTCTGCGCGAGGCCATCGATGAAGAGATGGCCCGCGATCCCCATGTCTGCGTGATGGGTGAGGACGTCGGGCACTACGGCGGTTCCTACAAGGTCACCAAGGATCTCTGCGAAAAATACGGCGAGCTGAGGGTTCTCGATACGCCGATCGCTGAGAACAGCTTCACCGGCATGGCTGTGGGAGCGGCGATGACCGGTCTGCGACCGATTGTTGAAGGGATGAACATGGGGTTCTTGTTGTTGGCCTTCAACCAGATTTCCAACAACATGGGCATGCTGCGCTACACCAGCGGTGGCAACTACACGATCCCGGCGGTGGTGCGTGGTCCCGGTGGTGTCGGGCGCCAGCTCGGAGCGGAGCACAGCCAGCGGCTGGAGGCCTATTTCCATGCCGTACCCGGCATCAAAATCGTGGCCGTCAGCACACCCACCAATGCCAAGGGTCTGATGAAGGCGGCCATCAGGGACAATAATCCCGTGCTCTTTTTCGAGCATGTGCTTCTCTACAACCTCAGCGAAACCATCCCTGAAGGCGATTACATCTGCGCCCTCGATCAGGCTGAGGTCGTGCGCCAGGGCAGCGATCTAACCATTCTCACCTATTCGCGCATGCGTCACCACTGCCTCAAGGCTGTTGAGCAGCTCGAGGCGGAGGGCATCGATGTGGAACTGATCGATCTGATCAGCCTCAAGCCCTTTGATCTGGACACCATCTGCGCCTCCATCCGCAAAACCCACCGTGTGATCGTGGTCGAGGAATGCATGAAGACCGGCGGCATCGGCGCCGAGCTGCTGGCGTTGATCACCGAGCACTGCTTCGATGATCTGGACGCCCGCCCCCTGCGCCTCTCCTCCCAGGACATCCCGACCCCTTACAACGGCACCCTCGAAAACCTGACGATCATTCAGCCCAACCAGATTGTTCAGGCCGCCCGTCAGATCGTCGGCGGTTCCCTCTGAGCCATGGCACGTCAACAGGGGTGGTTTGCCCTGATCCTGGCTCTGGCCATCGGTGCTGGGGCCCTTCTGGCCAGCAATGGCCTCCAGCTTGGTCTCGATCTGCGGGGCGGCAGCCAGCTCACTCTGCAGGTGATGCCTGCTGGTGAGATCCGCAGCGTCGACAAGGAGCAGCTTGAGGCGGTCAAGGATGTGCTGGAGCGCCGCATCAATGGCCTCGGGGTGGCCGAATCCACCCTGCAGACGGTGGGCAGCGATCAGCTGGTGCTGCAGCTCCCCGGCGAGCAGGATCCCAGCCGCGCCGCCAAGGTCCTGGGCAGTACGGCCCTCCTTGAATTCCGCGCCCAGAGGGCCGGCACCGAGAAGGCGATGGAGGGGTTGTTGCCCCTCAAGCGTCAGCTGGATGCGGTGATCGCCTCCAGGCGACCCGGGGCCCTGTCGGACTCTGCGAACCCATCCCCAGGTCAGCCCCGGCCCAAACCCGAGCTCAAGGATGAGGAGCGGGCGGCCGCTTTCCGCTCCCTTGGTCTCACCATCCCGCCCGGTAGCGATGAGATTGAGCAGCTTGAGGCCCTGTGGGCTGAGACCAATCGCCGCATCCTCGCCCTTTACGAGCCGGCCGCCCTCACCGGTAAAGACCTGACCAGCGCCGGCCGCACCCAGGACCGCACCGGCCAGGCCTGGGAAGTGACGCTGGGATTCAACCGTGTGGGTGGTGAGAAGTTCGCAACCCTGACCCAGTCGATCGCTGGCACCGGGCGCCTGCTGGGCATCGTGCTCGATGGTCGTTCGATCAGCGAGGCCACCGTTGGCCCTGAATTCCGGGCGGCGGGCATCACCGGTGGCGCCGCATCGATCACCGGCAACTTCACGGCCGAGGAAGCGCGCGACCTCGAAGTTCAGCTGCGCGGCGGCTCCCTGCCCCTGCCCGTCAAGATCGTCGAGGTGCGCACGGTCGGCCCAACCCTCGGCGCCGAGAACATCCGCTCCAGCCTGATCGCCGGCATCGCCGGCCTGCTGCTGGTGGCTCTGTTCATGGTGCTCGTTTACCGCCTTCCCGGCGTGGTGGCGGTGATCGCCCTGAGCCTCTATGCCCTGTTCAACCTGGCGATCTATGCCCTGATCCCCGTCACCCTGACCCTGCCTGGTATCGCTGGATTCATCCTCTCGGTGGGGATGGCGGTCGATGCCAATGTGCTGATCTTTGAGCGGGTCAAGGAGGAGCTTCGTTCCGGCAATACCCTGATTCGCTCGATCGACAGCGGTTTTGCCCTCGCCTTTTCATCGATCGTCGATGGCCATGTCACCGGTCTGATCAGCTGTGTGGCCCTGTTTCTGCTCGGCACGGGCCTGGTCAAGGGGTTTGCCGTGACCCTCGCGATCGGTCTACTGCTCAGCCTGTTCACCGCCCTGACCTGCACCCGCACGCTGCTGCGGCTGTTGATGAGCTACCCGGCCCTGCGCCGCCCCACCTACTTCCTTCCCGGTCGTCAGCGTTCCGCTGGCGCCGCCTGAGACCCTCGCCCCTGCCGTGACCGACCTGCCCGCTCCCCGCTTCCGCATCAGCCGCTATCGCCTGCTGGCCTGGATCGGCTCCGGGCTGGCCTGTCTGCTCAGCCTGTTGGGACTGATCCTGTGCTGGTTCCATCCCTCGATTCGACTTCCCCTGAAGCCGGGACTCGATTTCACCGGTGGCACCCAGATTCAGGTGGTGCGCAACTGCGGCGTCGCCCCCCAGCCGTCCCCCTGCTCGCCGATCACGGCTCCCGAGATTCAGCGTCAGGTGGCGGCCATCACCCTCAAGGCGGCCGACGGTGAGCAGCCCCCCAATCTCGGGGCCACCAGTGTTCAGGTGCTCGATCAGGGTCGATCGCTGCTGCTGCGGCTGCCGGCCCTCAGCGCCGAGCAGGCCTCCACGGTGTTGCAGAGCCTGGAGCAGCAGGCCGGACCGTTGCTGCCCAGCGGCACCGGCATCGACACGATCGGGCCCACCCTGGGGTCGCGGCTGCTGCGGGGCAGTCTGATCTCCCTGCTGGTGAGCTTTGCCGCGATTGCGGTCTATATCAGCGCTCGCTACAGCGGTGTCTTCGCGTTTCTGGCCCTGGTCTGCCTGGCCCATGACGTCTTGATCACCTGCGGGCTGTTCGCCTGGTTGGGGCTGCTGCGGGGCATTGAGGTCGACTCCCTGTTCGCCGTTTCCTTGATCACCGTTGCCGGCTATTCCGTGACTGACACCGTGGTGGTGTTCGACCGGATCCGAGAGCAGCGACGCACCCTGGCCCATCTGCCGCTGACGGAACAGGTCGATGTGGCCGTTGATGCCACCCTCACCCGATCCCTCTACACCTCTCTCACCACCCTGCTTCCCCTGCTCGCCCTGATCTTCTTTGGTGGCAGCAGTCTGTTCTGGTTCGCTGTCGCGCTCACCGTGGGGATCGCCGTCGGCAGCTGGTCGAGCATCGGCATCGCCCCAACTCTGATCCCTCTGCTGGTGTCCCGATGATCCCCACCAGTGTCGGTCTGCCCTCCACCGATCCCCTGCCGCGCCGCAGGGGGGGGCGCATCGTTCCCCTGTTGCTCTGCCTTCTGGCTTTCCTGGACCTGCGGGTTGACCTGCAACTGTTGAGCGACCATTTCACCCTCACGGCCCTGGCCGAGGCGATCCGCCACCACCCCCTGGCCGTTGTGGTTCTGCTGTTCGCACCCTCGCTCTGGCGCCGGTACCGAGGCTGAACCAGCGGCCGTCGGTCCGGTCAGCAGTCTTGCTCTTCCAACCCGTCGGCTTCACTCGCCATCGCTGCAGCGATCAGGTTTCGCGGCTTCCGATGCCATGGCTACGGCATGGCTGCCCCATTGCGGCAGCGGAGGATTCCAGCGGTCCATCACGTCGCGCACCAACACCTCCTCGCAGATCACCTGCAGCACCACCACCAGGGGCAGGGCCAGCAGCAGGCCAGGCAGACCGAGCAGGGCCCCCAGGCAAAGCTGGGCCATCAGGGCCACGGTTGGCAGCAGATTGACCGTTCGGCTGAGCAGCAGGGGTGTCAGCACAAAGGCTTCGAGAATCTGCAGCACCATCCGCAGGATCACCACCTGCACCATCTTGGCCGGGGAGACCAGCAGCAGGGCCACAGCCATCGGCAACAGGGTGCCGGCGGTCGGCCCGACCGTGGGCACGAAGGTGAGCAGGGCGCAGACCAGGGCGCTCAGCAGGGCCAGGGGCACCCGCAGCAGGGCCAGTCCGGCCCAGGTGGTCAGGAAGACCACCGTGGCCGAGAGGGTCATGCCCGCCAGCCACCCCCCCAGGGCCTCCCGGCACTCCCCCAGCAGCATCTGGATGCGGGGGCGATAGAAGCGGGGGGTGGCGGCCACCACCAGCTTCTGGTGGCTGCGCGGATCGAGGGCCAGCAGCACCGCCAGCAGTGCGATCAGCAGCACCTGGATCGTGCTGTTCGCCGCCCCTCCCGCCACATCCAGCAGCTGGCTGCCGAAGGGTTTCAGCTGGGCCCAGCTGCTGCCGTCGAACAGTCCCTCGATCAATCCTCCCCCCAGCTCCCGCAATTTGGGAAGCCGCACCAGGAGAGCATTCAGTCGCTCCGGTACCTGGGGGATCAGGTGGCTCAGCACCTCGATCTGCTCCAGCAGTTCGGGAAGCAGCAGGGCCGTGAGCAGCCAGCTCAGCACCAGCAGGCTGCCGGTCACCAGGAGCAGGGCCGCTGGCCTCCCCAGGGGCAGGACTCGCCGCAGCAGGGTGATGGGCACATCCAGAGCCACCGCCAGCACCACGGCCCCGAACAGCACCAGCAGCACCCAGCGCAGTTCCCAGGCCAGCAGTCCCAGGACCACCAGGGCGATGCACCCGAGCAGGGTGCGGCCGCTCATGCGGGATCCTCCCCGGCAAGGATCGGGGGAGTGGCGCCGGGCGGGCTCCAGCGGTCCAGCACATCGCGAATCACCACCTCCCGCAGGATCACCTGCAGACAGACCGCCAGGGGCAGGGCCAGCAGCAGTCCCAGGGGCCCGAACAGCACCGTGAACAACAGCTGAGCCATGAGGGTGAGACCAGGCAGCAGCTTGAGCTGGTGGTGCATCACCGAGGGGGTGATCACATAGCTCTCCAGGTTCTGCACCACCACATAGAGGGCAAGGACCGCCAGCGATTTCCAGGGGGATTCCAGCAGCGCCACCGACATCGGGAACAGGGTGCTGAGCGTGGGTCCGACGTTGGGGATGATGTTCAGGGTGCCGGCCAGCAGGGCGTTGGCGGCCACGAGACGCACGCCCAGCAGTGACAGGCCGATCGCCGCCAGGCTGCCGACGCAGAGGGAGCTGATCAGCACCCCGCCCATCCAGGCGCTCAGGGCCTCGCCGCATTGCAGCAGCACCTCGCGGGCGCGCCGGCGATAGAAGGAGGGCACCAGTTGCAGCAGGACCTCCCGATAGGCCACGGGTTGGGCGGTGATCATCAGGGCCACCGCCACAACAAACAGGGTCTGAAGCAGGGCGGTGCCAAGGTTGCCAGCCAGGCCGAGGATCCTTCCGGTCCAGCCACTCATGCCGCCCCCCAGGCTGGCGGTGGCAGCCCCTGCCCTGGCGCTGTCAACGCTGCGCAGCCAGGCCGGCACGCCATCATTGCTGCCGTAGATCATGCTGGTCAGGGCGCTCAACCCCTGGCCGAGCAGCTCCAGCAGCTCATTCCAGGCCTCGGGCAGTTTGTGAAGCAGCTCCTCGAACTGCTCCACGAAGGGTGGCACGATCACCGCCAGGGCGAGCGCCGCCAGCACGAGCACCGCCAGCAGGGCCAACAGCAGGGCCAGGGGGCGTCGGCAGCCAAGCCGCCGCTGGATCGCACCCACCAGGGTGCATAGGGCCATCGCCAGGACCACCGCCGCAAACAGCAGCACGAGGGCATCGCGCAGGCTCCAGAGCAGCACCAGCGCCCCGATTAGGGCGATCAGTCCCAGCCAGCGCCCGAAGCTCACCGATCCTCAGACCCAGCGGTGTCGTCCTGGTCACTTGTGGCTGAACCGGCGAATCCGAGGTCGTGGCTTTCGGCGTAGCGCTGGGCAAAGCGCATGAATCGCTCGAAATCTTCCGGTGTCTTCCAGGTGTAGGTCGCTTCCAGGGCGCTTGGCTTGCCATTGACGAACCTGGCTTTCACCTCCCGCGTGACCAGCTCCCCTTCTTCATCGACCATGAACATCCCGGTGATGTCGCCGAGGGATTCGGGCGACAGGGCGTCGGGTTCGTCGAACACGAACAGGGCCTGGCCGGTGCGCCCATCGCGCGAGCGGGTCAGTCGGATGTCGGGCACGACCGGCTCCTCCACTCCCCGGAAGAACTGAATGGCGGCGGCCATGGCACTCGCGCAAACCCAGATCCTAGGCAGTTGCGATCCCTCTGCCCAGGGCTGCGGCTGTGGAATCGAGCTGACATAGTGGCCTCCAGCCCGATGGTCCTCCGACCGGCCCTCCCCGATGCTCTCCGGTTCACCGGTTTCCCGTCGCATCGCCGCCGACCAGCTGCTCGAGCGCTTCAGCGCCGGTTCGGCGCGCGCGCGGCGCTCCCTGATCGCCAGCCTCGAGGAGAGGCGCACTGAACTGCTGCCCCTGATCGAGGAGCGCCTCGACGGCTTTGATGCCACAGGCGATGACTGGGCCGCTGGATTTCTGCTGCAGCTCCTGGTCGCCGAAGGCGAGCGGGCCGAGGCCCTGCGGCGCCGCTACCCCGAGGGGTGGCTGGTGGCCCCCAGCGCCGCCGGTCTCGACTACGCCCCCCTGCAGGATCGGCTTCTCCATCAGGACTTTGAGGCCGCGGACCGGCTGACCAGCGAGCATCTCCGGCAACTGGCCGGTGAACCGGCCCGGCGGCGGGGTTATGTCTATTTCAGTGAAGTGCCCCGTTTCCCCGACGCCGATCTGGAGAGCCTTGATCGGCTGTGGTTGGTCTATTCGCGGGGCCGCTACGGCTTCTCGGTGCAGGGAAGGTTGCTGGCAGCCTGCGGCGGCCGCTGGGAGGAGCTCTGGCAGCGGCTCGGCTGGAAGCGGGAGGGGATCTGGACCCGATACCCCAATGGTTTCACCTGGAGTCAGCAGGCGCCCGAGGGCCATCTACCCCTGGTGAACCAGCTCCGGGGCGTGCGCCTGATCGATGCCCTGCTTCAGCACCCCGCCCTGGCCCGTCGGGTGGCCGTCGCCTCCACCGGGACCGGGGGCTAGCGTCAACACAGCCGCGTGCCCCCTGCCGGATGGCCCTGCGCTGGGTTGACTTCATCACCCCCTCAACCCTGCAGCTGGCGCCCCTGGTGGATCTGCTGCTGGAGCCCGTCGGCGCTGGATCAGCCCTGGCTGAATTGCAGCTCGGACTGCACGAAGCGCTGGTCAATGCGGTGCGGCACGGTAATGGCTGTGATCCCGCCAAGTGTCTGCGGATCCGACGGATCAGCACGCCCCGCTGGTTGATCTGGCAGGTGCAGGATGAGGGTCCGGGTCTGCCGCCGGATCGCCGCTGTGCTGCCCTTCCTGAATGCGTGGAAGCCCGCTCCGGGCGCGGATTGTTCCTGATCCACCACTGCTTCGACGACGTGCGCTGGAGTGGCCGCGGCAACCGCCTGCAGCTGGCGGTGAGCCGCCGCCGGATCAGCGGCCGTGGGATGGGCAACCCGGGTCCCTGAGATCACCCTCCAGCCAACCGAGAGCGGACCGGGTAAGGGCGATGGCCCGTTGGCGCCCGTCGCTGGAGAGGCCTGCGGTGGGTCCTGCCCCAGCCAGCAGTTGCACCAGGGCCCCGGCCAGCTGCTCAGCGGCCCGCCGGCAGGGCTGACCTTTGAGGGCATGCCACTGGCGATCGTCGATGGTCAGCAGGCGATGGAGCGCTTCTGCCTGGGCGGTGGCGTTGGCCGGCCAGTGCTGCCGCAGAGCGGCCTCCAGTCCTGGAGAGCGATCCTGCCGCTGGCCATCCTGCAACCCCTGACGGCCATCCGCCGGCTGGTCCCACTGTTCCGCCTGGTCTTGATCCACTGGACGGCCCGCCGCTGGCTGCTCCATCCTGCCCCCATCCCCCGGACCCACCCATCCGAGCATGCCCCAGGCTCCCCGCCGCCCGCCAAGGGGCCACAGCGGCCCTCGCCTGATCGAGGCGATAGCCATCCTCCACGGCCTCGCTGGCGGTCGCTCCGGCAGTGGCAGCGCTGAACGGCGGCGGCGACAGCAGTTGAGCATCGCCCAGCGCTTGCTCGATCCCCTGCCGCCGAACCTGCGCAGCCTGGACAGTGCCAGTGAACGCTTCTGGCGGATGCTGCGGTGGGGGGGGCTGGGCCTGCTGTTGGCGCGGCTGCTGGCCTCATGATACCCGGATCAGGGCCACCCGATTCCGGGCCGCTGGCGGTGATGGGCAACAAATTCTCAAGCAGGGCCTCCGGCGGGCCTGCGATCCGTAGCAACCGCTACAGAATGGGCCCAGAGAGCCCCCGTCCGCCGATGTCATCCTCCAATCCCGCCAGCGCCGCTGCCGTCCCTGCGGCCAGTGCTGGTCAGTCCAGTGCGGCCCGCGGAGCGTCCGGCGCCGTTCCGCGCGACAGCCTCTATGTGGCCTGGGCCCGCTCCAGGCAACGGGAGGAGCGTCGCCGCGACGGTCTTCTGCACGGCCTCCATGCCCAGGCCGATCCCAGCGAGGCCGCCGGCATCGCCGGTCCGATCACCAGCTGGGCCGAGGGCCATGCCCGCGACAAGCGCCGCCATGCCTGCGCCCTGGCCGGTTTGAAGGCCCATGGAGCAGGGGTCGCGATGCCCTCCTGAGCGATCCTGATCGGTTCAGCCCAGCAATCGGTTGAGCCCAGCAGACAGCCCCGGGGGGAGGCGATGAACGACCTTCCCCCGAGGCTGTGATGTGGTGAGCCAGGACGGAGCCCCAGATTTGGCAAGCCCCCACGGCCGGAGCTCGGATGGGACCGACCGGGTGGGGCTGCCGTTGCGCAGATCAGGCGTCGTAGTACATCACGAACTCGTGGGGATGGGGCCGCTGGCGCAGCTGTTGAACCTCCTCATACTTGAGGGCGATCCAGTTGTCGATGAAGTCTTCGGTGAACACGCCACCGGCGAGCAGGTAATCCTTGTCGGCCTTGAGAGCTTCCAGAGCGCCGTTGAGGGAGGCGGGTACGGTGGAAATCTTGGCCAGCTCTTCGGCGGAGAGTTCGAACAGGTCGACGTCGGTGCCATCGCCGGGGTCGATCTGGTTTTTGATGCCATCGATGCCGGCCATCAGCATCGCTGCAAAGCCCAGGTAGGGGTTGGCGAGGGCATCGCCGGAGCGGAACTCCAGGCGCTTGGCCTTGGGGCTGGGACCGGTGAGCGGGATGCGCACGGCTGCGGAGCGGTTGCCCTGGGAATACACCAGGTTGACCGGTGCCTCAAAGCCCGGCACCAGACGCTTGTAGCTGTTGGTGGTGGGATTGGTGAAGGCCAGGAAGCTGGGGGCGTGCTTGAGCAGACCCCCGATGTACCAACGCGCCGTCTGCGAGAGATTGGCGTAGGTGCCTTCGCCGAAGAACAGGGGCTGATCGCCGTTCCAGAGGCTCTGGTGCACATGCATGCCACTGCCGTTGTCCGCAAAGACAGGCTTGGGCATGAACGTGGCTGTTTTGCCGTATTTGCGGGCGATATTACGAACCACATACTTGTAAATCATCACATTGTCGGCCGCGCTGATCAGTTCGGCGAACTTGATGCCCAGCTCGTGCTGAGCGGTGGCCACTTCGTGATGCTGCTTTTCAATCGGCACCCCCAGGGAACCCATGGTCAGCAGCATTTCGCTGCGGATGTCTTGAAGGGTGTCGTTAGGAGCGACGGGGAAGTACCCCTCCTTGAGCAAAACTTTGTAGCCAAGATTGCCGCCCTCTTCGACGCGATCGGTGTTCCAGGCGGCCTCGATCGAGTCGACCTGGTAGAAGCTGCCGCCATTGCTGCTCTTGTAGCGGACGTCGTCGAAAATGAAGAATTCCGGTTCGGGGCCGAAGTAGGCGGTGGTGGCGATGCCGGTCGAGCCCAGGTAATCGAGGGCCTTCTGGGCCAGGGCCCGCGGGCAACGGCTGTAGGGGAGTCCGCTGCGGGGCTCCTGAATCGAGCAGATCAGGCTGAGGGTCTTGTGGCTGTAGAAGGGATCGATCCAGGCGGTGTTGGGGTCGGGCACCATCGCCATGTCCGACTCGTTGATCGCCTTCCATCCCCGTATCGAGGAGCCGTCGAAGGCCACCCCCTCCGTGAAGGCGCTCTCATCGATCAGGTCCTTGCAGACGGTGAGATGCTGCCATTTGCCGTGCAGGTCGACGAATTTGAGGTCGATCAGTTCGATGCCTTCGCTGTTGATCTGCCGAAGCACGTCGCTCGCTGTCTTGGCCATGGAGTTGTGGGAGGGTGAGGGGCGGTCCCGTGAACACGCCAGTTCGACCGTAAGGAGCGCACCGGCCTCTACTTTGTATCACCAGTAACGGTTTCTGGCACCAGCCTGCCGGCGCCCTGGGTCGATGGTGCTGCCGGGGCCGGTCCCGTCGCCTGGGAGCCGGGGCCAGGGAGCCGCCGGCACGGGCTGGCTGGCGACGCCATCACCGTTGCGTAACCGTTTCTGTCAGATCGCTGGAATCCTTGCTCCAGCCTGGGATCAGCGCGATCGAGAGTGCTAATTTTCGCCTGCACGTGCAACGATCCGTTCCCTGCCATGCGCGACGCCATCACCGGGCTGATCGGCCGTTATGACCAGCTCGGCCGCTACCTGGACCGCTCCGCCATCGACCGGATCGACGCTTACTACGCCCAGTCGGCCCTACGGCTGGCGGCCGTTGAACTGATCAACGGCGAGGCGGCCACCATCGTTCGCGAGGCCTCCCAGCAGCTTTGGCTCGATGATCCCGAGCTGATCCTGCCCGGCGGCAACGCTTACACGACCCGTCGACTGGCCGCCTGCCTGCGCGATCTCGACTACTTCCTGCGCTATGCCAGCTACGCCCTGATCGCCGACGACCTCACCATCCTTGATGAACGGGTGCTCAACGGTCTCGACGACACCTACAAGAGTCTCGGTGTTCCCACCGGCCCCACCGTTCGGGCCATCTCCCTGCTGGCCGATTCCGTGGTGAGTCGGCTCGTGGATGCGGGTGCAGCGGATCGGGCCCAGGTCGAAGCGGTCGTCCGCCCCCCCTTCGACCACATGGTGCGTGGCCTGGCCGCCACCAACGTCCGGGCCCGCTGAGATCCCGCCTCCTGGTCCGGTTCCCCAGCCCGGATCCGGCCCTCGAGCCTGGTGAGCCTGGCGGCAGGCCCTGGTCTTTCCCGCCACCCCACAGCCTGCCCTGCTGGGCAGAGGCGGTCCCTCCCACAACCCGGGCTTCGATGGGATGGCCTGCCGCCCAGACAGGCCACCACCACAATGGCGGCGGCGGCCGCTATTTCTTAGTCTCTTCCCACCCCCCTTCCGTTCCTCCGGCCTTGGCCTCCCTCACCACCCCGACCACCGTGAACAACGCACATCGACTCGGGCTGGCCCCCATCGCCACACCGGAACGCCTGCTGCTCGGTCCCGGTCCATCCAACGCCCACCCCGTGGTGCTGGAGGCCCTCGCCCGTTCGCCGATCGGCCATCTCGATCCCCTCTATATCGAGTTGATGGGAGAGGTGCAGGAGCTGCTTCGCTATGTCTGGCAGACCGACAACCGTCTCACCATTCCGATGAGCGGCACCGGCAGCGCAGCGATGGAGGCCACTCTGGCCAACACCGTCGAGCCCGGAGACACGGTGCTGGTGGCCGTGATGGGCTACTTCGGCCTGCGTCTGGCTGAAATGGCCGGTCGTTACCGGGCCGAGGTGATCACGATCGAGCGGCCCTGGGGCGAAGCCTTCAGCCTCGACGAGCTCGAGGCGGCCCTGCAGGAGCACAAGCCCACCATCCTGGCGATGGTGCATGCCGAAACATCCACCGGTGTCTGCCAGCCGATGGAGGGGATCGGTGAGCTCTGCCGCCGCCACGACTGCCTGCTGCTGCTCGACACCGTGACCTCCCTGGGCGGTGTTCCCCTCTACCTGGATGAGTGGAAGGTTGATCTGGCCTACAGCTGCAGCCAGAAAGGACTCAGCTGCCCCCCTGGCCTCGGACCTTTCACCATGGGCCCGCGGGCTGAGCTCAAGCTGATGAACCGCCAGGGCAAGGTCCCCAACTGGTACCTCGATGTCTCGCTGCTCAATCAGTACTGGGGCAGCGATCGGGTCTACCACCACACCGCTCCGGTCAACATGAACTTCGGCATCCGCGAGGCCCTGCGGCTGCTCGCCGATGAGGGCATCGAGGCCTCCTGGGCTCGCCATCGCAGCAATGCCGAGCGTCTCTGGGCCGGCCTGGAGTCCCTCGGTCTGGAGTTGCATGTTCCGGCCGAGCTGCGCCTCCCCACCCTCACCACCGTCCGCATCCCGGAGGGGGTCGACGGCAAGGCCTTCAGCAGGCACCTGCTCGATCGCCATGGGATCGAGATCGGTGGTGGCCTCGGGGTCCTGGCTGGCAAGATCTGGCGGATCGGGCTGATGGGTTACAACAGCACCCCCGAGAACGTCGACCGTCTGCTCAACCTGCTCGAGACCGAGCTTCCCGCCTTCCGCCCCAGTCAGGCTCCCCTGGCTGCTGTCGGCGCCTGAGCTTCGTTCAGCGTCGGCGCCGACGGAACCACGCTTCCAGCTGGACCCGCGCCTGATCCCCACAGATCCCTCCTCGCACCACCATCCGATGGTGTGCGCTCGGATCCCGGCTCAGGTCGAGACATCCCCCCAGGGCCCCCCGTTTCGGATCACCGGTGCCGTAGATCACCCGGCCCATGCGCGCCTGGACCAGGGCCCCGGCGCACATGGGACAGGGTTCCAGGGTCACCAACAGGGTGCAGTCGTTGAAGCGCCAGCTGCTCCGCAACAGAGCAGCCTGGCGCAGGGCCACCAGCTCCGCATGCCCCAGAGGATCCTGGTGGCGATGGCGGCGGTTGCTGCCCCAGCCGATGCAGCGCCCCCGCCGATCGAGCACCACCGCCGCCACCGGAACCTCCCCCTCCAGGCCCACGGCATCCGCCCGACGCAGCAGCCTGGCCATCCAGGACTCCCAGGTGGCAGCCTCCGGGATCTCCACAGTGGCGGTCGGTTGGGCAGGGCGCTGCATCCCTCCCTTGTAGCCCGCGGCACCCGCCGCCGCTGCTCCCGCCATGGCGAATCCCCTGACCGGCAGGCGGCAGAATGCTTCCAATCAGCCCCTTGCCGTTGGTCAGTGTGCCCCCAGCCCCCAGGCCCGATCCGGTGCCCTGGTCTGGCTCCGCCCCATTTGCCGATCCCTTCACGGCCGATCCCGCTGTGGAACTGCTGCTCGATGGGGCCGTGCGACTGCTGAGCGGTTGGTTTGCAGGTTCCGCCAAGGCCACTCCCCTGCCAGGGCTCTGCGTGATGCCTTCGGTGGCTCCCCAGGCCCGGGGACTGGCGCCGGAGCTGCTGCTTGCCGACCTGCAGCGGCTGATCGAGGGTGCCTATAACCCCAACCACCCCGGGGCCATGGCCCACCTGGATCCCCCGCCGCTGCTGGCTTCGGTGGTGGGTGATCTGATCGCCGCCGGTCTCAACAACAACCTCCTGGCTGAGGAGCTCTCCCCCAGCCTCACCCGGCTCGAACGCAGCCTCTGTCGTTGGTTGGCCCGTGCGTTGGGGCTACCGCCCGGATCCGGTGGTGTGCCGGCCAGTGGAGGCAGTCTCAGCAACCTGATGGCCCTGGTGGTCGCCCGCCACAGCCGCGGCCTCGCCGGCTGCGCCGAGGCCGTGGTGCTCTGCAGTGCCGATGCCCATGTTTCCCTCGCCAAGGCCGTGGCCGTGATGGGGCTGCCCCCATCGGCCCTGCACACGCTTCCGGTCGATGCCGAGGGGCGCCTGGCCGTTCCCAGCCTGGTTGCCGCCCTCGAGGACCTCGACCGCCGCGGCGTTCCCGTGCTGGCGGTGGTGGCCACGGCCGGGACCACCGTTCGCGGCGCCGTCGATCCCCTCGTTGCGATCAGCGCCGTCTGTCGCCCCCGGGGATTGTGGCTCCATGTGGACGGTGCCATCGGCGCGGTGTTCGCCCTGGCCGAGGCCCATGCCCACCGTGTCGAAGGTCTGGGGCTGGCCGACTCGCTCACGGTCAATCCCCAGAAGCTGCTCGGCATCACCAAGACCTCCTCCCTGCTGCTGCTGGCCGAGCCTGGCCTGCTGGAGCAGACCTTCGGCACCGGCCTGCCCTACATGGAACCCGGCTGGGGCGGTGCCCACGGGGGTGAAACCGGCTTGCAGGGCACCCGTCCCGCCGAGATTCTCAAGCTATGGCTCGGTCTGCGCCAGCTCGGTTTGGAGGGCATCGGCGCCCTGCTCGATGGTGCCATCCAGCGTCGCCGGGCCCTGCAGGCCCTGTTGCCCGCCGATGGGCGGCTGCGGCTGCTGGGCGGCTCCTTCCACCTGCTGGCCTTCCGCCCCGCCGGCCTGGTGGGGGCCGCCGCCGCCCGCTGGAGTGAGGACACCCGTCAGCGGCTGTTGGCCGAGGGGTTGATGCTCTCCCGACCCCTGTATCAGGGCAGTCACCATCTCAAGGCGGTGCTGGGCAACCCCCATACCGGCTCCGAGCAGCTGGCTGCCGTTGCCCGCTGTGTGGAGGCAAGCCTGTGAACAGCAACCGCGGCCGCTGGGTGGCCTGGATCACCGGCGCCCTCTCGATCCTGATCGGGCTCCTCTACCTCGTCCTGGTCACCGTGCTCGATCGTCAGGGTCCGCTCCGCCCCCCTCCGCCCGAGGCCTACGGCGCTGGGCTGCAGGCCCCGGCCTCCGCTGAAAATCCTGAGCCTGGCCGGGGGCCCGACGCTCCAGGGGGCGGGGAGGCAGGCGCAGATTCTGGTTCCGCAGCGGTTCCACGACCCGCCTGACCGCCATCTCCAGAAAACTCCGCAGCAGGCCTTCGCGGCGGTTGAGTTCGTACTGGCGCTGCAGCACCTCCGGCAGGCCGCCATCACCCCAGTCCTGATCCCGCTGGAAATACTCGATGAAGCTGCAGCCCGCCACCCTGGTCAACCAGGCGGCCGTGCTGGCCTGGATGGCGCGGCTGAGCAGCAGGGCGGGCAGGTTGAGGCTCAGGGCGGAGCTGAGCAGGGCCACCCCTCCCTTGACCATCCCCAGGCCGGCCAGGCTTCGTCCCACGCTCAGGGCCAGCTCCTGGGCGGCGGCCCGATCGAGGGTCACGCCATACACCTTGCCGATCTCGAGCACCATCTGGGCCTGAACCGCCGCAGTGCCCAGCAGGTCCAGGCCCGGCAGGGGCGTGACCGCCAGCACGCCGGCACCGATCCACATGGTCCGATCCACGATCGCTTCCGCATCCCGGCGCCGTTGCCGTTCGAGCAGGGAGCGGCTCGCTTCCCCCAGCTGCCGGCACTGCAACAGCAGGTTGTCGGCGATCAGCTCCTCGCCGTCGGCCCGCAACACCACCGCCAGGCGGCGCACCAGGGCCTCCACTTCCGGCTCGGGCTGAAAGGGCCTGCCCCCCGGCAGCGGCACGCTCTGGGGGGAGGCGCTGGCGCTGATCACATCGGCAGCGGCGATCCGTCCGCTGGTGCGGCCCCGCAGCAGCTCCAGCAACCGCTCCGCTTCCCGTTCGCCGCGGAGGTCGCACTTGTTGAGCACCAACAGCAGGCGTTTGCCGAGGCCGGCCAGGGTGTCGAACACCTCCAGCTCGGAGGCCCGCAGATCGCCATCGACCACCAGCAGCAGCAGATCGGCGCGGGCCGCCTGGCGCCGGGCCAGCTCCTCCCGCTGCTGACCGTCGCTGCCGCCCTCAAGGATGCCGGGGGTGTCCTCCAAAATCACCGCCCGCTCCAGTCCTCGCAGCCGCAGGCGATAGCGGTTGGCGCTGGTCGTCGATCCCATCGGCGCCCCCACCTCCCCCACCAGCTCCCGCAACAGGGCGCGGATCAGGGAGGTCTTGCCCACCGAGCCGCTGCCGAACACCACCAGATGCAGGTCGCCCCGTTCCAGTTCGCTCTGGACCCGCTGCCGCTCCCGCTGCAATGCCTCCCGCTCGACCGCATCCCGCACCCGTTCCAGGGTGCCCTCGATCGCCGCCAGGTTGCGCTCCGCCGCCTCGCGGCGACTGGCCGCCGGTTTCGGCGCCTCGGCGACCCTGCCACCGCGGAGCTGCCGCTGCCGCATCGCCTGCAGCCAGGGCCAGCCCACCTGAACTGCCGCCAGCCCCAGGGCCGCCAGCAGCAGCAGCAGCAGCGGACCCACCAGCCAGCCGGGTAGCCAGGCGCTCAGCTGCCAGAGCAGCAGGTTGAGGGCCTGCAGCGCCATCCCTGCGACCAGCAGCAGGGCCAGGGCGAGCAGGATCCAGAGCCAGAGGCGCCCGGGCATCACGGAGCAGCGGTGGAGGCTCGCACGATCTCACCCCAGAGGGATGCCGCCAGGCTGCTGCTGCTCCGACTGGGGCTGTTGTCATCGTTCCCCAGCCAGATTCCCATCACCCAGTGGCGATCGGGGACCGCCCCGACAAACAGCAGATCGCGGCCCTCGTTGGTGGTGCCCGTCTTGCCCCAGACCCCACCGCCCACCCAGGCGGCCGTGCCGGTGCCGCCGTTCACCACACCGCGCAGCAGATCCTGCAGGGTCCGGGCGGTGCCGGGCTCCATCGCCCTGCGACCGGTGCCAATCCCCATCGGACTTTTCGCCGAGCGGCGCGAGCCCTTCGGACAGGCCCGCTCCGTCCCTGCCGCGGTGCAGGCCTCGGCGTCGGTGAGACCGCGGATCGTGGTGGGTCCATGCCAGAGCCCCCCATCGGCCACGGCGGCGTAGGCCGCGGTCAGCTCCAGCAGGGTCACCTCGCTCTGCCCCAGGGCCAGGCCCGGCACCGCCTGCAGGGGCGTGCTGATGCCGAGATCCCTGGCCTTCTGGACCAGGGCATCGAGGCCGACGCGCCGGGCCAGCCGCAGGGCGGCGGTGTTGCTGCTGATCGCCAGCGCCTGGCGCAGGCTGATGCTGCCGCCGCAACCGCTGTCGAAGAACTGCCCCTGCCAGCGCAAGGGCCCGCAGCCGATCAGGTCGCCGGGGCGGGCGCCGCGTTCGATCGCCACCGTGTAAGGCACCAGCTTGAAGGTGCTGCCCGGCTGGCGCAGGGCCATCGAGGCGCGGTTGAACTGGCTGCGGCGGTAATCCCGGCCGCCCACGATCGCCAGGATGCCGCCGTTGCGGCTGTCGAGGATCACCACCGCCCCTTCGCTCACGCCGAGGGAGCGACTGGTTTCGATCCGCTCCCGCAGCAGCCGTTCGCTGAGCTCCTGCAGGGCCGGATCCAGGTGGGTGTCGACCAGGAAGTTGCCCTCCGCGGCCACGTCGGCCCCGACCAGCGCCGCCAGGTCCCGTTGCACCTGGTCGCTGTAGAAGGGGGCCACCCGCCGGCCCTGCCCTCGGCACGCATCCTTGGCGAGCTGGATCGGTTGGCGGCGGGCCTGACGCCCCCGGTCGGCCCCGATCCGTCCCCGCGCCACCATCTTCAGCAGCACCCCGTTGCGGGCTTCCAGGGCGGCCTGCGGCGCCACGCAGGGGTCGTGGCCGTAGGGGGATGAAAGCAGCCCCACCAGCAGGGCGGCCTCCTCCAGCTGCAGATTCGCGGCCGGCTTGGCGAACAGCCGGCGGGAGGCATCCTCGAAACCCCAGCCGGCGCCGAGAAAGGCCCGGTTGAGGTAGGCCAGCAACAGATCGGCCTTGCTGAAGCGCGCCTCCAGCTGCAGCGCCACCAGCAGCTCCCGCCACTTGCGCCGCAGGGTGTCCCCCTGTCCAACGGCATCGGGGTAGAGGCTGCGGGCGAGCTGCTGGGTGAGGGTGCTGCCGCCCTCCAGCACCCGGCCGCCGCTGAGGTTGGTCAGCAGGGCTCGGGCGGTACCGATCGGGTCGATGCCGGGATGCCACCAGAAGCGGCTGTCCTCGCTGGCGAGCAGGGCCTCGATCAGGACCCGCGGGTAGCCCGCCAGACTGGACTGCTCGCGGTGGCGGCGGTCATCGGCGGTGGCGATCGGCCGATCGGCGCGGTCGTAAAGCAGTACGGGACCACGGACCGGGGCCAGGCTGCCCCGGATCGGCAGCTGCAGAGTGCCGAACAGCAGCAGCAGCAGGCCCGTTCCGGCGCCGGCGGCAATCCCGGCGCTGCACCAGCGACCCAGCCTCCGACCGCCTCGCTCGCCGGGGGCCAGGAACACCAGCTCCGGCAGATCGGGATCCGAATCGGGGCCCAGCCGCACCCGATCGCCGTCCCGCAGCAACAGCTGGTTGATGCGACGGCCTTGCCACCACAGGCCATTGGTGGAGCCGCGATCCCGCAGCAGCCAGTCGCCGTCGCAGCGTTCCAGCAGCGCATGGCGCCGGCTGACGGCAGCCTGGTGGAGCTGCACCTCGCTGTCCGGGTCGCGACCGATCCGATAGAGGCTGCCGTGCAGTTGGATCGTGGTCGGCTCCCGGGCTGCGCTGCCGATCCGCAGCTGGGGTGTGGCGCGCTCAGCCATGGGGTCCGGGATCGTCGCCCGATCCCCTGGGACTGTTGCCGGTTGCGGCGATTCCCAGCTGGGGCAGCTGATCGATCAGCAGGCAGAGCACCGCCAGATTGATCGCCACATCCGCCAGGTTGAACACCGGGAAGTCGACCGGCACCAAGGCCAGAAAATCCGTGACGGCGCCATGGCGCCAGCGATCGATGCCGTTGCCCGCAGCACCCCCGAGCAGGCATCCCAGGCCGAGGCTCAGCCACAGGCCCCGCGGCGGGCTGCGCAGGATCCAGACCAAGACCGCCAGGCTGACCATCAGGCTCACCAGACCGAGGGTCTCGGTGGAGCCACTGAACAGGCTGAAGGCCGCCCCGGTGTTGTGCACCCGTTGCAGGGCCAGCAGCCCCGGCAGGAAGGGACGGACCTGGCCCAGGGGCAGATGCAGGGTCGCCCAGTGCTTGCTCAGCTGGTCGGCCAGCAGAAGCAGGGCCGCCAGGGCCAGGGACAGCAGTCGCATCCGGTTGGCTACGGACCGGCCGGGGCTCCGCGTCGGCGATCCGAAGGGGCTCGTCACAGCTGCACCAGCAGAATCCGCCGCAGGATCCAGGCCAGAAGACCGGCGGCGCAGCAGAGCAGCAGCTGGGGGATCAGGGCCAGTCCGTACCCCACGAGCATCGGCATCAGGCCCGTCTCCCACCGGCCGGCGGCCGCCCCCAGGAGCAGATTCATCAGACCGCAGAACTGCAGGACCACCAGGCCCAGGGCGGCGGCGGCGGTGAGGGCCAGGGGGTCATCCATGCCCTGCTGGCGGGCGAGCCGGCCGGTGATCCAGGCCGCCGGCACAAAACCGGCCAGGTAGCCGAAACCGGGATCCAGCAGATAGCCCAGCCCTCCTCCCTCCTGGAACACCGGCAGCTGGAACAGGCCCACGCTCAGATAAGCGACCGCCGCCAGCAGGGCGCTGCGGGGGCCCGTCACCAGGGCGGTGAGCAGCAGGGCCGGAACCTGCAGGGTGATGCCGAGCGGACGCAGACTCCAGCCCTGGGGATCGATCCAGGGGATGGAGGCGGGGATCAATCCTCCGGCCACGATCAGCAGCAGTCCGACGATCGCGCCGCTCCAGGTGGCAAGGGCTCGCAACTAGGCCTCCATCGGTGCTGCCCATCCTGCTGCAGCTAGGTTCAGCTGAGAAGAGACGATGCCGTGGCCAGTCCATCCGGCCCAGCCCCCTCCCCTCCCCCCGGCCCCCCCTCCGACCCGGACGGGGGCGCCGATGCCGTCGTCCTGGCGATCGGGGACCCGGTGGTGGTGGTGGGCAGCCTGCGCTACCTCAAGACCGCCGAGCCGATGCCGATGCTGCGGCCGCCGGATCTGGTGGACGCCGGCGAAGTGGGCCGGATCTGCGAACGGAGGGCCGGTGAGGTGGTGGCGGTGCGGTTCCGCCGCGGCACCTTCCTGCTGGCCGCCAGCCAGCTCAGAGCGGCAGGGTCCCACGGGGAGGGCTGAGGCCGGCGGCATTCCAGACGGCCGATGCCGTCTCCAGCGCTGCGGGCGGACCGACCAGGCTGAGGCTTGGCGTCGCCAGCCAGCGTTGTGCTGCCGCCTGGAGGTCCTGGCCCCGCAGGCTGGCGGCCCGTTCCAGGCAACGCTCCACGTGGTCGGCCGGTAAGCCATGGCTGAGCAGCAGAACCTGCCGTTCGGCGATCTGGCCGCAGGTCTGGCGCCCCATCGCGTCCTGCCCCACGTACTTGGCCAGGGCCAGGGCCAGGGGCTCGGCATCGAGGGGGCTGTCCAGCAGACGCTGCCACTCCTCACAGAGACTGGCGGTGGCTTCGGCCGCCCGATCGGCGGAGCTGGCCAGGTGGATCACGAACGGTGCAGCCCCGCAGCGGGCCGGCATGCTCACGCCCACGTCGTAGGCCAGACCCCTCTCCTCGCGCATCACCTGGAACAGGCGGCTCGACATCCCCATCCCCAGGTGGGTCTGCAGCAGCCGCAGGGCCAGGGCATCGGGATGGCCGAGCGGCACTGTGGGGCAGCCGAGCATGAGCACCAGCTGCTCGGTGTCCTGCTCCTGAACCGCCAGGCCTGCTGCTGGCTCCTCCCCGGGGCCGGGGCGTTCCGAGGGGGCTGGGCCGTTCCGGGGGGCTCCCGGAATCGACCAGGGGTGTTCCGCCAGGGGTTGCTCCAGCAGTTCCTGCAGCTGCTCGGGTGTGCTGCCGCAGAGCACCAGCACCGCGCCCCGGCTCCCCAGGGCATCGGCCAGGGCGCGGAGGTCATCCCTGCTGATCGCCCGCAGATCGGTCTCCACCCCGAGGGGATCGTGGCCGTAGGGGCCACCGCCGTAGAGCAGAGCGCGCAGCTGATCGTGGGCCAGCTGGAACGGATCTTCCCGCAGCCGCTGGAGCGTCTGGAGATTCAGCTGGCGCTCGATCGCCACCTGCTCAGCTTCGAGCCGGGGCTGGCGCACCAGGTTCAGCAACAGGGGAAGCAGGGCCTCGGCGTCATCGGCCGCACATTTGAGACCCACCACCAGGGCGTCCTCGTTGGCTTCGGCTCGCAGGCTTGCCCCTGCACCCTCGACCAGATCGGCCAGGGCCTCGGCGTCGAGCCCGGCGCAGCCGCGGGTCATCGTGCCGGCAAGGAGCTGGTGGGCACCGCGTTGGTTCGCCGGATCGGCGCCGCTGCCGCCTGGGATCGCCAATCGTGCCGCAAGGATATCGGGCCCTCCCCGGGGCAGCACCACCACCGGCAGGCCGCCGCTGAGGGTGAGCAGGGTGGGGGCAGGGGAGTGGTCGTTCATGCCGGCACCGCCTCGAGCACGAAGGCTCGGTCTGGGTCGAGTGCCGCCAGGGCCTGGTCGCGCAGCTCCTCGGCGCTCCACTCCGCCAGGGTTCGCAGGGGTTCATCGAGGCTGCCGTGACGCCCCCAGAGATGGCCGGTTCCCAGCAGGCCGGCGACGCTGCCGGCGGCTTCCATGCCGAAGCGGTAGCTGTTGGCCACCAGTCGCCGGATCCTGTCCCATTCGGCTGAACCGACCGGTTCGGCCATCACCTCCTGCCAGACCTCGCCAATGGCAGCGCGCACCTCGGGCAGCTCAACCGGGTCGCAGACCGCCTCCAGCAGGGCCAGGCTGCCCGATTCCATCGGGTGAAGATCGAGATCGACGCTCTCGACCAGCTGCAGTTCCTCCCGCAGGCGCGCCACCAGGCGGCTGCGACGGCCTTCCGCCAGCAGGGTGGTGGCCAGGTCGGCACCCATCACACCGCGCAGATCTCCGGCTGCCGGCTGGTTCCAGGCCATCAGCAGACGGGCGGCCTCGAGCCGCGGCAGGGCCAGCCGCTCCTCGCCGCTGACCGTGACCAGCCCGGGCCGCGGTCCAGGATCCACCGCAGCGGCCATGGCGGCCAGGGGACCCTGACAGGCGTGGTCCATCAGGCTGCCATCGGCCACGGCTCCGGTGAGGGCCAGCACGCAGCGGCCACCGCCGTAGAGGCGTCGGTGGAAGCTGGCCATCGCTCCGGGGTCATGGTGGAGCAGGGCATCACGGCTGCCGAGGATGGGCAGGCCATAGGGATGGTTGGGACAGGCCAGGGCCAGCAGCTTCTGCAGTGCCAGCTCCTCGGGTTGGTCCTCGCTCTGGGCCAGCTCCTCGAGCACCACCTGGCGCTCCATGGCGAAATCGTCGCCGTCGAGGCGCGGTTCGAGCACCAGATCGAGCAGCAGCGCCAGCGCTTCGGCCGCCGCCTGAGGGGGAATCAGCACGTGGTAGTGCACGTCATCGAAGCCGGTGGCCGCATTGCTGCTGCCTCCGAGGGCCTCGATCCGTCGATCGAATTCGCCGGCCCCGAGGCTGCGGCTGCCCTTGAACACCATGTGTTCCAGGAAGTGGGCCAGGCCGCTCTCGGCTGATGTTTCAAAGGCGCTGCCGGCCCGGCACCAGAAATCGATGCACACCAGGGGCGCCTCGGCGATGCTGAGGCTCACCACCTGGTTGCCGTTGGCCAGGACCCTCCGCTGGGGTTCGGCCAGGCCGGGCAGGAGGGGGCCGCAACGGGGCGGGGGGTGGTGCATGCAGACATGGCAAGATCGCCATTCTGCTGGCTGCGGTGGCGCGATGACGCCGGTTTCCCCTGGTCCGGATGGCTCCACCCCCTCCGGCATCCACCCCCTGGTCGATGCCCTGGCGGGTCGGATCCGCAGCTGCCGCGATCGGCTGCCCGAGCTGGAGGGCCTGGCGATCGATCCGGAGCTGGAGGCGATCAGCGGCAGCCTCGACGGTGAGGATCTGTTCATCCGCAATGAGGTGCATCGCTGCCGGGGCCTGCGCAAGCTCCACCTGGAGACCGCCCGACTCGGCGCCGGCCTGCAGATCCTCCACTGCGTCTTCTTTCCCGACCCCCGCCACGACCTGCCGGTCTTCGGTGCAGACATCGTGGCCGGCCGCGGCGTGGTGTCGGCGGCGATCGTGGATCTTTCGCCGGTCGCCGACGGGCTGCCGGCGGGAATCGATCGGGCCCTGGCCGCCCTACCCCGATCGGGCTTCGCCCAGGAACGGGAGCTGCCGGCCTGGGGTTCGATCTTCTCCCGTCATGTGCTGTTCCTGCGCCCAAGCGATGGCGAGGAGGAGCAGCGGTTCGTCGACCACGTGGTCGGGGTGCTGGATGTGCTTGCTGAAGCGGTGGCTCGCAGCGAACCGGGTGGCCGGGATGATGCGGCTACGCTCGCCCGATGGCACGGACAACTTCGCTATTGCAAGCAACAGAAACAGAACGACAAGACCCGCCGCGTGTTGGCGAAGGCTTTCAACCCGGCCTGGGCGGACCGGTACATCGAGAACCTGCTGTTCGACGACCCTCCCGAGCTCTCATCGCTGGCCTGATCGCTTTCGCTGGATTCGGCGGCCTGTTGGCCTGGAAGGCGTTCTCCCAACGCCCCGCCCGTCGCCCGCCCTTGCCCGAGCAAACGCGGGTGCAGCGCCAGGAGATGGTGGCGGCCCTCGGCAGGCTTGAGCCCGCAGGCGACATCCGCGTGCTCGCGGCCCCCACCAGCGCCATGGGCGGCACCCCCAGGATCACAGAGCTGCTGGTGGCTGAGGGGGATCGGGTGGCCAGCGGCCAGATTCTGGCCCGATTCGACACCGGCCCGACCCAACAGGCCGAACGGGGTGTGCTGGTGGCGCGCATCGGCACTCTGCAGCGCCGTCTCACCGTCGAGAATCGAGAGCTGGAGCGCTACCGCAGCCTGGCCGGGGTCGGTGCGATCGCCGTTGATGAGCTGGATCGCCGCAGCCAGGACAACCTGCTGCTGCAGGGCGAGTTGCAGGAGGCGAAGGCGGAGTTGGCCAAGATCGAGGCCGATCTGGCGAACACCGAATTGCGCGCCCCGATCGCCGGCACGGTGCTGCGGATCAACGCCAGGGTCGGGGAGCGCCCTGGTGATCGGGGCATTCTGGAGCTGGGCGCCAGCGACCGGATGGAGGCGCTGCTGGAGGTCTACGAGAGTGACGTCGCCCGGGTACGACCCAGGATGGCGGTGCAGCTGAGCAGTGAGAACGGCGGTTTCACCGGAACTCTGCGGGGCCGTGTCATCCGGATCAGTCCGCAGGTGCGCCAGCGCCAGGTGCTCTCCACCGACCCCACCGGCGATGCCGATGCCCGCATCGTTGAAGTGCGGGTCAGCCTCGAGCCCGACGATGCCCAAAGGGTCCGCCAGCTCACGGGCCTGAAGGTGATCGCCCGCCTGGGGACTTGAGGCGAGGCCATGCTTGATCGCCTCTGGCCCTCCCGCCGCATTCCCCTGGCCCTGTTGCTGCTGGGTCGCCAGCCGGCGCGCCTGGCGGTGGCCCTGGCCGGCATCGCCTTTGCCGGAATCCTGATGTTCCTGCAGCTCGGCTTCCGTGATGGGCTCTTTGACGCCAGCGTCGTGATCCACAAGCGCTTCGACGCCGATCTGGTGCTGGTCAGCCCGCGCACGATGAGCTCGATCGCCATGGCTGGCTTCCCACGGCGGCGGCTGGTGCAGGTGATGGCCGATCCAGCGGTGGCGGGCATCACGCCGGTCCACTGGAATTTCCTGCTCTGGCGCAATCCCGAGACCCGGGCCACCCGTTCGATTCTGGCCGTTGGCTTCGACCCTGAGGATCCCCTCTTCCTCGACCCCGATCTGGCGGAGCAGGCCCGGGTGCTCAGCCAGCGGGGGCGTGTTCTGTTTGATGCCCTGTCCCGACCGGAGTTCGGGCCGATCGCCAGCTGGTACCGCCAGGGTCGCAGCATCGACACCGAGGTCGCAGGGCAACGGGTGCGGGTGGCTGGGCTGGTGTCCATCGGTCCCTCCTTCGGGGCCGATGGCAACCTGCTCACCAGCAGCGAAACCTTTCTCTCCCTGTTGCCCAACACCCCACCAGGCAGCATCGAACTGGGCCTGATCCGGCTGCGACCCGGTGCTGATCCGGCGGAGGTGAGCCAGCGACTGAAGCAACGTCTGCCGAAGGATGTGACGATCTTCAGCAAGAATGGCTTCATCGATTTTGAGAAGAACTATTGGCGGAGCAGCACGGCAATCGGCTTTATCTTTACCCTTGGAGCCGGAATGGGTTTTGTTGTTGGCTGTGTTATCGTCTACCAGATTCTCTATTCTGATGTCAGCGATCATCTGCCCGAATACGCCACGTTGATGGCCATGGGTTATCCCCTGCCCCAGCTGCTTGCTGTCGTGGCCCGTGAAGGCCTGCTGCTGGCCCTGTTCGGCTACCTGCCGGCCTGGTTGATCGGCCAGGGCCTTTATGCCTTGATTCGCTCAGGCACCCAGTTGCCGGTGTCGATGGACGGGCCCCGTTCGCTGCTGGTGTTCGCGATGATCCTGACGATGTGCCTGGTTTCGGCGTTGTTGGCGATGCGCAAGCTCGGCGATGCCGATCCGGCCGAAATCTTCTGAACCGGCCATGGTGACCAGCGTCTCTTCCACCAGCCCCGCCGCCGTCCGGAGCTCCTCGATTCCCACCGTGGCGGTCCGGCAACTCAGCCACTGGTACGGCAGCGGCGTCAACCTTCGCCAGGTGCTCGATCGGGTCGATCTCACCATCCACCCCGGTGAGGTGGTGTTGCTCACCGGACCCTCAGGCTGCGGCAAGACCACCCTGCTGACCCTGGTCGGTGCCCTGCGCCAGGTGATGGCCGGCTCGATTCGCCTGTTCGGCGAGGAGCTCCATGGCGCCGGCCGAGCTGAGCGCCAGCGGTTGCGCTGCGGCATCGGCATGATCTTTCAGGGTCACAACCTGCTGCGCTGCCTCAGCGCTGAACAGAACGTGCAGATGGGTGCTGACCTGCTGCCCGGCCTCGGTTACCGCAGCCGCCGCGACCTGGCCCGCCGCTGGTTGCGGGAGGTGGGTCTCGGGGACCATCTCCACAAACTCCCCCATGACCTGTCCGGTGGCCAGAAGCAGCGGGTGGCGATCGCCCGCGCCCTGGCCGCCCAGCCCCGCCTGCTCCTGGCCGATGAGCCCACCGCCGCCCTCGATAGCCGCACCGGCCGCGAGGTGGTCGAACTGCTGCGCAGCCTGGCCCGCGATCAGGGCTGCAGCGTGCTGATGGTGACCCACGATTCCCGCATCCTCGATCTGGCCGATCGCCTGGTGCGGATGGAGGACGGTCGGCTCTATGAGGGCCTGTTCAACGACCGCGAGGCCAGCGGTTCGGTAGGGTGATGGCCTACCCCAACGCACTGGAACCGCCGACCGCATGGCCAAGCGCAGGAATCTGAAGAAAGAGAAGCAGGAGCGCAACCGCGCCTACGCCCGCAAGTTCAAGAAGCGCAAGCTCCGCAACGAGGGCCGTGGTGAAGGTGCCGGCAACGGCGTCACCGGCACCGCCAACAACGGTGGCGCCGCCGACTGATCCGCCAGAGCCACCGCCGTTCCGTTTCGGTGGTCCTGGGTCCGGGGGGGGTTCCGAAGGGGATCCCCCTTTTCGTTGCCGCGCGGTCCAGGCGACTCGGGGGCATCGCCCCCCAGCACGGCCGCCCTTCAGGTCCCACCGGCCAGTTCCCGCGTCGCTGCCATGTTTCTGAGCGTCGTCATCCCCACCTACAACCGGTTGCCGATCCTGCGTCAGTGCCTGGAGGCCCTGGAGCGTCAGGAGATCGCCGCACCGATTCGCACCTACGAGGTCGTGCTGGTCGATGACGGCTCCACCGATGACACCGTGGCCTGGATTCGCGCCAACCAGCAGCGCCTGCCCCATGTGCGCCTGATCCTGCAGGACCACGGCGGCCCCGCCGAGGGGCGCAACAGGGGAGTCGAGCAGGCCCGGGGCGACGTGATCGTGTTCATCGACAGCGATCTGGTGGTGCTTCCGGATTTTCTGCTCCGCCATGCTGAGGCCCTGGAACGCCGCTGGCGGCAGCGAGGTGATCGCCTCTGCTTCACCTACGGCGCGGTGGTCAACACCGCCCGCTTTGAACGGCCGACCAGTGAGCCCCACAAGCTCAATGACGTCTCCTTCGCCTACTTCGCCACCGGCAATGTGGCGATCGATCGCAGCCTGCTGGAGCGCGCCGGGCTGTTTGATACCGGCTTTCGCCTCTACGGCTGGGAGGATCTGGAGCTGGGCGAGCGTCTGCGCCGCCTCGGGGTTGAGCTGGTCCGGTGCCCGCGGGCGGTGGGCTACCACTGGCACCCGGCCCTCAGCCTGGAGCAGATCCCCCGCCTGATTGAGGTGGAGCGCCAACGGGCCGCCATGGGCCTGGTGTTTTACCGAAAACATCCCACCCGTCGGGTGCGTTTCATCATCCAGTACACCTGGCTGCATCGCCTGCTCTGGGAGCTGCTCACCCTGGGGGGCCTGCTCAACGAACGCAGCCTGCGCCCCTTGCTGGGCTGGTTGATCCGATCGGGCCACCCCGGCCTGGCGATGGAGTTGTTGAGGCTCCCGCTCAACCGCCTCGGCGTCCGGGCCCTCTTCGCCGAGGCTCGCCGGCAGGGACTCTGAGGCCAACTCCGCAGGCCGTCGACAGGGCGACCTCGGGGGGCGGCGACACCGTTTGGTAGGTTGCCCGGGTCGTTCCACACCGCACACCTGCACGTTTCGGGTGATCCGGCTGTGGGTCCGCTCCAACGCCACTGGCGTCGCGAGCCCTCCCATGGCGTCCGGTTCCCTGGCAGGTGGTGGCCAACCCGAAACCCAACCGAACCCATGGCAGTCGTCACTCTCGCCGAGATGATGGAGGCTGGTGCCCACTTTGGGCACCAGACCCGGCGCTGGAATCCGAAGATGTCGCGCTACATCTATTGCGCGCGCAACGGTGTTCACATCATCGACCTCGTGCAGACCGCGGTCTGCATGAACAACGCCTACAAATGGACCCGCAGTGCCGCCCGCAGTGGCAAGCGTTTTCTTTTTGTCGGCACCAAGAAGCAGGCCTCTGAGGTGATCGCCCAGGAGGCCAGCCGCTGCGGCGCCGCCTATGTCAACCAGCGCTGGCTGGGCGGCATGCTCACCAACTGGACCACGATGCGAGCCCGCATCGACCGCCTCAAGGATCTTGAGCGGATGGAGTCCTCCGGTGCCATCGCCATGCGCCCCAAGAAGGAGGCGGCGGTGCTGCGCCGTGAACTGGATCGGCTCCAGAAGTATCTGGGCGGTCTCAAGAACATGCGGCGGTTGCCCGATGTGGTGATCCTGGTGGATCAGCGCCGTGAAACCAATGCGGTGCTCGAGGCCCGCAAGCTCGACATCCCCCTGGTGTCGATGCTTGACACCAACTGTGATCCCGATCTCTGCGACGTGCCCATCCCCTGCAACGACGACGCCGTGCGTTCCGTGCAGCTGGTGCTGGGCCGCCTCGCCGATGCGATCAATGAGGGCCGCCACGGCGCCCAGGACCGTACCGAGGACGAGGGCTGAGCCCTCACCCTCACCGTTGACCGGGATGCCAGACCGTGGGGGCCGTTGATCCCCCACCGCCCGGTGGTCCCGGCCCATGATTTGCCCAGGCATGGGTCGCGCGTCCTTTCTGCAGTTCTTCTCCCCCGGCTCCGTTGCCCCGCAGGGGCCAGTCAAGCCAGCGATCCACGGTCTCGATGCCCTGGGGGCCAGCCCTCCCTGATCGCAGATCTCGCCTTGGGCCCCAGGCCTGCCCTGGTCACCAGCCCGAGTCCTCGGCCGATCGGCGCCTCCCTCCCCCGCGGCCATGCCCCTCTGCCCCAGGCCAGCAGGGTTCTGTCTTCGGGGTGGGGTGGTGCCCGCATCCGCCCCCCAGATTTCCCTTCCGCCCTTCCCTCGCTTCCCACCCCTTCCCTAACCATGGCTGAGATCACCGCCAAGCTCGTCAAGGACCTGCGCGACAAAACCGGCGCCGGGATGATGGACTGCAAGAAGGCCCTGGCCGAATCAGATGGCGACATGACCAAGGCCATGGAGTGGCTGCGTCAGAAGGGCATCGCCACCGCTGAGAAGAAGGCCGGCCGCACCGCCGCTGAGGGCTCGATCGGCAGCTATATCCACACCGGCGCCCGGGTTGGCGTGCTGGTGGAGGTCAACTGCGAGACCGACTTCGTGGCCCGGGGTGATCTCTTCCAGGAGCTGGTGCGCAACGTGGCGATGCAGATTGCCGCCTGCCCTGGAGTCGACTACGTCAGCACCGACGAGATCCCCCAGGCCGTTGTTGAGCGGGAGAAGGCGATCGAGATGGGCCGCGATGACCTCGCCGGCAAGAAGGAGGCGATGAAGGAAAAGATCGTTGAGGGACGGATCGCCAAGCGCCTCAAGGAGCTTGCTCTGCTCGAACAGCCCTTCATCCGTGACAACTCGCTCACCGTTGGCGAGATGGTCAAGCAGGCCGCTGGCAAGACCGGCGAAAACATTCAGGTCCGTCGCTTCACCCGTTTCACCCTTGGTGAAGGCATCACGGTCGAGAAGGCTGACTTCGCCGCTGAGGTGGCGGCGATGACCCAATCCGCCTGAGACGCCCCCGCCGGGGCCCCTGCGCCGTGACCACCGATCCCCAGCGTCCCGTCCTACCCACCGATCTGGTGGGTATGGGCCGCTGGCTGGCGGAAGCGAACCCGGGCCACTACCGCCAGCTGGCCCTGTATCTGCAGGTGTTGCGGGAGCTGCTTCCCGCCAGTGTGGATCAGGCGATCTTCCAGCTGGTCACCCAGGTCCACCCCGGCCGCTATGCCTCACTTCCGGCTGACCAGCGCGCCCGCCTGCATCAACGCCTGGTCGCCTTAGTCCAGGGCTGCGCCAGTCTGCTCACCGTTGAGCAGCTGTCAGGGTTGGCAGCCCGCCAGCATCGCCAGCGGCGCCAGCGCCAGCAGCGGCGCCAGCAGCGTCTGGTCGAACGTCTGATCGCGGCCCGGCTGGCCGGCGATGACGAGTCCGATCGCGGTTCCAGCCCCGATGACCCCGATCGGCGGGATCTGCAGTCTTCAGGGTCCATTGCCGCCGGCGGTTTCGCTCCTGCTCCAGCAGGTCCCGCCGTGGTCCTGCCCCCAGGCTCGGTCAGTCTGGGGATGGATCCTCCCCTGCGTGCCAACCTGATCGGCTGGTCCGCTGAGACCAGTGATTCCAGCGAAGCCGATTTCGATGATCCCTTGGACGATCCTGCCGATCCGGAGGGTCGCCCGAGCGGCACGGAAGATGGGGACACCGAAAGCTTCGGTTGGGGGAGCGATGGTCTCGATCCCAGCATCGATCTGGAGGGAAGCGACGCAGATCTGGCCCTGCTCGAGGCGGAAGCATCCCTCGGCGCCGAGGGGCGGGACGGGGAGGATCACAGCGGGGGCAGACCCTGGGCTTCCGCGGGCAACGGCGCGGGCTTTCTGCCCCGCGATCCCGTGCAGCTGGAGGCCTGGTTGCGCGGCTACGACCAGGCGCTCGCCCGACGCCTCCGCAACCTCTCCCAGGCGATCAACGGCGAGTTGAGGCGCTCCGGCCTGCTGTCGATCCTGCTGCCCACCTCCATCCTCGATGCGGTGCTCGACGGCAGGATCGACAGCCTTGGGGCACCCCCCAACCTGCTGCGCCTGCAACTGCCGATGCCGCTCCCTGGATCGGAGCATCCGTTTCAGGCCACGGTCGTGTTGCTGCGCTGCATCGATCTCGAACTCGATCAGCCCCGCCTGCGCCATCTGCGGCGAGAGCTGCAGCGCCGACGCCAGGAAGGCCGCAGAATGGCTCATCAATTCCGTCGTCTCCAGCGGCGAGGTCAGGCACGCGAGGCTGAGGCGTTGTGGCTGCAGGACATCCGCACCCGTCAGCAGGGGGCGCAGAATCCGCCGTCGACCCCCTGAGCAGGGGTGGCGCCCATCCCGCGGCGACCGCGGCCGCCGCTGCTTCGCCCCTGGCTGCGGTCGGTGCGGCCGGAGCGTCGGCGGATCGAGCCGGGGCCAACCCCGAGCCGCTGCCGGCCTTCGAAGCCTGGAGTGCCCCTCTGCAGCAGGCCTGCCGGCTCGAGGCCGAGCGGGGTTTCCCGGATCTGCTCGGCCGCCAGGAGACCTACTCCCGTTTCGTGGCCCGCACCCTGGCCCAACCTCCCGGGGCCCTGCCGGCGCCCTGCCGCCAGGCCTTCACCGAGCTGGCCAGCGCTTTTGACGACTACCAGGCGCAGGGGCTGGGGCGGCGCCAGCAGCTGGTCCGTCAGCTGCGTCAGACGTTGCACCAGTGGCGGGTGCAGTTGCGTCCAGCTCTGCCCCTGGCGCCCCCCCGGCTCCGGCTCGCTCCCGCCGGCTCTGCCGGCACCACCCCCCGGGGGGGGGGCAGGGCCCTGCCCCGGGCTCCCCTGCTTCCCTCCACGCCGCTCGGGGAGGTGGGTGGCATCGGCCCCCGCACCGCCACCCGCCTGGCCGCCCTCAGCCTCCTGACCGTGGGGGACCTGGTGCGCCACTACCCCCGCGACTACCTCGACTACGCCCATCTGGTGCGGATCAGTGCCCTGGAGCCGGGGCGCACGGCCACGGTGGTGGCCACGATCCGCCGCAGCCATGCCTTCGCCAGCCCCCGCAATCCCAATCTGGCGATCTTGGAGTTGCAGGTGCAGGATGTCAGCGGACGCTTGCGGCTGAGCCGCTTCTTTGCCGGCCGCCGCTTCACCGCCCCCGGTTGGCTCAAGGCCCAGCAGCGCCAGTTTCCCCCCGGGGCCACCGTCGCCGTCAGCGGGCTGGTGCGAGAGAGCCCCTGGGGCCCGAGCATCAGTGATCCACTTCTGGAGGTGCTGGACAGCCCCGGCGCCACGGTGCGCTCCGAGGCGATCGGAAGGCTGGTGCCCGTCTATGGGCTCACCGATGGCCTCAGTGCCGACACCCTGCGCCGGGCCATCGGGGAGGTGTTGCCCCACCTATCCAGCTGGCCCGATCCCCTGCCGGACAGCCTGCGGCGCCAGCTGGACCTACCGCCCTTGGCCCAGGCCCTCTCGGGCCTGCACCAGCCCGTTGATCGTCAGGGGCTGGAAGCCAGTCGCCGTCGCCTGGTGTTCGATGAATTGCTGCTGCTGCAGCTGGCCCTGGCCCAACGGCGCCAACGGTTGCGTGAGCGCCCGGCCCCGCCCCTGCTCCCACCGCCCAGGGGCGGTGCCGACCTGTTGCAGCGATTCCGCCAGCTTCTGCCCTACGCCCTGACCGCAGCCCAGGAGCGGGTTCTGGCGGAGATCCGCCATGACCTGGCCCAGCCCCAACCGATGGCGCGGCTGCTGCAGGGGGATGTGGGCAGCGGCAAGACCGTGGTCGCCCTGGCGGCCCTGCTCTGTGCCATCGAGTCGGGTTGGCAGGGGGCTCTGATGGCTCCCACCGAGGTGCTGGCGGAGCAGCACATGGCCAAACTCGACCCCTGGCTCTCACAGTTGCATCTGAGCTGTGCCCTGCTCACCGGATCGACACCCCTGAAACGGCGGCGCCAGCTGCTCGAGGATCTTGTCAACGGCCAGATCCAGCTGCTGATCGGCACCCATGCCCTGCTGGAGGACCCGGTCCAGTTCGCCCGGCTCGGCCTGGTGGTGGTCGATGAGCAGCATCGCTTTGGGGTTCGCCAGCGCAACCGTCTGCTGGCCAAGGGTCTGCAGCCCCACCTCCTGACGATGACCGCGACGCCGATCCCCCGCACCCTGGCCCTCTCGATTCATGGCGATCTCGATGTCAGCCAGATCGATGAGCTGCCCCCCGGCCGCACGCCGGTTCGGACCCGTCTGCTGCGCCTCTCCGAAGCCGACCAGGCCTGGGACCTGGTGCGTCAGGAGGTGACCCGGGGCCAGCGGGCCTATGTGGTGCTGCCGCTGGTGGAGGAGAGCGAGAAGCTCGATCTGCGTTCCGCGGTGGAGGAGCACCGCCATCTGGCCACGCAGGTCTTCAGCGATCTCCGTGTCGGACTCCTCCATGGCCGGCTCAGCTCTGAGGAGAAGCAGGCGGCGATCGGTGCCTTTGCCAGCGGCCAGACCCAGGTGCTGGTCAGCACCACGGTGGTGGAGGTGGGGGTGGATGTGCCGGAGGCGAGCGTGATGGTGATTGAGCACGCTGAGCGGTTCGGCCTGGCCCAGCTGCATCAGTTGCGCGGTCGGGTCGGACGGGGTGCCGCCGCCTCCCATTGCCTGCTGCTGCAGGAGGGCACCAACAGCCAGGCCCGCCAGCGGCTGGAGGTGCTGGTCCGCAGCACCGATGGTTTCGAGATCGCCGAGATGGATCTGCGCCTGCGGGGGCCCGGCCAGGTGCTGGGCACCCGCCAGTCGGGGCTGCCCGATCTGGCCCTCGCCAGCCTGAGTGAGGATGGTGAGCTGCTCGAACGGGCCCGCCAGGTGGCCCGGGATCTGGTTGGGGCTGATCCTGAGCTGGCCGTCCATCCCGGCCTGCGCCAGGCCCTGGCGGATCAGCGCCAGCGGCAGCTGGAGGCGGCACGGCTCAACTGATGGGCACCTGGGGGCGGGCCCGGGAGCAGGCTGGGGTCCTCTCTCTGCAGCCAACCGCCGCGATGCCCCTGCCCAGACCCTGGAGCCCGGTGCCGATCTTCGATTGCGGCGAGCCGCTCCTGGAGCTACCGCCCCAGCTGCTGCGGCTGGGGCCCCATCCCTACGTCAGCCTCGGTGCCCCCTACGGAGCAGGGGCCAGTCCATTCCGGCTGCGCTCCGGTGTGATCGAGCGTCTGCTGCGCGCCGATCGGGCCCTGCGGGCCGATTCCCACCAGCCCTGCCGGCTGGCGGTGTTCGATGCCTGGAGGCCCGTGGCCGTTCAGGGCTTCATGGTGGCCCACGCCACCGCAGAGGAATGCCGTCGACGGGGCATCACGCCGGATGGTGCCGATCCGGCCCTGATGGCGGAGCTGCGCCGGGAGGTGGCGCGGTTCTGGGCTGAACCCAGCCTTGATCCGGCCACGCCGCCCCCCCACAGCACCGGCGCGGCCGTGGACCTCACCCTGGCTGAGCCGGATGGCAGGCCGCTGGCGATGGGGGGAGCGATCGACGCCATCGGGGCGGTGTCCGAGCCCGCCCACTACGCCGCCGCCGCCATGGCCGATCCGTGCTCCGAGGCGGCCCTGTGGCACCAGCGCCGCGAACGGATGGGAGCCGCCATGGCGGCGGCCGGCTTCGCCCGTCATCCCAATGAATGGTGGCACTTCAGCCACGGCGATCAGCTCTGGGCCTGGCAGCGGGGGGAACCCCGGGCCCATTACGGGCGGTACGGGGTTGAGGCGGGGGAGGATTCAGGCGGTCGGGCTGAGGGTGGGGGCTCAGGCCGCGGTGGCCAGTAGAGCCGCGACCTGGTCGTCGCCGAGGCTGTTGATGAACGCCCCGAAGCTGCGGCGGCCCCCCTGATCCCGCCAGGCGCAGAACAGGGGTTCCAGGGTGTCCTCGAGCTGGGCGAGCGGCAGGCGCTGCAGGAAGGGCCGGGCCAGGCGGGTGAGGCCCGGGGTACCCCCGAGCCAGAGCTGGTATTCGTCGACACCGCTTCCCACCAGACCGATCTCGGCCATGTAGGGGCGGGCGCAGCCGTTCGGGCAGCCCGTCATCCGCACCAGCAGGGGCCGAGCGATCCCCAAGGTCGCCATCCGCTGCTCAAGCCGCTCCAGCACCGAGGGCAGGATCCGCTCGGATTCGGTGATGGCCAGGCCACAGGTGGGCAGGGCCGGACAGGCGATGGCGTGGCGAGTCAGCGGTGTTGTGGTTTCGGGGGCGTCGAAACCGATGGCGGCCAGTTCACGCCGCAGGGAGCTGCGCTGGGGGGCTCCGATGTTGCAGAGCAGCAGATCCTGGTTGGGGGTCAGCCGCACCTCCAGCTGGTAGGTCTCGATCAGGCGCCGCAGATTCGTCTTGGTCTCTCCGGCAAGCCGACCGCAGAGCAGGGGCAGGCCGACAAACCAGAGGCCATCACCCTGGCGATGCCAGCCGAGATAGTCGTGCAGGCTGGGGCGCGGTTCGTCGCGCAGTTGGCGGATCGGGTGGGGGAAATAGCGCTTCAGCTCCTGGCGGAACCAGGCGATGCCGCGGTCGTGGATCAGGTATTTCATCCGCGCATGGCGGCGCTGGTCGCGGTCGCCGTGATCGCGCTGGAGGGCCACGATTGCCTGAAGCAGGTCGAGGATGTGAGGTGCCTCGACGTAGCCCAGGGGATCGGCACAGCGGGCAAAGGTTTCGTCTTTGTTATGGGTGCGGCCCATGCCGCCACCCACATACACGTTGCAGCCCCGCTCCCGGCCGTTGGGATCGGTGAACAGGACCAGGCCGACATCCTGGGTGAGCAGGTCGACGGCGTTGTCACCGGGCACCGTGACCGCCACCTTGAACTTGCGGGGGAGGTAGGTGCCGCCATAGAGGGGCTCCTCGGGATCGCCGCTGAAGACATGGCCTTCGGCCTGTCGTGCCATCACCTGGCGCACGGCGCCGCTGGGGCGGATCCGGTAGCTCAGGTCACCGTCGACCCAGAGATCCAGGTAGGAGCCCATCGCCGCCTGGGGTGTGAGCAGATCGGCGATCTGATCCGCCAGTCGTCGTGCCGCCGGGTAGCCGCCACCGCTGAACGGTGCCGCCGGGGCCATCACATTGCGGTTGATGTCGCCACAGGCCGCCAGGGTGGAGCCCATCGCCCGCACGATCGTGCCGATCACCTCCTGGAGGTCGGCCTTGGCGACGCCGTGGATCTGGAAGGCCTGACGGGTGGTGGCGCGCAGGCTTCCGTTGCCGAAGCGGTCGGCAAGGCCGTCGAGGGCCAGATAGAGGGGAACCGGGATGCGGCCGCCGGGGGAGCGGAGCCGCAGCATCATCTGCCAGTCCTTCTCCTGGCCTTTGCGGCGGTTGTCGCGGTTGTCCTGTTGGTAGCTGCCGTGAAACTTGAGGATCTGAACCGCCGATTCGCTGAACGATCGCAATTCGTTGGCCAGTTCGCTGCGCAGCGGTTCCCGAAGGTGATCACTGCCGGCCTTGAGCTGCTCGAAGCGGCTCGGTGGTTTGGACGAAGTTGTGGCACCTTCCTCCGCGGCCAGGCCGGCGGGTGGGTGCCCATCGGTATTGGCGCGGTCGGTGACCCTGGAGGGACCCATGCGCGAAGCGTCGCTGCAGAGCCCGAACCTAGCGAACGCCCAACGACGCGGAAGCCCCAGGGCGGCTTGCCAGCTCTTCAATACAGTTTCGACAGGCATCCCGACCCCCGAGCCCCCGCGTCCATGGCCACGTTTCTGCTTGAGATCGGCACCGAGGAGCTACCCGCCGATTTCGCCGCGGATGCCCTCACCCAGCTCCGCGACAGGGTGGCGAAGGATCTGGACGCCGCATGCCTCCGTCCGTCTGCCATCCGGGTTGACGGCACGCCCCGCCGTCTGGTGCTGCGGCTGCTCGATCTGCCGACCCGTCAGCCGGATCGCCGCGAGGAGCGCAAGGGACCACCAGCCCAGCAGGCGTTTCAGGGCGGCAAGCCCACCGGTGCCGCTGAAGGGTTTGCCCGCCGTTGCGGTGTCGACCCCTCCAGCCTTGAGGTGCGCGACACCGAGAAGGGTCCCTTCGTGTTTGCCACGATCCAGCAGCCGGGGCGCCCGGCGGAAGCGGTGTTGTCCGAGCTGGCGCCGGCCTGGATCCTGGGCCTGCAGGGGCGGCGCTTCATGCGTTGGGGCGCTGGTGAGAGCCGCTTCAGCCGGCCGGTGCGCTGGTTGGTGGCCCTGCTCGATGATCGGATCGTGCCGATCGCCCTGGACGATTGCGATCCCCCTGTGGCCAGCGGTCGCCTCAGCCGTGGCCACCGTCTGCGGCCTGAACCCCTGCCGATCGCCAGCGCGGAGGCCTATGGTCCCGCCCTCGCCGCCGCCGCTGTCCAGGTGGACCGCCAGGAGCGTGCGGCCTCCATCCGTGCCGCCATCGAGGCGGCAGCGGCGGCGGCGGCCGCCGCCCCGGACCTGCCCGAGACCCTGTTCGCCGAATTGGTGGATCTGGTGGAATCGCCCCAGCTGCTTGAGGGAGGCATCGACGAGCCCTTCCTGGCCCTGCCGCCGGAGTTGCTCTGCACCGTGATGCGCGTCCACCAGCGCTATGTGCCCCTGCTGCGGCTCGACGCCCCAGCCGATCCCCTGGCCCTCGATTCCCACGCCCAGCTGTTGTCGCGCTTTTTGGTGGTGGCCGATGGCCATCCGGAGGCTGCGGCCACGATCCGCCGCGGCAACGAGCGGGTGCTTCGGGCTCGCCTGGCCGATGCCGCCTTCTTCCTGCAGGCCGATCGGTCTGTGGCCAGCATCGATCGCCGCGACCAGCTCGATCGGGTCACCTTTGCCGAGGGACTCGGCAGCCTCCGCGACCGGGTGGACCGGCTCGAATGGTGCACCGATGCGCTGCTGGAACGGTTGCCCCTGGTCGAGGCGGATCGGAATCACGCCCGTCGGGCGGCCCATCTCTGCAAACACGATCTGGTCAGCCAGATGGTGGGCGAGTTCCCCGAGTTGCAGGGGGTGATGGGGGGCAAGTATCTGCTCGCCGAGGGGGAGCCCCGCCCCGTGGCCCTGGCGGTGCTGGAGCACTACCTGCCCCGCGGAGCTGGCGATGCCCTGCCATCCTCCGACCCCGGTGCTGTCGTGGCCCTGGCGGAGCGCCTGGAACTGCTGCTCAGCATCTTCGCCAAGGGGGAGCGCCCCAGCGGCTCCTCCGATCCCTATGCCCTGCGCCGGGCCGGCAATGGCCTGCTGCTGATCCTGCAGGAGCGCGGCTGGCCGCTTGACCTGCCGGCCCTTCTGGAGCGCGCTTGCCGCCACTGGGCTGAGTTGCTGCCCCATCACAGGATCGATCCCCACACCCTGGCGGCCGAGCTGGCCGAGTTTCTGCGCCAGCGCCTGCAGAGCCTGCTTGAGGAGGAGGGGTTCGCCCCCGATCTGGTGCAGGCGGTCGCGGGGGAGGGACTGGCACTGCAACGGGTCCTGGAGGATCCCTCCGATGCCCGCAACCGCTGCCGCCTGTTGCAGAGCCTTCGGCGGGACGGGGAGCTGGCCGCCGTGCAGGAGGTGGTGCAGCGGGCTGCTCGCCTGGCCGAGAAGAGTGATCTGGAGTCGGGGGTGCTCAGTCCCGAGGGCGTGGTGAACGCCGCGTTGTTTGAGAAGGAGTCGGAGGCGGCGATGCTGGCGGTGCTGCGGCGTCTGGAGCCGATTGCCAGCGGTCGTGCTTCGGATGCACTGGCTGTTGCTCCTTCGGCCCCCTCCGCCGCCTCCCTGGCCGAGACGCCGCCCGTCGCGCCGGGCAGCCCTCAGCACGACCGCCGCTACGCCCTGCTGGCCCGCAGTCTGGCCGACAGCGCCGGGACCCTGGCCGCGTTCTTCGACGGACCCGGCAGCGTGCTGGTGATGGCGGAGGATGCTGGGGTGCGGGCCAATCGGCTCAGGCTGCTCGCGGTGTTGCGCAACCAGGCCATGGTGCTGGCCGATTTCAGTCGGCTCAGCGGCTGAGCGTCGCGATGGCCATCGTTCGTGTTGAGGAGCTGGGGCGCACCTTTCGGGTGGCTGATAAGCAGCCTGGTCTGGTGGGCACCCTTCGCCATTTCCTGCATCGCCGCGAGCGCCTGATCACGGCGGTCGATCAGCTCAGCTTCTCGATCGAGCCGGGGGAGATGGTCGGATTCCTTGGCCCGAATGGCGCTGGCAAGACCACCACCCTGAAGATGCTCAGTGGTCTGATCCATCCCACCCGTGGCAGGGTCTCGGTGGCGGGCCACCAGCCGTATCGCCGGGAGCCGGACTTTCTCGGGGCGATCACCCTGGTGATGGGTCAGAAGCAACAGCTGATCTGGGATCTGCCGCCCCTCGACTCCCTGGCGGTCAACGCCGCCGTCTATGGGATACCCGATGGCGAGGCCCGGCGCCGCATCGACGAGCTGGCGGAGATGCTGGAGCTCGGACCGGAGCTGCGTCGGCCGGTGCGCAAGTTATCCCTCGGGCAACGGATGAAGGCGGAGCTGCTGGCGGCGTTGCTCCATCAGCCCTCGGTGCTGTTTCTGGATGAGCCGACCCTCGGCCTGGATGTCAACGCCCAGGCCGCCGTTCGCTCCTTTCTGGCGGATTACAACCGCCGCACGGGTGCCACCGTGCTGCTGACCAGCCACTACATGGGTGACATCACCGCCCTCTGCCCCCGGGTGCTGCTGATCCATGGCGGCACCCTGTTCCACGACGGCAGCCTGGAGGGCCTCAGTCAACGCCTGGCGCCCTGGCGAGAGGTCAGCCTGGCCTTGGCGGAGCCGCTGCCGGCGGAGCGCTTTGCCATCTATGGCGAGATCGAGCGCTGCCAGGGGTGTGAGGTGGTGCTGCTGGTGGAACGGGCCCGTCTCACGGCGGTGGTGGGACAACTGCTGGCCGAGTTGCCCGTGCTCGATCTGGAGGTGCGGGAGCCGCCCCTGGAGCAGACCATCGGTCGGCTGTTTCAGACTCCGGCGGCGGTGGCGCCATGAACCATCAGAGGTCCCCTGCTCCGGAGCCCACCACCAGGCCGCTCCAGCGGATCCCGATGCGGCGTTCCCCCCTGCGCATCGCCCGCACCCTGTTGGTCAGCCAGTACGCCCTGATGGTCGAATTCCGGGCAGAGATCGTGCTCTGGGCTCTGAGTGGCGTGATGCCGCTGCTGATGTACGCCGTCTGGAGCGGCGCCCCCGCCGGTGCTGCGGCGGGGGTGAATCCCCAGCAGTTTGCGCGCTATTTCCTGGCGGCTCTGGTGGCACGACAGTTCACGGTGGTCTGGGTGATCTATGCCTTCGAGGAGGACAATCTGCTCGGACGATTATCACCACTCCTGCTTCAACCCCTGCCCCTGGCCTGGCGCTACTGGGCCGCCCATCTGGCCGAACAGGCCACCCGCCTGCCACTGGTGGCCGCCATGGTTCTGCTGTTCGTGGCGGCGGTACCCGCAGCGGCGCCGCCGTTGGATCCGATGCGGTTGCTGCTGGCGCTGTTGGCCCTGCATCTTGGCTTCTGCTTGAACTTTCTGATGCAGTATGCGATCACGATGCTCTGTTTCTGGAACGAGCGGGTCAGTGCCTTGGAGAGATTGCAGGCGATTCCCCAACTCTTTCTCTCTGGTCTGCTGGCGCCACTGGAGCTGTTCCCTGAGCCCCTGCGCGCCGTTGCTCTGCATACCCCTTTTCCAGCGATCATCTATCTACCGGCCCAACTTGCCGCTGGTGGGCCGATCGCGATCGGCCCAGCCTTTCTCAATCTGTTCGGCTGGTTGGCATTGCTGCTGCCCCTGAATCTGCTGCTCTGGAGGGCAGGAGTGCGACGCTACGCTGCATTGGGGGCATGATGGACCGACGCAGGGGGCTGGGACGCTACGGGCTGAGTTTGCTGCGCTTCTGGTCGGTATCGCTGGCGGCCCAGATGGAGTATCAGTTGAATCTGATCATCGAAGTCGTGGCCAGCATCGCCACACTGGCGGGAGGTCTGTTCACGTTGTCGCTCTTCTACGCCCACGGTCAGCGGCTGGGCGGTTGGAGCTGGGAGGAGGCCCTGGTGGTGTTGGGTTTATCCACCTTTCTTGATGGGTTCTCCAGCACCCTGTTGCGACCCAATCTGGGTGAGCTGGTGAAACAGGTTCAGAACGGATCCCTGGATTTTGTGCTGCTGAAGCCCATCGACAGCCAGTTCTGGGTGTCGCTGCGCAACTGGTCCCCCTGGGGCATGCCGGAGATGGCTCTGGGCTTCGGATTGGTTCTGGTGGGGCTGGTCCGATCCGGTGCCCGACCTGGGCCAGGAGGTGTGCTGGCAGCCCTGCTGCTGTGGGCCTGTGGCGTGGCAATTCTTTACAGTCTATGGTTCATCCTGGCGGCCACAAGCATCTGGTTCGTCAAGGTCTGGAATGCCACCGAGGTGCTGCGCAGTCTGGTCGGGGTGGGTCGCTATCCGATCAGTGCCTATCCACCGGCCCTGCGGCTGCTGTTCACCGCCGTTGTGCCCATCGCCTTTCTGACCAACGTTCCCGCCGAGGCCCTGCTGGGTCGCACCACCCCGTTCTGGTGTGCCGCCAGTGCCGGGTTGGCGCTGGTGGCCCTGATCTGCTCAAGGCTGTTGTGGCGGATGGCCCTGCGCCACTACACATCGGCCTCAAGCTGAGCACACCTGTGGCAGGACCGCACCAATGGGGGCCGCCATGTTGAAGGCGGCCGGCCAGCCAGTGGCGAACGATCCGATGAGGATGGCGGCGGCAAAAGTTGGGCTCACAGCCAATGGGCTGTTTGCCGATTAATGACACAGATCTGACTCCGTCGGTGTGGCCAGGATGGCCACACGAACCGGGAGAGGCATCCCCAGGGGGGTGGGTTCAGACCGGGGGGACGGAGTCGTCGTCTGGAGTGGCGATCAGGGGGAACTCACTGGCGAGAGGAGAGAACCGGTTGGCGCTCAGGATCGCTGCTGCCATCGACCCCAGAACCGCTGGCGCCGCTGGTCTTGCCGTTGGCGGCCGTGGTCGAGGCAGGGCGCTGGATGCGGATGCCGCCGCGGATCGCGCTGAAGGGCTCCATGGCCTTCACCTCCGCCTCGCTGCGGACCTGGCTGGGGACAGGCCGGTAGCCGCTGGGGGCCAGAGCCTGGCCGCGCAGCACGGAGGCCAGGGTTTTGAACGTGAGCTTGAGCTGTTGCCAGGGGTTCATGGCCACAACCCGTTTGTAGAGGTAGCTGTCGAAGGTGAGGCGTTGCACATCCTTGTCGTCACACATCTCGACGAAGGCTTCACGGGCAGCATCGTTGCTGTAGAAAATATTCTGCAGAATCTCAAGGACTTTGTAGGTAGCGCCATACTTGCGATCCCACTTCTTAAGATAGACTTTGAGGTCGGCTTCGCTGGGAACCAGGCTGCCATTCTTGCTGGCAGCAACAATTTCTTCAGCGCACATCCGGCCACTCTTTGCAGCGAAGTAGATGCCCTCACCAGAGCTCTTCGTCACATAGCCGGCGGCATCGCCGACCAGAGCCATCCGACCGACCACGCGGCGGGGGCGGGGGTGCTCTGGGATCGGATGGGCTTCAACCTTGATCACTTCACCTTTGAGCAGACGCTTGGCTGCCCTCTGGCGGATGCCTTTTTGCAGGTCCTTGATCAGAGCCTGGTTCTGTTGCATGGTGCCGGTGCCAACGGCGACATGGTCATACTTGGGGAAGACCCAGGCGTAGAAGTCGGGGGAGACATCCGTTCCCACATACATCTCAGCCAGATCTTCGTAGTAGCTCATCTCTTCGGCTGGCAGGCGGATGCGCTCCTGGAAAGCAATGGCAACGTTGTAGTCGCCCGCGTCCATGGCCTTGGCCACGCGGCTATTGGCACCGTCGGCACCGATGATCACATCCACTTCGAGGCTGCGGCTCACACCGGTGGCTTCTCCTTCGCTGTAATCCGAGTAGGTCAGGGTGTAAGGACCCTGGCGATTAGTGCCGGTATCAATACGGGTAACAAGGCCATTAATCAGTTGGGCGCCAAGCTCGGCGGCGCGGTTGCGGAGATAGGCATCGAGCACCTCACGGCGGCACATGCCAATGTATTCATCAGCGTTTTCAAGATTGATATCCACCTCGCGGTTGGAGGGGGAAATCATTTTCATATTGCGAACTTTGCGATCAATGATCGACTCAGGCAGCTCAAACTCCGAAACCATGCACAGCGGAATGGCGCCGCCACAGGGTTTGGCGTTATCGAGCTTGCGTTCAAACAACCAGGTCTGAATGCCGGCCTTGGCAAGCACCTCAGCTGCACAGGAACCGCTCGGACCGCCGCCGACAACCGCAACGCGCAACATCTTGAAACTTTCTCCAGCCAAGGGGTCTTGGCTGGAAGCTAACACCGTGGCATCTGCGCTGCTGGCTTCTTGAGCACCGACTTAGCATCGTGAAGCTTCAGTGCCATGGTGTGCTCACCAGATTCAGCGGGGCAGTGCCCTCAGCCGACGCCATGCGGAGCCATCGCCGCCGCGCCAACGCCGAGGACATCCCCGTGGCCCGGCGCCGCACTCAGCCTGAGCGCGCCAAGCGCGGCTTTCCCTGGATGGTTGCCGCGGCGACGCCCCTCCTGGGCCTGAGTGCTGCGGTCCTGCTCCTGGGGCCGTTGCGGTCCTGGTTGCCGCTGCCGGTGGCGGGCCTGCGCGAGCGGCCAGGGGCCGATGGACGGCTGCTCGGCCATTTCCCCTATGCCGAGGCTCCGGCCGGTGTCCTGGTCTCCATTGCCCCTGGTTTGCAGCTGCGGGCCGATGCCGCTGACGCCCTGCAGGCCATGCGTAGCCGGGCGGCGGCGGAGGGGATCGACCTGGCGGTGCTCAGCGCCTTCCGTGGCATCGCCCTGCAGCGCCAGCTGTTCTTTGAGGTCAGTGCCGAGCGCAACCAGAGCGCCTCGACCAGGGCCCAGGTGAGTGCACCGCCGGGCTACTCCGAGCACAGCACCGGCTATGCCGTCGATCTGGGCGATGGTCGCGATCCCAGCACCCATCTCTCACCACGGTTCGAGACCACCCGGGCCTATGCCTGGTTGGTGGCCAACGCCGCCCGTTTCCATTACCAACTCTCTTTCCCCCGCGCCAATCGTCAGGGTGTGAGCTTCGAACCCTGGCACTGGCGCTATGAGGGCTCCACCGAGGCGCTCAGGACCTTCTCCGAAGCCCATCGCCTGAGCCGCTGAGCCCCTGGTCCGCGGGGCGAAGTCCCACCCTGCGCTAAGATCAAGATTCGCTTCAAAGCAAGGGACTGCTGGGGCTTGCCCTGTGCCGATCGCCATGGGCCGTTCATCGGTCCGATCCAACGCCCCGGGGGGTTGTCGGTCGCTGATCGACATCGAGACACCGTCGTGTCCGTTTGGCCACGTCTGAACCCGTCAGCCCCCCCTCTGAGCCATCCGGAGCCAGGGGGAGCAGGATGATCGCTGATGCTTCTTCCTGGCCAGCTCGGCTTCCAGTGCTGCCAATGCGGGCACAGGGAACGAAATCCCGCTGCGCAGCGCGGCGGTGCTGGCCATCACGGGGCTGGATCAGCGATTCGCCCACCGGCTGAACCCCAGCGCCGGCGGCTATCACCGGCGCCCAGGACGCGTCGTCCCTGAATTCCGGCTCCAGGAATGCTGCCGGGTCGGTGAGGATCCGGTCACGGATACGACGAAACAGCCACTTCGAAACACAGCCACGACGACCCGGCCAGCTCGATCCGGCCGCCAGACCAAGCTTTCACCCTACTTTTTCAGGACATCGCCAACCATGAGCACCGAAGCCAAAGGTGTGCCGATTCGCAATATCGCCATCATTGCCCACGTCGACCACGGCAAGACAACTCTCGTCGATGCCCTGCTGAGCCAATCCGGCATCTTCCGCGAAGGGGAGGCTGTGCCCACCTGCATTCTCGATTCCAATGATCTTGAGCGGGAAAGGGGCATCACAATCCTCTCCAAAAATACCGCTGTTGACTACAATGGTATCCGCATCAACATTGTGGACACCCCCGGCCACGCTGATTTTGGTGGGGAAGTTGAGCGGGTGCTCGGCATGGTGGATGGCTGCCTGCTGATCGTGGATGCCAATGAGGGCCCCATGCCTCAGACTCGCTTCGTGCTCAAAAAGGCCTTGGAAAAGGGATTGAGACCGATTGTATTCGTCAACAAGATTGATCGCGCCCGAGTTGACCCAGAAGTCGCTGTCGACAAAGTCCTGGATCTGTTCCTCGAGCTTGGTGCCGACGATGATCAATGCGATTTCCCCTATCTCTTCGGTAGTGGCATGGGCGGTTATGCCAAGCCGGATATGAAGACCGAAAGCGATACGATGAAGCCTCTCTTTGATGCCATCCTTCGCCATGTGCCGCCGCCGGTTGGCGATCCCAACAAACCGTTGCAGCTCCAGGTCACCACCCTCGACTACAGCGATTTTCTGGGCCGCATCATGATCGGCCGCATTCATAACGGAACCATCCGCAGCGGTCAGCCCGCCGCCCTGATCCGCGACGACGGCAGCATCAAGCGTGGTCGCATCTCCAAGCTCCTCGGCTTCCAAGGGTTACAGCGGATCGAGATCGAGCAGGCCAGCGCTGGTGATCTGGTCGCGGTGGCCGGTTTCGATGAGGTCAATATCGGCGAGACCATCGCCTGCCCCGATCAGCCCGAGGCCCTACCCCTGATCCGAGTCGATGAACCGACGCTGCAAATGACCTTTGTGGTCAATGATTCACCCTTCGCCGGCAAGGAAGGCAAGTTTGTCACCAGCCGGCAGGTGAGGGATCGTCTTCAGAAGGAATTGCTCACCAACGTGGCCCTACGGGTTGAGGATACCGATTCCCCTGATCGCTGGTCCGTCAGTGGACGTGGCGAGCTTCACCTCGGCATTCTGATCGAAACGATGCGCCGCGAGGGTTTCGAGTTTCAGGTGAGCCAGCCTCAGGTGATCTTCCGCACCATTGACGGCACACCCAACGAACCCTACGAAACCCTGGTATTGGATGTGCCCGAGGAATCGGTTGGTACCTGCATCGAAAAGCTCGGGATTCGCAAGGCTGAAATGCAAAATATGGAGGCCACCAATGACGGCCGTACCCAGCTTGAATTCGTGGTGCCCTCCCGCGGTCTTATCGGTTTCCGGGGCGAGTTCATCCGCGCCACCCGAGGCGAGGGAATCATGAGCCATTCTTTCCTTGACTATCGGCCCATGCAAGGGGAGTTCGATACCCGCCGCAATGGTGTTCTGATCGCCTTTGAAGAGGGTACCGCCACCTTCTATGCCCTCAAGAACGCGGAGGATCGTGGTCAGTTTTTCATCACCCCCGGCACCAAGGTCTACAAGGGCATGATCATCGGCGAAAACAATCGTCCCCAGGATCTGGAGATCAACGTCTGCAAGGCCAAACAGCTCACCAACATGCGTTCCGCTGGTGCTGAGGAGCTTGACACCCTTCAGGCTCCTATGCAGATGACCCTGGAGCGGGCCCTGGAGTACATCGGCCCAGACGAGATGCTCGAGGTCACCCCCGAGTCGATCCGGCTGCGCAAGCTGCCAGCCCGCAAGCCGGCCAAGCGCTAAAGGTCCCCCGGATCCAGCCGCTCGGATGACGACCCTGCCGCCAATCCCTCCCTCCTGTCCAGCCGGCCAGGATCCGGAGATGGAGCTGATCGCCGACCCGCGCCTGCAGCAGGCGATCAGCCTTTTCAATCAGGGCCAGTGGTACGCATGCCACGACGGCTTCGAGGAGCTCTGGCACGAGACCGCAGGACCGCTGCGGTCCGTGCTTCAGGGCCTTCTGCAGATCGCGGTGGCCCATCTCCATCTGGAACGCGGCAACGGTCGCGGGGCCACCGTCCTGCTTGGAGAGGGACTCGGTCGGCTGCGGGGTTCCGATCCCACCGCCCTCGGTCTCGACCTGGCCAGGGTTCAGCAGCTCACCCGGGACCGGCTGCAGGCGCTTCAGGCAGGCCTCCCAGTGGAGACGCTGCCGTTGCCTCGCCTGGATCCCGCGGTCTCATCTGAGGCCAGACCGCTCTGACGCCTTTCCTGTTGCTGCCGATCAGCGCTGATCCCGCCGGCCACAGCAGGGTCAGGGGTCCTGTGACAGTCCCCGGTAGATTGCCGCCCATCACTTGTTCACCGCTCAGCCCTTGCGCCAGCCCGCCCCAGGACGCACCGGATCTGCTGTGGATCGGCAGAGCGCCCGCATGGCCGTGCGGTTTCTGCTTTTCGCTGGTGCCGTCGCCACCCTTGGCCCTGCGCCGCTGCCTTCTCGCCCCGTCCAGGCCCAGGCCCTTTCCACCCCTCCGGCTCCCCAGCTTCCGGCAACCCCCGCCCCCCCCCGTGGCGTTGCCCCCTCCAGGCCTGCCGCCAATCCAGAGCCCGAGGCCGGCGGCATGGTCACGATCGAGTCAGATCAGCAGCAGGCCGATAACCGCACCGGCATCGTCACCGCCACTGGCAACGTCCGCATCACCTACCCCGAGCGCGGTCTGATTGCAACCGCCCGCCAGGCCCAGTATTTCTCGCGCGAGTCCCGCCTTGTGTTGAGCGGCGATGTGGAGGTGGTCGATGGTGCCGGCCAGCGCATCAAGGCTGAGCGACTCACCTACCGGGTCGACAGTGAACGCCTGCAGGCTGAACCAACGGGTGGTCGCCAGGTGATGAGCCGACTGCGTCTTCAGTCCACCCCCGGGCAGACGGCCCAACCCTCTCTGCTGCCATGAGCCTTTGCCTGCAGGAGGTGTCGATCACCCTGGGCGGTCGCACCCTGGTCAAGGGCGTGAGTCTTGAACTTCATCCCGGCGAGGTCGTCGGGCTGCTCGGTCCGAACGGGGCAGGCAAGACCACCACCTTCAACCTGGTCACGGGTCTGCTGCAGCCCGATCGCGGCGCCATCCATCTCGACGGTCAGCCGGTGGCGGCCCTGAGCATGCCCCAACGGGCCAGGCTCGGCATTGGCTATCTACCGCAGGAGGCGAGTGTGTTCCGCAGCCTGACTGTCAGGGAAAATCTGCAGCTTGCTCTTCAGGAGAGTGGCGCACCGCAGGAGATCCGGCGCGAGCGACTCGACAGCCTGATTGAGGAGTTCCATCTGACTGCCTTTCAAGCGCGCAAGGGCTATCAGCTCTCCGGCGGTGAGCGCCGCCGCTGTGAAGTCGCCCGCGCCCTGGCGGTGGGACCGGTCGGCCCGCGTTACCTGCTGCTCGATGAGCCCTTCGCCGGCGTTGATCCGCTGGCGGTCGCCGATCTGCAGACGCTGATCGATGGTCTGCGTCATCGGGGCATGGGTGTGCTGATCACTGACCACAACGTGCGAGAGACCCTGGCGATCACCGATCGGGCCTACATCCTCACCGAAGGCAGCATCCTCGCTTCCGGCTCCTCCAGCGCCATGGCTTCCGATCCGCTGGTCAGGCGCCACTACCTCGGGGAGGGATTCCAATTGTGATGCCCCTTCCCCGTTCCGGGCAGAGCCGCCGCTGGTGGCCTCCGACGGCCCAGGCGTTGCGCTCCCTTCCGTCTCGCCTGGCCTGGCGGCGCCTGCCCCTGATGGACCGCTGGCTCGTCTCGGAGTTGATGGGTCCGCTGTTGTTCGGCATCGCTGCCTTCACCGCCGTGTCCCTGTCGGTTGGGGTCGTGTTCGAGTTGGTTCGACGGGTGGCGGAATCCGGTCTGCCCCTTCTGGCGGCCATCCAGGTCCTGCTGCTGCGCCTGCCCGGATTTCTGGTGCTGGCCTTTCCGATGGCCACCCTGATGGCCACCCTGCTGGCCTACAGCCGTCTTTCTGGCAGCAGTGAGCTCACGGCCCTGCGCAGCGTCGGCGTGACCACCCAACGCATGGTGGTTCCTGCCCTGGTGCTGTCGCTGCTGATGAGCCTGTTGACGTTTGTGTTCAACGATCTGATCGTACCCAAGGCAAATCTCGCCGCCACCAATACCCTGGAGGTGGCCCTAGGCAAAGCGCTGACCACTGAAAAAGGAAACAACGTACTCTATTCCCGTTTTGGCCGGATCAAAGAGCTGGAAGGCGAGAGCGTTAAACAGCTCACCCACCTTTTTTATTCCCGTAAGTATCTGCAGGGACAGATGCAAGATGTGACGGTGATTGATTTCTCCCGCTCCGGCCAGCGCCAGCTGCTCACGGCCAAGAGTGGTCGCTGGAATGAGAAGGAAGGCATGTGGGAATTCATCGATGGCACGATCGTCAACCTCGATGAAAACAGTGGCTCGACCACGTCGGCACGGTTTGATCGCTATTTTTATCCGCTCAGCCGCACCCCCCTCGATCTGGCCAAGATTCCCACTGATCCCGGTGCGATGACCGTGGGCCAGGCGCGCACGGCGGAGCGGTTGTTTGAGGAGGCTGGCAATTCCAAGGAGGCCCGGCGGCTGCGGGTGAGGATTCAGGAAAAATTTGCCTTCCCGGCCATCTGCCTGGTCTTTGGTCTGATCGGCAGCAGCCTGGGGGTACGTCCCCACAACCGCACCAGCCGCAGCCAGGGCTTTGGGATCAGCGTGCTGCTGATCTTTGGCTATTACCTGATGGCCTTCATCTTCAGTTCCCTCGGCATCTCCGGCACCTTGCCGCCCCTGCTGGCGGCCTGGAGTCCGGTGCTGGTCGGTCTTGCCGGAGGTCTGGGCCTGCTGCGCCAGGCCAGCCGCTGATCGCCCTTGCTGGCCGTCCAGCCCCAACCCTCCCAGTTGCTTCCTGCGCTTCGTGGCAGGCCGGGGGTCTCAAGCCAACCGATGGCGGCTGGCTGTGGGCCGGTATACCGCCCCGGCATTCAGGCAGGCCTGGCCATCGCACGGCAGACTGGCGGCGTTGCTGATGCCTTGCGGTGAACGATCCGGTGATGGCCCTGGGCCTGGTGGCCTTTGGCCTCCTGTTGCTGGTCCTGCCTTTGTCCTTCTGGGCTGTGAGCTCCCAGCGCTCCAGCTCCCTGGTGCGGATCCTGGTGGCGGGTGCCAACCTCTGCCTCACGGCTCAGCTCGTGCTGCGCTGGTGGGATGCCGGTCACTTTCCGATCAGCAATCTCTACGAATCCCTGTGCTTCCTGGCCTGGGGCTGCACGCTCACCCAGTTGCTGGTCGAGCGCAGCTGGCCCAGCCCGATCGTGCCAGCGGCCGCCACTCCGATGGCCCTGGGCTGCGTGGCCTTCGCCAGTTTCGCCCTGCCGGAGCGGCTCCAGGAATCCTCCCCCCTGGTCCCAGCTTTGCGTTCCAGCTGGCTGGTCATGCACGTCAGTGTGATCATGCTCAGCTACGCCGCCCTGCTGGTGGGCTCACTCCTCTCCGTGGCGGTGTTGTTAACCGATCGGGATGATGCTCTGCAGATCCGTGGCAGTTCGATCGGCAGCGGCGGGTTCCGTCAGGCCCAGTTGGCTGGTTCATCAGCCTCGGCCAATCTCTCGTTCAGCAGCACCGGATTCAATCTGGTTGAGCAGCTCGACAGCCTGAGTTACCGCACGATCACAGTCGGCTTCCTACTTCTGACCGTAGGTCTGATCAGCGGTGCCGTCTGGGCCAATGAGGCCTGGGGCAGCTGGTGGAGCTGGGACCCCAAGGAGACCTGGGCCCTGATCTGCTGGCTGGTGTATGCGGCCTACCTTCACACCCGTCTGATTCGTGGTTGGCAGGGCAGAAAACCAGCAGTGGTGGCAGCGGCTGGTCTTGTCGTGATTGCCGTCTGCTACATCGGCGTCAACCTGCTGGGCATTGGCTTGCATAGTTATGGTTGGTTCTTTGGCGCATGATCCGCAGCAACGCGTCAAGATCAGCGCCAGTCCCGCTTTCTTCTTGGTTGCCTGTTGCTGTTGTTTCCAATTTCAGGCCCAATTTCAGGCCTGGATGAACCGTTCAGCCTGATCCTGTGGCGACGCAATGATCTTCCTGCGTTGTCGGCATGTTGAGTCGAAAGATTCAGCCCATGCAGACACCAAAAAGCCCTGGCTGAGCCAGGGCTTTGTTGATCTTGACGCAATTTCTCAAGGACGAATCAACCCTTTGAGAATCGATGCAGCAATGCTTCAACCTTTGTTGGGATTGGTGCTGTTGCGGATTCCCAGAATCGCTTCGGCGTAGTCGGCTTGGCCAAACACACCAGAACCGCTGACGATGGCATTCGCCCCTGCTTCGATCACCTGCCAGGCGTTGCTGCCCTTGATGCCACCGTCGACTTCGATCCATGGATCGAGACCGCGCTCATCACAGAGCTGACGCAGCTCCTTGATCTTTTCCACCTGGGAGGGAATGAAGCTCTGACCGCCGAAACCGGGGTTGACACTCATGATCAGCACCAGGTCGCAGAGCTCGAGGCAGTAGTCGATGCTGCTCAGCGGTGTGCTGGGGTTCAGCACGGCTCCAGCCAACTTGCCGAGATCCTTGATCTGGCTGAGATTGCGATGGAGATGGGGGCATGCTTCGACCTGGACGGAGATGATATCGGCTCCGGCTTTGGCGAAATCGGCCACGTACTTCTCTGGTTCAACGATCATCAGGTGAACATCCAGCGGCTTGCTGGTCACCGGTCGCAGAGCCTCGACGATCAGGGGGCCGATGGTGATGTTGGGAACGAAGCGGCCATCCATCACATCCACATGGATCCAGTCGGCTCCGGCAGCATCGACGGCCTTCACGTCTTCACCGAGCCGCGAGAAGTCCGCCGACAGGATGGATGGGGAGATCACCAGGGACTTGGTGCTCATGGGGCTGTGGCGGCTGGGAGCCTGGCGATTCTACGGATCGGCCCCTGCCCCTCCCCGTCACGTCAACGGGTGCGACCACGGGTGATCCTGGCCCCGTCGGGCCGATCCGGGGGTCCCGTGTGCGCTGATACGATGGCGCCGCTCCGGGAAAGCCAGCCCGCCAGCGCCTTCAACCCGTGGATTCGCTGCCACTGGCCCTCGGGCCTGTCGCAGACCAGCCGGGGCGGTCCCGAGCCCCGTCGTCCTCCCAGCCCTCTGGGAGAAACGTCTCGCTGTTGTGATTCGCCAGGAGATCTCTCCAGGAACCTTCAGCGGCCTGCTTCGAATCCCATCCCGCCCCCTACCCAACCGCCTTACGCCCGTGGATCGCACCCTCATCCAGGAAATTCTCGAGGTGGTCGAACAGGCCGCCATCGCTTCCGCAGCCCTGACCGGCCTCGGCAAGAAGGATGAAGCCGATGCGGCCGCCGTCGAAGCGATGCGGCAGCGGATGGGCCAGATCCAGATGCAGGGCCGCATCGTGATCGGCGAAGGCGAGCGCGATGAGGCGCCGATGCTCTACATCGGTGAAGAGGTGGGCAGCGGCAGTGGTCCAGGCGTGGATTTCGCCGTCGATCCTTGCGAAGGCACCAATCTTTGTGCCAACAACCAGCGTGGCTCGATGGCCGTGTTGGCCGCCTCTGACCGCGGCGGTCTGTTCAACGCTCCCGACTTTTACATGAAAAAGCTGGCGGCTCCGCCGGCGGCCAAGGGCAAGGTGGACATCCGCAAATCGGCCACCGAGAACATCGCCATTCTCAGCGCCTGCCTCGGCCTTGCTCCCAGCGAACTGGTGATCGTGGTGATGGACCGCTCTCGCCACAAAGATCTGATCGCTGAGATTCGCGCCACCGGTGCCAGGGTCCAGCCGATTTCCGATGGTGATGTTCAGGCCGCCATCGCCTGCGGCTTCGCTGGCACCGGCACCCATTGCCTCATGGGCATCGGTGCCGCTCCGGAAGGTGTGATCTCCGCCGCCGCTCTGCGTGCCCTTGGCGGTCATTTCCAAGGCCAGTTGGTCTATGACCCCGCCGTCGCCCAGACCAAGGAATGGGAAGGTCTCACCCGCGAGGGCAACCTGGCTCGCCTTGCGGAGATGGGCATCACTGACCCCGATAAGATTTACGAGGCCGAAGAACTTGCTTCCGGTGAAAATGTTGTGTTTGCCGGCAGCGGCATCACCGATGGACTGTTGTTTGATGGCGTCAAGTTTGAAAAGGATTGCGTGCGCACATCTTCGCTGGTGATCTCCACCCTCGATGGCTCCGCCCGCTTCACCAACACCATCCACATCAAGCCCGGTGCCCAGAGCATCGCGCTGCGCTGAGTCCCTGGGCTGCAGCTAGCGATTCTTCTCCATGCATATCGCCGTTGTCGGACTCAGTCATCGCACGGCTCCTGTGGAGATCCGGGAACGGCTGAGCATCCCTGAACAGGGACTGGAAGCCTCCCTGCAGCAGCTTCGCTCCGATGAGCAGGTGCTTGAGGCCTCGATCCTCAGCACCTGCAATCGGCTCGAGATCTACACCCTGCTGCGCCATCCCGAGGATGGCATCCAGGCGGTTGCCTCCTTTCTCACCGAGGTCTCCGGGCTTTCTGAGGAGGAGCTCAGACCCCATCTCTTCACCTATCACCACGAGGAGGCGGTCTCCCACCTGCTCCGCGTGGCCGCTGGTCTTGACAGTCTGGTTTTGGGAGAGGGCCAGATCCTCTCCCAGGTGAAGAAGATGGTTCGATTGGGCCAGGAGTATCGCTCCGTGGGCCCGATTCTGAACCGCTTACTGACTCAGGCGGTCAGCACCGGCAAGCGGGTGCGCACCGAAACCAACCTGGGCACAGGCGCGGTTTCGATTTCTTCCGCGGCCGTTGAGCTCGCTCAGTTGAAGGTGGGTCAGGCGCGCGGAGTCGATGACCTCGTGCCCCTCGATCAGGAGCAGGTCGCTGTGGTGGGCGCTGGCCGCATGGCCCGCCTCCTGCTGCAGCATCTGCAATCGAAGGGATGTCGTGGTGCGGTTCTTCTCAACCGCACCGTCTCCCGGGCGGAGGCTTTGGCCGCCGACTTTCCTGCCCTGCCGGTCCAATGTCGTCCCCTCGACGACCTCGACCACTGCCTGAGCACCTGTTCCCTGGTCTTCACCAGTACCGCCGCCGATGATCCTGTGATCAGCGCGGACCGCTTGCGACATCTCAATCGACGCTCCAGCCTGATGCTGATTGACATCGGCGTGCCGCGTAACATCAGTGCGGATGTGGCTGAGCTCTCGGGGGTTGAGTCCTTCGATGTTGACGATCTTCAGGAGGTTGTCAATCGCAACCAGGAAGCCCGTCGCGAGATGGCCGCCGAGGCAGAACAGCTGCTTCGTGAGGAGGCGCGATTGTTTCTCGAATGGTGGGACGGCCTTGAGGCTGTCCCCCTCGTCAATCGCCTCCGCCTTCAGCTGGAGGAGATCCGTGAGCAGGAACTCCAGAAGGCTCTCAGCCGCATGGGTCCAGACCTCTCGGCGCGGGAGCGCAAGGTGGTTGAGGCTCTGAGCAAGGGCATCATCAATAAGATTCTGCATACTCCGGTCACCCACCTGCGTGCCCCCCAACCCCGGCAGCAGCGGCACACCGCAATGCGGGTGCTGGCTGAGCTGTTTGAGCTAAACGACCACGACCCCGATTTCTGAGCGATCACCATGGTTCACCAACACCGGCAACGAAGTGTCGCTGTTTGCCGCCGATCCAGCGCTGGCTCACCTACGGTTTCCTCGATGGAATCTACGGGGGTCATGCAATGAAGCGTGTTCTGGCGATCATTCTTGGTGGCGGTGCAGGCACCCGTCTCTACCCCCTCACCCGGATGCGGGCGAAACCTGCTGTGCCCCTGGCAGGCAAGTATCGGCTGATCGACATTCCGATCAGCAACTGTATCAATTCAGAGATCAACAAGATCTACGTTCTCACCCAGTTCAACAGTGCTTCCCTCAATCGTCACCTGACGATGACCTACAACCTCTCGGCCGGTTTCGGTCAGGGGTTTGTCGAAGTCCTGGCGGCTCAGCAGACCCCCGATAGTCCCAGCTGGTTTGAGGGAACTGCGGATGCGGTGCGGAAGTATCAGTGGCTATTCCAGGAATGGGATGTGGATCACTACCTGATCCTTTCCGGTGACCAGCTGTATCGGATGGACTACAGCCGTTTTGTGCAGCACCACATTGATACTGGCGCACAGCTCAGCGTCGGTGCTCTGCCTGTGGATGCAGCCCAGGCCGAAGGCTTTGGCTTGATGCGCACCACAGACGACGGTCGGATCCAGGAATTCCGTGAGAAGCCGAAAGGAGACGCTCTGCTGGAGATGCGCGTCGATACCGCATCTCTAGGCCTCTCCGAGGACGATGCGGCCAAGCGCCCCTATCTGGCCTCGATGGGAATCTATGTGTTCAGCCGGGAAACACTCTTTGATTTGCTGAATGGCAATCCAACTGCGACTGACTTCGGCAAGGAGATCATCCCCACGTCCCTGGCCCGTGGCGACAAGCTGCAGAGCTTCCTCTTCAATGACTACTGGGAGGATATTGGGACCATCGGTGCTTTCTACGAGGCCAATCTTGCACTCACCGATCAGCCCAATCCAGCTTTTTCGTTCTATGACGAAAAGTTTCCCATTTATACCCGCCCTCGTTATCTGCCGCCCAGCAAATTGCATGATACTCAGGTCACGCAATCGATCATCGGCGAAGGCTCTCTGCTGAAAGCTTGCAGCATTCATCATTGCGTACTTGGTGTTCGTTCCCGGATCGAAGACGAGGTTGTTCTGGAAGACACACTGTTGATGGGAGCGGATTACTTCGAGTCTCTGCAGGAACGCCTGGTGCTGAGAGAACGTGGTGGGATTCCGATCGGTATCGGACGTGGTACGACCGTGCGACGAGCGATTCTGGACAAGAACGTTCGCATCGGTGAGAACGTGACGATCACCAATGCCAACCGCATTGAAGAGGCTGACAGACCCGAGCTGAATTTTTATATTCGCAACGGAATTGTTGTGATCGTTAAAAATGGCAGCATCCCTGATGGCACCGTGATCTGAGTTCGGGGGGGCTGGAGCCCGTGCGCCAGCCTTTCCTGACAGGAAGCCTTCGTTCAGGGCATGGACCATCTCTCCTGGTCACACTGGGTTGTAAGGATTGAGCCCTTCCCATGAGCAAGGCACATTTTGGCCTGATCGGCCTCGGAGTGATGGGGGAGAACCTTGTCCTCAATGCTGAACGCAACGGGTTTTCCAGCGTGGTCTGGAACCGCACCTTCGCCAAGACCCAGGAGTTCCTTGCTGGCCGTGGTGCCGGCAAGGACATCATTGGCGCCAAGACCTTGCCGGAGTTCGTGGCTGCTCTCGAGCGGCCTCGACGCATCTTGATGATGGTCAAGGCGGGCCAGCCTGTCGACGACATGATCGCCACCCTCTCACCCTTGTTGGAGGAGGGTGATCTGCTGATCGATGGCGGCAACAGCCTTTACACCGATACCGAGCGCCGCGTTCAGGAACTGGAGAGTCGCAGCTTCGGTTACATCGGCATGGGTGTCTCCGGTGGCGCCAAGGGAGCCCTGGAGGGGCCCAGCATGATGCCCGGTGGCACCCGTACCGCCTATGACGCCATCGAAGGACTGGTCAACCGCATGGCTGCCCAGGTGGTTGATGGTCCCTGCGTCACATACGTCGGTCCAGGGGGAGCCGGTCATTTCGTCAAGACCGTCCACAACGGGATCGAATATGGCATCGAGCAGATCCTGGCCGAGGCCTATGACCTGATGAAGCGTGTCGCAGGTCTCGATGGCACCGCCATGGCTGATGTGCTGGCGGGCTGGAACGCCACCGAGGAGCTCTCCTCCTTCCTGGTCGAGATTACAGAGGTCTGCCTGCGTACGAAGGATCCCCTCAGCGGCAACGACCTGGTCGAGCAGATCGTCGATGCCGCCGGCCAGAAGGGCACGGGTCTGTGGACCGTCGAGAGCGCCCTCAACATGGGTGTGCCGGTGCCGACGATCTATGCAGCCCTCAACGCTCGGGTTCTGAGCTCCCAGAGACCTCAGCGCATCGCCGCTGAACCTCTGCTGACCTTGCCCGCGGGTCTCCCCTTCGACCTGGGCACCCCCGCCGATGGTATGTCGCCGCTGCAGGATGCCTGCATCCTGGCCTGCATCGCCAGTTATGGCCAGGGCATGGCCCTGATGCAGGAAGCCTCGAAGCTCCACGATTACAACCTCAACTTTCCCGAGATCGGCCGCATCTGGAAGGGCGGATGCATCATTCGCGCTCGCCTATTGCAGCGCATTCAGGATGCCTACGCCTTCCGGGCCGATCTCCCGAACCTGATGCTGGATCCCTGGTTCCTCGACCAGGTGCGTCGCCGCTTGCCCGGCCTGCGGCAGGTGGTCTCCGGCGCTGCCCTGGCTGGAATCCCCGTGCCGTGCCTGAGCAGCACCCTGGACTACATCAGCAGCAGCTTCACCGCCAGGCTCCCCCAGAATCTGGTGCAGGCGATGCGTGATTGCTTCGGCTCCCACACCTACGAACGAACCGACCGAGAGGGCAACTTCCACACGGAGTGGCTCTGATGGGATCCCTCCACAGGGAATTTCAGCGTGGTTCCCAGGGCATCACCCGATTGGTGGTGGCGCCCTCCGCCGATGACCTGGTCCGCCAGGCGGCCGAGCGGATGGCTGCGGCCATCGACATCGCTCTGGTGCAACGGGAACGGGCCCAGATCGCCCTGGCCGGCGGCCAGACACCAGCGCCTGTCTACCGGCGTCTTGGCCAGGAGCACCTGCCCTGGGACAGGGTTGACGTTCTGCTCGGTGATGAGCGCTGGGTCCCGGCCGACGATCCCGCCAGCAACGCCCGGATGCTTCGCGAAACCCTCCTGGTCGAGCCACCGGGTAGCCAGGCTTGCTTCCATCCCGTGCCCACCGATCGGCCCTCCCCAGCGGAGAGCGCCTCCGCCTATGCCCAGTTGTTGGCGCAGCTGTGCAGCGGTGACCCACCGGTGTTTGACCTGATGCTGCTTGGCCTCGGCGATGACGGCCATACCGCCTCCCTGTTTCCCGGCACCCCGGCAGCGTCGGTCCGCGATTGCAGCGTCACCCTTGGCGAGGGCAAGGGTCTGCCACGGGTCACCCTCACGGCCCCGGTGCTCAGCGCCGCCCGTCAGGTGATCGTGCTCGTCAGCGGGGCCGGCAAACGACAGGCCCTGGCACGTCTTCTCGATCCCCAGGAGCCTGCCGAACGCACCCCGGCCCGGTTGGTGCAGCCCTTTTCGCCCCTGGTGATCCTCGCTGACGCCGCTGCGGCCGAAGGCTTGCTCTGAGCCCGCCCCGACCTTCTCCCGCCGCCACCTTCAGGTTCCCCCCGTTGTCGGCGCCATGGCTCCGTGTTGCCCCCTGCCCGCCTGGACGGGATTCGCCCCGCAGGCCCTCTGTCCCGTCCGACTCCCACTCGTCTCAGCGGGATGGCGAGCAGGATGGGAGCAATCGCAAGTGGAGCGGATGGCGAGTGCTGAGTCTGCGGATGGGCCGATGGCGGCGGATCCCGGTGTCGGGCCTGCGGGGCTCGCTGCGGCCGCAGGATCCAGGGCTTCGGATCCCGACCTCCTGCTGGTCAGTGGCGCTGGTTTCAGCGGCTGGCATGCCCTCAATGACACCGTGATGGGTGGCCGCAGCAGCGGTGACTGCCGCTGTGGACCCGAGGGCCTGGTGTTCGACGGGCAGGTGGTGGCGGAGGGGGGCGGCTTCATCAGTGTGCGCTCCCCCCTGTTTTCGCCCCCTCTGGATCTCTCCGGCTACGGCGCCCTGGCCCTGGAACTGGCCGGTGAGGGACGTCGTTACAAGCTCGCCGTCGCCTGCTCCGATGGCCTGGCCGGACTGACTGAGCTGATCCCCGGGGGGCTGCGCTGGGTCCATGAGTTCGCCACAGCCGCTGAGGGTTTCTGCAGGGTGAGGATCGGCTTTGACCAGCTCACCCCCTCCCTCCGGGCCAAGCCGCTCCAGGGTCTTCCCCTGGGGTTGCCGCTGCGGTTCGATCCAGGCCGGATCATCCGCCTGCAGCTGCTTCACTCCCGCTTCGATGACGCCGGTGGCGTGAATACCGGCTTCCGCCCAGGCCACCTCAACCTGGCCCTTCAGGCGATCTGGGCCGAACGATGAGTGCCGCCGACCACCGCGGTTCCGGCCCGTCGCCCACACCTGGGGGCCGCTCCGGAGAGCCCCCTGCCGGCCCCCAGCTTCCGGGAGCCCAGCCTTCGCTTGTGCCCCCCGCGGCTCGGACAGGGACCGATCCGGTGGAGGGTCCCCTGGCGGATGCCGGCGACCATAGCGGCCCCGATCTGCTGCAGCTGGTGGCGGCGGCGGCTGATCTTTGCCGACGCCCGATGCGCCATGGGGTTGTGCCCCAGGGCGAACCCAGCGGCACCGACTGCTGCCTTCATCTGGAATGCCGCGATGGCGATGGCGCCCGACTGCCTGAGCACGACCTGGAGCTTGAGCTGTTCAGCAGCGGCAGCGGCGCCAGCGCCAATCTTCACCTGACCCTCGCTTGGTTGGGGCAGGACGATCGGCCGATCCTCTGGCACGGCCAGCATCCGGTCTGGATGGATCCTCAGGGCCAGCGCTGCCCGCGGCCCACCGGTGGGGAGGCCCTGGAAGCCCTGGCCCGCAGGCTTCGGGCCCTGCTGGTCGAACCAACCTCCTGAGGAGATCCGCCGTCCGCCGTCAGGGTTGATCGGTCACGGCCCCGCGGCTGCTGCTGCTGACCAGACGGGCATACTTGCCGAGGACTCCGGTGCGATAGCGCGGTTCCGGGGCCCGCCAGCTGGCTCGGCGACGCTCCAGTTCAGCATCGTCGACATGGAGTTGGAGCTGCAGGCGTTCGGCATCCACGGTGATGCTGTCTCCCTCCTCGACCAAGCCGATCGTTCCGCCGACGGCGGCCTCCGGCGCCACGTGGCCCACCACCATGCCGTAGGTGCCGCCGCTGAATCGCCCATCGGTGATCAGGGCCACCTTGTCGCCCAGGCCCTCGCCGATGATCGCGGCGGTTGGGGCCAGCATCTCCCGCATCCCTGGACCACCGACCGGCCCCTCGTAACGGATCACCACCACATCCCCTTCGCGGATCCGTTTGGCCAGGATGGCCGCCAGGGCCTCCTCCTCGCTTTCGAACACCCGTGCCGGGCCGGTCAGCACCGGGGTGCGAACGCCGCTGATCTTGGCCACGCTGCCCTCGAGGGCCAGGTTGCCCTTGAGGATCGCCAGGTGGCCCTTGGCGTAGAGCGGGTTGCTCAGAGGACGGATGACATCCTGGCCTTCAGCGGGCACGGAGGGCACTTCCGCCAACACCTCCCGCAGGCTGCGGCCCTCCACCGTGCGGCAGTCGCCATGGAGCAGACCGGCATCAAGCAGCAGCTTCATCACCTGGGGGATGCCGCCAGCCCTGTGCAGATCCACGGTCACGTAGCGGCCGCTGGGCTTGAGATCGCAGATCACCGGCACCCGCTGCCGGATCGCCTCGAAATCCTCGATCGCCAGTTCCACCCCGGCGGTGCGGGCCACCGCCAGCAGGTGGAGCACCGAATTGGTCGAGCCGCCGACAGCCATGATCACGCTGATGGCGTTTTCAAAGGCCTGGCGTGTCATCAGGTCCCGGGGGCGGATGTCCTGGGCGATGGCCTGCACCAGCACCTCAGCGCTGCGGGCGGCGCTATCAGCCTTCTCCGGATCCTCCGCCGCCATGGTGGAGCTGTAGGGAAGGCTGAGGCCCATGGCCTCAAAGGCGGCGCTCATGGTGTTGGCGGTGAACATGCCGCCGCAACTGCCAGCACCCGGACAGGCATTGCGCTCGATCGCGCCGAGCTGGGCCTCATCGATCTTGCCGCCGCTGTATTGCCCCACCGCCTCAAAGGCGCTGACCACAGTGAGGTCGCAGGCGCCGAGGCGGCCGGGTTTGATGGTGCCGCCATAGACGAACACCGAAGGGATATTCATGCGTGCCATCGCCAGCATGGCACCGGGCATGTTTTTGTCGCAGCCGCCAACCGCCAGCAGGCCATCCATGCTCTGGGCGTTACAGGCGGTCTCGATCGAGTCGGCGATCACTTCTCGGCTGACCAGGGAATATTTCATTCCCTCGGTGCCCATCGAGATGCCGTCGCTGACGGTGATGGTGCCGAACATCTGCGGCATCGCCCCGGCTTGCAGGGCCGCCTGTTCCGCCCGACGAGCCAGATCATTCAGACCCAGATTGCACGGGGTGATCGTGCTGTAGCTGTTGGCGATGCCGATGATCGGCTTGTTGAAGTCGTCGTCGCCAAAACCCACGGCCCGCAGCATGGCGCGGTTTGGGGAGCGCTGGATCCCCTGGGTGATCGCGGCGGAGCGCAGCATGGTCTGGGCGGGCAGGTCGTGGGGAAACCTACCGAGGGACCGGATCAGGGCAGGGGCTGCAGGGACTCAAGCTGGCGTCGTACCTCATCGATGGCCTGGTTCAGCTGCAGCACCCTCTCCTGGAGGGCGGGACCGTCGCTGTCCTGGCGGCCGTTGCGCAGCCGCAGCGGCAGTTCCACCGGACCGTCAACGCTCAGGGGGCGCCCCTCGCCGGCGCTGAGGGCGGTGGGCAGGGTGCGCTGGCGGCGGCGGCGGTCTGCTTCGTTCAGGAGCCACCAGCCCAGGCCGACTGCCCCCAGCACCGTGCCACCCAGCAGACCGAGTACCAGGGTGCTGGCAGAACCGCCACCGCTGCGATCCCGGTCCCGGTCGTCCGAACGGTGATCCCTGCGGGAGTCGGCCATGGGTACGGGGTTGGCTGACCTCAGCCTAGGCAGCCGCCGCGATCGATTCCAGTGAAGCGCTGCGCCACATCACCGATGCCTGGCAGCGGCTGGCCTCGGGCGTCGAGCTGGGCGTCGATGCAGGCGCAGTAGATGGTGAGATCGGGCACCGTCTCCCCGAGCAGCTGCAGCCCAGGTGCGGCCGCCACCGTGGTGACCACCCGCAGCCGCCGCCCCTCCACCCCGAGCTGCCGCAGCTGCTCCAGAACCCGCAGCAGGCTGCGCCCGCTGGCGATCTGGGCGAGGAACAGCAGCACACCAACCCGCTCTCCGATCCGTTCCGGCCACCAGCGGCTGTCCAGATCGGCGGGCCCGGCGCTGAGCGGCGCCAGGGCCGCCGCCGGCAACACCCCCCTGGCACCCTCCCAGAGGCCCAGGCCGGCTGGCAGGAAGGGAACGGCCATCAGGGGCACCGAGGCATCCACCACCTGCCCTTCGCAGGGGCCGTGGGGGGTCTCCAGCTCAAGAGCCCGCTGGGGCAGCCAGTCGCGCAGGGCCTCGTAGGTGAGCCAGCGGCCCAGCTCGGCCATCGCCGTGCCCACGAGGGGCGAGGGGGTCGCCGGATCGCGCAGCACGCAGAGCCAGTGGGCAATCAGGGGATGGGGGGGAACCACCACCCGCAGGGACATGGCCATGCCTGCCATAACTTGTTGTTGCAGCGTACCGAGGGGTCCTTGAACACCATCTGCAGCCGCGGCCGCGCCGGCCTTCTCGCCGGAGTCTTTCGTCCCGGGATTCGCCCCCGTCGCCCCGCTCACCAAAGGGAGCAAGGCAGCCTGAACCGGCTGCTGTCGGGCCTCCTGATGGCCTTGCTGCTGCTGTTGCCGGTTCAGTTGGTCGCAGCCTCGCCGGCGCTGGCGATCACCGCTCCGGAGCTGCGGGGCCAACGCACCCTGCAGACCCTCGATCCCGACATGCATGGCCGCGACCTGCGCCAGCAGGAATTTCTCAAGGCCAGCCTGGAGGGTTTTGACCTGCACGGCTCCGATCTGCGCGGGGCCGTGTTCAACACCAGCAATCTCAGCGGCGCCGACCTGCGCGGTGCTGATCTCGAGGATGTGGTGGCCTTTGCCAGCCGCTTTGATGGGGCAGACCTCCGCGATGCGGTGTTGCGCAACGGGATGCTGATGCAGAGCCGCTTTCGTGAGGCCAAGATCGATGGGACTGACTTCAGCGAGGCGGTGATCGACCTCCCGGAGCAGAAGGCCCTCTGCGCACGGGCCAGCGGCACCAATGCCCGCACCGGCGTCAACACCCGTGAAAGCCTCCGCTGCCGCTAGGAGCCTGTCGCGCCAAGGCCGTCCAAGGCCCTGTCCACTGTCCATGCCATTCGTGCCATTGCGGTCAGTGGCCTCCCGATCCCGTCTCGCTGGTTCTTAGGGCTCTCGCCATGACGTCTGGGGAGATCCACACCCGGCCGTCGACCTCGCGATTGCGTCGCCTCCTTGCCAGGGACAGCGTCATCCCATAGACAGGGCCAGGCCAGGGCGCCTTGCCCGCTAGGCCCATCGACCAAGGCGTTCAGGAGAATCCAGGCAACCAGGCGCGTCGTGCTGCCAGGCACCCTGACACGTCGCCGCAGAGTTGTCCCCGTTCTGCGGCCCGGTTCGCAACGGCTTGCCACGCCCCCCTGGGGAACGGCTGGGCTGTCCGCCTCTCGGGCCTGACCTAGATTCGCTACAGCCGGTTTCGTGGGGGATCAGCCCACGGAGGTAACGGGGAAAGCCCGGTGCGGGAGTCCTTCCCCAATCCGGCACTGTCCCGCAGCTGTGAAGGTCGCCCGGGCGGCCCAGTCAGAACGCCCGCCGGTTTCGACCCTCTCCATCCGGCGCGGACCGGCCCTCCCCACCATGTCGTCATCCACGGGGTTTCAGACCCTTGTCGCCCGTTCCCCTGCGCTTGCCGCTCCGCTCCTGCGCCGGCTCTCGCCAGCTCTGCTGATCCCGGTGCTCCTGTTGCTCGCTCCGTCCGGCGCCCAGGCCCACCACCTGATCGATTTTCTGCAGGAACGGCCCACCCCCCTGCTCGGATTGATGAGCGGTCTGGCCCATCCGGTCATCGGCCCTGACCACCTTCTCTTCTTGCTGGCCCTGTCGATGGTTGGCTGGCGCCAGCGCAGCGTCTGGATGCTCGCCCTGCTGGTCGTGGGTCTGGCCGGCTCCGGCATGGGCTTGCTGCTGCCCGGCCTGCCTGCTGCCGAGGCCTTGGTGGCCTTCACCTTGGTGGTGGTGGGCCTGGTGTTGCTCGGTCGTCTCCACCCCCTGGTGCTGCTTCCGGCCTTCGCGATGCATGGCTATGTGTTGAGCGCCACGGTGCTTGGCTGGAATGCTGCTCCGATCGGCTCCTATCTGCTCGGCTTGCTGATCAGTCAGGGCCTGCTGCTGTTGCTTGCCCTTGGCGGCCTGCGAACCTTCGCCGCGTCCCTGTCGAACGGCACCGTGCGGATCCTCGCGGCCGCACTTCTTGGTTGCGGTGCCGCCTGGACCTGGTCCGCCCTGGTGGGTTGACCGCCATGGTGTCCCCAACGCGTCTTCCGGTCACCGTGGTGACCGGCTTCCTCGGAGCCGGCAAGACCACCCTGCTGCGCCATCTGCTTCTGGCCAGTGGCCAGAGGCTGGCGGTCCTGGTCAACGAGTTCGGCGAGCTCGGAATCGATGGCGAGTTGCTGGCGGCCTGTGGCTTCTGTCCGGCCGACGAACTGGAGGGCCGGTTGGTCGAGCTGGCCAACGGTTGCCTCTGTTGCACCGTGCAGGAGGAGTTTCTGCCCACGATGACCCGCCTGCTGGAAAAGGCCGACCAGCTTGATGGCATCGTCGTTGAAACCAGTGGTCTGGCCTTGCCTGAGCCCCTGGTTGCGGCCTTTGGCTGGCCGGAGATCCGGGCCCGGACCAGGGTCCAGGCGGTGGTCACCGTGGTGGATGGCGAAGCCCTGGCCGCGGGCCATGTGGTGGGCGATGCCAGGGCCATGGAGGCCCAACGCCAGGCCGATCCCAGCCTGGACCACATCCGGGCGATCGAGGACCTGTTCGAGGACCAGCTGCAGGCTGCTGATCTGGTGCTGGTCAGCCGGGCGGATGCCCTGGATGCAGGAGATCTCGATCGGGTGATCACCGCCCTGCGCCCCAAGGTGCGGCCCGGCACAACCCTGCTTCCGATGAGCCGCGGTCGGATCGACCCCGCGTTGCTGCTGGCCCAGTCGGGCCGGCTGCAGCCCAGCGGAGAGGATTCGGCCAGGCCGCAGTACGCCGCTGCGGACGACCACGACCACCAGGACCACCAGGACCACCACAATCATCACGGCGACCACGATCACGCCCATGTGGCCATGCATGCGGTGGTGGTCCGTCGCAGCGGCCTCTGGGACCGAGCGGATCTGGAGCTCCGCCTGCGCCAGCTGATCCGCGATCAGCCTGTGCTGCGGCTCAAGGGTCGGCTCAACCTGGAGGGCCGCTCCCTTCCTCTGCAGATCCAGGCGGTCGGCCCGAGGCTTGAATGCTGGTTCGAAGGCGGTCTCCCCGAGGGTTCATCCTCCGCTGAACCGGGTCTGGAGCTGGTGGTCCTTGGCGCCGCAGCCGATGCGGAGCGCCTGGAGCGCGCCTGCGCTGCCCTCTGAACGATCGCCCCGGCGCCCTCGCTGGTGATCAGCGTCAGCCTCGCCTTCTGATCAGGGTCGGTCTCCGGGTTTTCTCTTCCCGCTCCCCGCAACAGGGTCTGGGGTTTCCACGGGGCTGGGTGGCCGCTGATCCAGGGGGTCAGTCCAGGGGGATGTCTCCCCGGGCGCAGAGGCCATCCCAGCAGAGGTCTCCCGGCTGCTGCCAGCGACCGGTCACCGTGCGCCAGGGACCGCCATCGCGCTGCATCCTCAACACGCCGCGGCCATCGTGACGGAATTCCAGATGGCGATGGCCGATCCGCAGCACCCAGTGGCGGCCGACCTCGATCACCTCCATCCAGCAGGCCTGCCAGGGGCCATCGCCCAGGCGGCACTCCAGGGGCAGGCCTGTGCTGGAGGGGCTGGCGGCCCCATGGGTCAGCCCGGCCCCGGCACCCTGCAGCACCATCACCAGGGCCGCCGCTGCGGTGATTCGGCCGACGGCACGGGCCACGGCTGGCGGCTGCAGCTGCCTCCACCATGGATCGGATCCGGCCGGCTGGGAGGTGGGCTGCGAGGATCGGAGCATTCGCCTGATGCCGGTGCCTCTGTACCAAGCCCGTGTTCTGGTTTCGCTGCGACCTTCGGTGCTCGACCCCGCCGGCGAGGCCACTCGGGCCGCCGCCGCCCGCCTGGGGATCGAGGGGGTTCGGCGCCTGCGCATCGGTAAGGCGATCGAGGTGGAGCTGGAGGCCCCGGATCCGGCGGCGGCCCGGGAGCGGCTCGAACGGCTCGGGGACCGCCTGCTGGCCAACCCGGTGATCGAGGACTGGCGCCTCGAACTCCAGGATGGGTCCGAGGAAGGGCGATGACCGTCGGCATCGTGGTCTTTCCCGGTTCCAATTGCGATCGGGACGTGCGCTGGGCCCTTGAGGGCTGTCTGGGAATCCCCACCCGCTTCCTCTGGCATGAGGAGCGTGATCTGGGTGGGCTCGATGCGGTGGTGTTGCCGGGTGGTTTCAGCTATGGCGACTATCTGCGTTGCGGTGCGATCGCCCGTTTCGCCCCGGTGCTCGAGGAGGTCTGCAGCTTCGCCGCTGCAGGAGGGCCGGTGCTCGGCATCTGCAATGGCTTTCAGGTCTTGACCGAGCTGGGTCTTCTCCCCGGGGCCCTGACCCGCAACCGTGATCTTCACTTTCTCTGCCAACCCCAGCCGTTGAGGGTCTCCCCCGGCCCCTGCACCTGGTTGCGGAGCTACGGCGACGAGGAGGCGATCACCCTGCCGATCGCCCATGGAGAGGGGCGCTTCCAGATCGATCCGCAGGGTCTTGCCGAGCTGGAGGATCGCCATCAGGTGGTCCTGCGTTATGGCGACAACCCCAATGGTTCCGTTGGCGATGTGGCTGGACTCTGCAATGCCCGGGGCAATGTGCTCGGCCTGATGCCCCATCCCGAGCGCGCCTGTGATCCCGCCACCGGGGGTCTTGATGGCCGGCGTCTGCTGGCTTCGGTGTTGGGCTGAACCAGCTCCGGACCCGGTCCGTAGCAAGCCCTGTCATGGTGGGCGGCCGAGAGGTCAGCGCCCCATCGGGGTCCAGCTTGGGCAGCCGGCTGCTCTCTCCAGGCGCTGACCGGTCCGACTCCATCCCCTGCGCAGAGCGGGCGACTGCAGTCTCCACAAAAAAAGGACCCTCCGGGGAGGGTCCTGGCCATCGCGAGATGGTCCCTGGGTCAGTTGACAGCAGCGAAGAAATCCTTGCTCTTGACAGGGTCAGGATTCATGGTCTTTTCACCAGGCTGCCAGTTGGCGGGGCAAACCTCATCGGGATGGGACTGCACATACTGGAAGGCCTGCAGAACGCGCAGGGTTTCATCGACGCTGCGACCCACCGGCAGGTTGTTGATGGTGCTGTGCATGATCACACCATCGGGATCGATGATGAACAGGCCGCGCAGGGCGATGCCGGCGGATTCGTCGAGAACTTCGTAGGCAGCGGCGATCTCTTTCTTCAGGTCAGCGACCAGGGGGTAAGCGATGTCGCCCAGGCCACCGCTCTTGCGATCGGTCTGAACCCAGGCGAGATGGCTGAACTGGCTGTCGACGGAGACGCCCAGAACTTCGGTGTTTTTGCTGGTGAAATCAGCGTAGCGATCGCTGAAGGCAGTGATTTCAGTGGGGCAGACGAATGTGAAATCGAGAGGATAGAAGAACAGCACCACGTATTTGCCGCGGTAGTCGGAGAGCGTGATCTCCTTGAATTCCTGATCAACCACTGCAGTGGCGGTGAAGTCGGGGGCGGGCAGGCCGACAAGCCGGGTCATGGTGTTTGGGGGAATGGTGGAGGGTCAGGGGACGGCACCGCCGCGGCGGCATGCCGACCGCGTAGTCCTGGCGTGGTCGCGCGAGCAGTGAGCGACGGGCTGGAACTCACGGGCCGGGCAAGGCGTAGTCGGTACGACTTTCACTAGCCTCGATACAAGCTATCACAATTTCCTCCGCCCTTGCGGTTGTCGGGGCCATAGGCTCGTCAACGCAGCTCCAAGCTCTTCCGCCGCAGCCCTGATGCCCTGGGATCCCACCGTTCTCCGCAAATACAACACCACCGGCCATTTCCGGCTCCTCAATCAGGTGCGGTCCGATCTGAAGGGCAACCCCCTGATCCGCCCCAAGGATGGTGAGACCGTTGGTGCCGCCAATCGCAGCCGCAGTCTCACCCGCGCCATCGAGGCCCGCGCCCAGGCTGGTCCCAGCCGCAGCCGCCGATCCCCCGTCGGCGGCGCCGAGGTGGTCGTGGTCCAGAACCCTGACGCCTTGACCCAGGCCCCTGGCAGCCTTGGAAGCGCTCCCTGGGCCGATCGATTCGACGCATCCGCTGCCGAGGCTGATCCGGGCTCCGGCAGTTTTCGAGATCGGCTCAGCGCCATTGAGATGCGCTGACGCTTCTGGCCAGCAGACCCCGAAGCGCATCCGCACATCCGGGATCTGCTGGCCAGGCCCCAGCCGTTTCCTGCTGAACGGTCGTCCAGTGGCGAAGATCTCCGAGCAGATGCGGGCAGGGAGACGTCCTACCCCCGATCCAACACGCACCCGCAGAACTAAAAACCTCCCCCAACGCCTGGATTCAATCCTGTGGCTGGGGATTGATGGCGTTGGTGGAGGGTTGATGCTGGAAGCAGGCCGCGACAACCTGCTGTGGCCAATGGAATGGCTCGGGGGAGACTTGAACTCCCGACCTTGGGGTTATGAATCCCACGCTCTAACCAGCTGAGCTACCGAGCCGCGGTCCTCTGATTGTACGGGACGGCGCCCCCGGCCTGGAGAGGGCAGGGGCGGGGCCGGGGCTGCTCAGGCCCGGGGCGGCAGGACCAGCAGGGGATTCATGGCACCCTGGCCAGGAGGAACCACCTCAAAATGCAGATGGGGGCCGGTGCTGCGTCCAGTGCTGCCCATGCGGCTGATCACCGTGCCCTGTTCGACCGCTTCACCCTCTCGCACCAGCAGCATGCTGTTGTGGGCATAGCGGGTCAGGGTGCCATCAGCATGGGTGATTTCCACCAGATAGCCGTAGCCACCGTCGTGCCAGCCGGAGAAGGTCACCTGACCAGCCGCCGCCGCCTTGATCGGTGTGCCGACGTTGTTGGCGATATCGATGCCCTTGTGCATGCGCCCCCAGCGCCAGCCATAGCCTGACGTGAAGATGCCTTCTGCCGGCCAGAGGAAGCTGCCGCCCAGGGAATTCGGCGTGCCGTTCCGCTCCTCTGCAAACCTTGGCAGTTCAGGCCAGCTCAGCCCACCACTGCCAACCGGGGCCAGGCCGAGGAGCATGCGGGAGCGTCCGGTTGCGGATCGGGCCACCTGGATCTGGCTGCCCACCACCAGCCGAGCTGTATCGAGACCTGGATTGAGGCGCAGCAACTCGGTGATCGTGATTCCGTAACGCTGCGAGATCTTGAGCAGGGTGTCGCCGAGGCGGACGACCGCCGAAGGATTCACCGGTTCCGGGGGGGCAGGAATGGGACCCCGGGAGCCGGTGGAAGGTTCCAGGGCAAGAAGGGTGGCGTCGGTTGCGGTCGGGGGTGTTTCATTCGCCGGCATCGCCACCGCGGCAGGGGCCGACGGAGGGTCGGAGGCGGTTTCTCCGGCACCGACCGGTTCGGCAGCGGCGGGGCTCTGCGGAACATCCAGGGGCCCTGAGGCTGAATCCACCAGAGGCAGGAGATCGCTGGGATCACCCAGAACCTTGGGGTTGCTGGCGATCGCGCTCACCAAGGGGAACGCGGCCGGAGCGACGAGCAGCAGAGGAAGGATGGACCGGAAAGGCTTCATGCAGAGTTCACCCGTTGGACAAATCCCGTGGAGAAGCCGACATCCACGCGACCGGCAGACAGTAACCGGTCCACAGCGGGGGCACAAGTGCTGAAGGCGACGGAATCCGCTGGCTTGCCCACCAGATCTGGCTTCGGGCCCCTCAGGTCACGCTGCCGCTGGCGGGGGGCCTGGCGCGCAGCTGGCGCAGGGCCTCGAACAGCACCACCCCCACGGCCACCGAGAGGTTGAGGCTGCGCACCCCTGCCTGGTCCTGCTGTGCAGCCATCGCCATCGGGATCGTCAGACGGGCATCCGCCCGTTCCAGCAGCCCCTGGGGCAGCCCATCGCTCTCCCGCCCGAACAGCAGCCAGTCGTCGTCCTCGAATGGAAACAGGGTGTAGTCGCCGTTGGCTCGGGCGCTGAGGGCCACCAACCGACCCCCCAGCCGCCCCTGTTCCTTCAGGAAGGCCGCTCCATCCCGGTGGCGGTGCAGGCGCACCAGGGGCCAGTAATCCAGGCCAGCCCGGCGCAGATAGCGGTCCTCCAGGCTGAATCCGAGCGGTTCGATCAGGTGCAGGTCGCTGGCCGTGGCGGCGCAGGTGCGGGCCACGTTGCCGGTGTTTGGTGGGATCTCCGGTTGGAACAGCACCACCCTTGGCATGGTTCAGGCCTCCGCAGGGACCGCCAGGCCGAGCTGGTGCAGGTTGAGGGCACGACCCTGCAGCACCAGCCAAGAGGTGGCGCAGCCCTCGCCCAGTCGCCTTTGCAGTGCCGCCAGCCGCTCCCGGAACAGCCCGCCAATCGCGGTCGCGGGGACCACCCCCCAGCCGCATTCCTCGATCACCATCAACACCGGCCCCCCCGGTCGGCGCAGCTCCTCCACCAAGCCAACGCCAAGCCGTTCCCAGCCAGAGTCGCTGCAATCGAGGTGGGCGGCCACCCAGGTGCCCAGGGAATCGACCAGGGCCAGATCCGCCGCGGGCAGGGCCGCCAACCCCTCCTGCAGGGCGCCGCCCACCTCCAGACAGCGCCAGCTGGCCGGCCGGCGGCGGCGGTGGCGTTCCAAGCGCCGCTGCCAGGAGGCATCGCCGCTGGCCTGGGGGCCGGTGGCCAGATAGTGGACCGCCAGGCCGGAGCGCTCGGCGAGATGCTCGGCCCAGCGGCTCTTGCCGCTGCCGGCCGGTCCGCTGATCAAAGTCAGACGGGACAGGGAATCAGCCACCGCCATTCATGTTGCGCAGGGTGGCCACCGAGGAAGGGGAGACGCGGTTGAGATAGCGGAAAATCCAGTACTTGAAAATGGTGGCCAGTACCACCGGGAAGGTGGCAATGAACAGCATGATGAAGTTCTCCCGCGCAGGAAGACCAAGATGGTGAGCGATGCCATCCAACAGCACTGTCCAGCCCTCGGGGCTGTGGAAGCCAACGAAGATATCGGTGAACAGGATGATGGCAAAGGCCTTGGCGCTGTCGCTTAGGCCATAGACAACCTCATCGAGAAAACCCCTCAGCACCTGGATATCACGCTGGCCGAACCAGCAGACAAGAACGAAGGCGATGAAGGCCATCACATCGGCGAGGATGTTTTTGATGGCGTGGTTGCCCTCCTCGGTGGCCTCTTTCTTGAGCTCCTGAGCTTTTTCGGCCAGACGCTTCTGCAATTCCTCCTGGTCGGGAAGGCTCTTATTATTGAGTAGGGAATCGAATTCGAGTTCGGCTTTGAAGGCTCGCAGCTTCTCGACGGCCCGCTCATCCATGTGGGGCCGTGAGTAGTTCAGCAGGGGTGTTGCAGGAGCGTAGCGATCAACAAGCGGTGAAATCACATAGCTATGGCTCACCTGCTGCACCAGCAACGGCACCAGCACCAGCAGCAGCAGGATTCGCAGGGAGACCAGGGTGGAATCGCGGCGGCGGCGGAAGCCCGCCACCACGCTCGCTTCCGCATCCGGATCGAGCTGCCGCCGCACCTGGTCAACCACTCCCATCAGACTGCGGGGCAGAACCTCGGGGGCGCGGCTGAGGGTCGGCAATGGCCTGCGACGGGGGTCGTAGCGCTCCATCACCGATTCGATCAACTGCAGCTGACGCAGCTCCTGGCCGGAGAGTTCTTTGCGATAAGGCTCAACGCTCTGGAGGGCCTGCTGGCAGATCTGGCTGGCGACACGGAAGCGCCGCAGCACCTGGGCCTGCACCTGGCGAGGGATGCGGAGCTCAAGTTCCGGCCGCACCGGTCTGTCGTTGTAGTGCTCCAGCTCGATGCTCTGGATCTCAAGGGCCGCCTCATAGCCCCGCTCCAGGTCGCTGCTGAGGTCCGTCGACTGGGCTCTGCCGAAGGTTCCGATCCAGTCGCCAAAGGCCATGGCCGTTGCTCTTGTGCTGCTCTTGGGGGCTTTGGGGTGGGGGTTCAGCGGGAGAACACCCACCAGGTGAGCATCGGCACCACCGAGCCCACCACCAGCAGCACCACCACCCAGGTGAAGGCATTGCTTTCAGCCGTCTCCTCCCGGCTGGGCACGTTCGAGACGACCACCGCCTCCTCGCTGACCTCCGGTTCGCCGGGATCCTCGCCGCCCCGCAACACCGTCGCCAGACGGTCCAGACCGTCGATGCCGGCCTGGCGGTAGCGGTCACCCTGGCGCAGGGGGATGGCCATCGTGGTGCGGGCTGTGCTGCGCAGCAGCTCTGGGCTGAGCTGGCCCTCCAGGCTGGGGGAGGCGACCACGGCCGCTGCCTTGTTCTGGCTGTCGATCAGCAGCAGCAGCAGGGCATCGTCCGCTCGCGCACCCTGACCGCTGCTTCCCGTTGCGGGGCTCCAGGTTTTGATCAGATCCTCCCCAAGGGTTTCAAGGGTCAGGCCGTAGTCGAGCCGGCCAACCGTGACCAGCCGGGCCTCGATGTGATCGGCCTGGAAGGCCTGCAGCTGCTTTTCCAGGTCCTGGCGGGTGGCGCGGCTGAGCACATCCGCCGTATCGAGCACCAGGGAGGCCGGTGCCGTGCTGGGCAGATCCCGCTGCGAGATCGCCGCTGCCGAGCTCGGTGCCAGGAGCAGCAGCAGGGGCAGGACCAGGGCGAGCAGCAGAGACGCCGCTGCGGCGGCAGGACCGCTGCGGCGGCCCCGGGGGCTGATCAGAGAGGCGGAGCGAAGGGCGCGGGTCTGCAGGGTCACGACGAGGGCACACGCTTCCAGGGTCCCCCCAGTCTGCCCCCCGTGGTCGAGCCTGTCTGCTCTCCGCCATCGTGGGGCGATTGCCGCGGACCGCTCGCCATGGCCCTTCCCCCAGCCGCCCGAGCCGCCGTTGCCCTGGGGGTGGGCGGCCTTGTCCTGAGCGTGCTCAATCAATCCCTGGCGCCGCGGCTCGACCCACCCCTGGAAAGGGCCTCGGTGCTGGCTGGGATTCTCGCCGTGTTGCTGATGCTCGCCGGCCTGCTCTGGCAGCGGGTGGTGCCCGAGGCTGCCGCCCGTGCCCCCCTGCAGGGTGAGCAGGGTCTGCGCCTGGCCGATGGCCTACCCCCCGACCTGCGTGAGGAACTCGGCTGGGGCAGCACGATGCTGCTCACCGCCACCCCGGCGGCGGTGGTGCTGATTCAGCGGGAGGAGGTCTGCCTGTTGCGACGGGGGCTGCTTGCCCCTACCCCCTTCCAGCCAGGACCTATCTGCCAGCAGGCAAGCCGCCGCCAGAAGCCGATCTCCCTGGTCGATCTGGCTCCCTATCCCGGTCGCGATGAGTTCATGCCGCTGCTCGAGGGATTGCCTGCGGTGGTCGTCCAACCCCTGGGTCCCGCGGCCTGGTTGCTGGTGGGCGGCTGGTCACCCCGTTGCTTCTCCCGGGCTGATCTGATGTGGATCGAGGGCTGGGGACGGCGCCTCAGCGAGCGCTGGGGCTCGGAACTGGGGCCGGTGGAGCCGATCATGGCTGCCGCGCCGGAGGGGGGCGAAAGCGGCTCACCACCCGGGAGCCCGGAGCGCTGATCCGCAGGTTTCCCTCTTCCCCCAGGCTGCCGCTGAGGCTCTGGCCCCGGGTGGTCTGCGCCTGAGCGCGGCGCTGCAGCAGCACGCCCCCATCGGCTTCGATCGCATTGGTTTCCCAATTCCAGCCGCAGCGGCCCGCCTCCAGCCTTTCCCCGGGCCGTTCGACCCGGCAGGCGGTGTCGATCCGCAGCCAATGGTTGCGACCATCGACCTTCAGGCCACGCCCGCTGACCTGAACGTCGCCCCGGCGGAAGCCGAACGGCTCGATGCTGCTGGCCTCGCTGCTTGCCGCCGCCAGGCGAACGTCACGCCCGTTGAAACGATCGCCGCTGCCGCCATCGTCGAACCGGACGGAGCCCTTGAGCGTGAACACCTGGGAGATGGTGTTGCCCTCCAGGGAATCGGCCGAAAGCTTCTGGGGCGACTGGCTCGCCGGGCGTCCCGGCGCGCGCCGCTGGCCGCTGATCGGGCCGTTGGCCAGCAGCTCGCCGCTGCCCGGCCTCCAGCTCACCTGCACCGCCTCGATCGCGATCGGAGCCGGCGGTCTGGTCCGCTGGACCACGGGGTCTTGACGCTGCTCCCAACGCTCCATCCGAGGGTTGCCGCTGAGAATCAGCCGATCCTCGTTGAGCAGGAATCGGGCCCGCTCCGAACGCAGCCGGTTCCGCTGGTCGAGCGCTTCGGGGTGGCGGTCGACCAACAGGAGCTGACGGCGCGGCAGCCAGCGGGCCCTGGAGGCCGTGATCAGCACGGTCGGTTCCGCCAGCCGTTGCACCCGCAGGTTGCCCTCCAGCAGGATCGCCTCGCCATCCCGCACCACCGTGCCGCTGTCCGCCTGAAGGCGGTAGAGAGGCTTGCCGCGGCTATAGATCAGGCCCTTCAGATCCGAGGCCTGGGCGAGGCGCCGGCGCAGGTCGTAGCGGGCCTCCGTGCTGCTGAGCTCCCAGGAGGGTTGACCGAGGGGGGTCTGCTGCCGCAGATCGAGGGAGCGGAACACAAACGGGGGTGCTACATCGTCACGACGGGGCGGCCTGCTGGAGCTGCAACCGGCCAATGGCAGCAGCAGGGCCAGCAGCAGCGCTCCCGTGGTCGGGCCTGGGGGCCTCACAGGGGGGAATCCAGCTCCAGCCGTTGCATCACCGGCTCCGGTTCGGGCAGGGGATCGCCGCTGCGCAGTCCACCCCAGCGGCGTGCCTGCATCCAGGCCGTGGCGGTCGGGGCTGCCTGGCCCGGGGCGGTCGCATCGCTGGGCAGGGGGGCCTGACCCAGCTGCCGCAGCATCCGGGCGGCCATTTCCGGCAGCAGGGGGGTGAGCAGCACGGCCACCAGCCGGGCCGCTTCCAGCACGGCATAGAGGTCCGCAGCCACCTCCAGTGCCTGATCCGGCTGCTTGATCCGTTTCCAGGGGGCCCGGTCGTTGAGGTAGCCATTGGCCTCCTGAGCCAGGGCCAGGATCGCCTCGGAGGCGCCGCGGAAATCGAGGGCCGTCAGGGCTTCCACGGTCGCCTGGTCGGTGCGGGCGGCCGCCACGGCCTGGGGATGGCTGGTTGCGGCGGCCGCCCCGGCTGGGGGTACGGCGGCCTCAAACCACTTGCGCGCCATCGAACTGGTGCGGTTGAGCAGGTTGCCGATGGTGTTGGCCAGGTCGTTGTTGACCAGATCGCTGAACCGCTGCTGCTGGAAGTCGCCGTCGTCGCCGAAGGGAATGTCCCGCAGCAGATACCAGCGCACCGCATCGCGGCCGCAACGGGCGAGAAGCAGCTCAGGATCGAGCACATTGCCCAGGGATTTGCCCATTTTCTGACCCTCCCGGGTCAGGAAGCCGTGGCCGAAGACCGCCTCCGGCAGGGGCAGGCCCGCGGAGAGCAACATCGCCGGCCAGAAGACGGCATGGAAGCGCAGGATGTCCTTGCCGATCACATGCAGGCGCGCCGGCCAGCCCCGCTGAGCCAGCACTTCGAGATCGATCGGATCATCGGCATCGAACAGGGCGCTGAGATAGCCCACCAGGGCGTCGAACCACACATAAAAGGTGTGGCCCGGGTGGCCCGGAACCGGGATGCCCCAGGGCAGATCCCGCCGCGAGATCGAAAAATCCTTGAGGCCCCCCGCCACGAAGTTCTCCACCTCACGGCGGCGGCTTGCCGGCGCGATGAAGCCAGGCCGGGCGACGAGGGCAGTGATGGCCTCCTGATAGCGGGACAGCCGGAAAAAGAGGTTCACCTCATCGCGCCACTCCAGGGGCCGCAGGTGAATCGGACAGTCCGGTGCCTCGCTGCCGGCGGGATGGTCCTTGAATTCTTCGCAGGCCACGCAGTACCAGCCCTGCTGGCGGCCCTCCACCACGTCGCCATTGGCTTCGACCCTGGCAAAGAAGGCCTCGACCACCGCCCGGTGTCGAGGATCGGTGGTGCGAATGAAGCGGTCATGGCTGATCTGCCACCGCTGCCAGAGCTCCCGGAAGCCGGCGCTCACCGCATCGCAATGGGCCTGGGGGGTGATCCCCGCCGCCTCGGCGGTGCGCTGGATCTTCAGGCCGTGCTCGTCGCAGCCGGTGATGAACCGCACCTCCTGGCCCTGCAGCCGCTGGAAGCGGGCGATGGCATCGCAGGCAAGGGTGGTGTAGGTGCTGCCGAGGTGGGCCCGATCGTTGACGTAATAAAGCGGCGTCGTGAGGGTGAAGGGCATCGGCGGGCGGCGGGGCGCGTGGGTGGGGCGGCAACACCGGGGGCGCCGCCGCCGGTGTGGGACGCCGGGCGTTGGTCGCAGGCCAGGATCGGACCGATGAACAGGCTGGAGGGCCGGTGTGCCAGCCAGCAACCCCTCGTCAAGCTTCACTCTACCGATGCTGGTGCGGGCGGACAGCGCCACCGCTGGACCCCTTGCGGGGAAGCGGCGCAGGGCCTCGGGGTCGAATGGAAGGAATTGAGCGAGCCCCATGGAGCCGCTGAGCGACGGCCACGCGCCGGTGTTGGTCTGGGGCGGCGGCAGCGGGGGCATCGCCGCGGCGCTCCAGTCCGCCCGCGCCGGTGCCGAGACCGTGCTGCTCACCCCGGGTCCCTGGCTGGGCGGCATGGTCAGCGCCGCCGGGGTCTGCGCACCGGATGGCAATGAACTCACCCCCTGGCAGACCGGACTGTGGGGGGCCCTGCTGCGGGCCCTGGCCCTGGAGGAACCCAGCGGCCTCGACCACAACTGGGTGAGTTGTTTCGCCTACAGACCCGCCAGCGCTGAACGGATCCTGCGCCGCTGGCTGGCGGCGGAATCACGCCTGCGCTGGTGGCCCTGCTGCCGGCTTCTCGAGGTGCAGCGCAGCGGTCGCCGGATTCAGGCCGTGCGGGTGCAGGCCCCAGCCCAACCCGGTGGCCCTGGATCGACCGTGCGCCTCAGCGTCGACGTGCTGATCGACGGTAGCGACCGCGGCGATCTGTTCCCCCTGGCGGCGGCCCCCTTCCGCTTCGGCTGGGAGCCACGCGAGCGCTGGCAGGAACCGAGCGCCCCCGCCGCCGCCGATCTGGCCGCCGATCCCTTCTTCCAACGGCAGCCCCTGCAGTCGCCCACCTGGGTGGCGTTCGCCCGCCTCGCCGATCCCGATCCGGCGGCCACCCCACAGCCCCCCGACGCTCCAGCGGGCGACGGTCCGCCCCCCCCTCCGCTGCCGCCTCCTTTTGAAGGCGCCTGCGACCGTTTTGGCCTGGAACGCACCCTGCACTATGGGCGCCTGCCCGGGGGGGCGGTGATGCTGAACTGGCCCGTGCATGGCAACGACTGGCATGGGGGCCTGGAGCGGGCCTTTTCCGCCGCCACGGCCGCCGACTTTCCCTCCACCAGCGGCGAAGCGGAGCTGGCTGCCGCCATGCGTGAGCACAGCCTCGCCTTCGCCCGGATTCTGGGCCAGGCCAGTGCTGGAGCCCTTCGTCCTGAGGGGCTGTTCCCCACGGCAGCGGCAGCATCAGCCGGGGCGTTGGAGGGTCCTGAACCCCTGGCGCTGATGCCCTACTGGCGCGAGGGTCGGCGCCTGCAAGCCCTCGATCTGGTGCTGGAACAGCACCTGCTGCCCCAGGGGCCCGGCGCCAGCATCGCCCCCCTGCCGCTGCGGGATGGCCGTTACCAGGGGATCGCCGTGGGCAACTACGCCAACGATCACCATTACCCCGGTCCCGATTGGCCCCTGGCTCCCAAGAGCTGTCGTTGGGGGGGGCGCTGGAGCGGTACGCCGTTCGCCATTCCCTACGGGGCCCTGGTCAGCGAGGCGCTCGACAACCTCCTGGCCGCCGATAAGTGCCTGGGGGTCAGCCACATGGCCAATGGGGCGACGCGGCTCCAGCCCCTGGTGCTCAACATCGGCCAGGCGGCTGGCCAGGCGGCGGCGATGGCCCTGGCCGCCGGTCTGCCCCCGGCCGAGCTGCCCGTGGATCAGCTCCAGAGGGCGCTGATCGCCGATCTCTTGGCGCCGGCCAGTCCGCTGCCGCTCTGGGACCTGCCCTGGCACCATCCCCGCCGGGCCGAGTGCCAGCGCCGGGCCCTGGCCGATCCCTCGCTGCTGGGCGTCGATGGCTGCCTGGTTGATCCGCCTGACCCCGCGGCCCCCAACCCCTGGGAGGCTCCCCCTGAACCGGGTGAGAGGCTCTGGCGGGGCACCCTCCAACCCGACGGCACCGGGGGCTATGGCCTCGACACCGGCGCTGGAATCTGGCCCCTGATCACCCTTGAGCCCGCCTTGAATCGCTGGTTGCTCAACCAGGAGCGAAGCCGGGCGGTGCGGTTGATCGGCTGCGCCAACCCCTGGGGGCCGTGGCTGCGGGTGTCGCGCCTGGCGGAGGAACCCTGATCGGGACTGTGGTGCAGGGCTAGGTGGTGGCCTCCAGGTGGAGCCTGTCGCGCAGGGCATCCACCTCGACGGCCCGCACCAGCAGCCTGTGGCCGGGTTCGCAGCGGCCTGGGCAGCTGCAGGGCAGGGACTGGCAGATCTCCTCGATCCAGACCAGACCCAGCTGCTGATCGGCCCGCAACCAGCGCAGGAACAGCCCGTCCAAGGGGTGCCGCGGTTGCTGTTCAAACCACACCTGCAACCAGTGGCGTTGGTCGTCGCGCTGGATCTGGATGCCCTGGCGCAGGGGCGCCTCCAGATCCTGCAGCAGCGCAGCCATGTCGGCCTCCCCCAGGGGTGGTGTTCCCTCGAGCAGGCACTGCAGCTGGCGCTGGACCACCAGATCGCCGTAGCGCCGGATCGGGGAGGTGGCCTGCACATAGGCGTCAAGACCCAGGCTGAAATGGGGGGCGGCGCTGGTTCCGACCTGCCCCCGGCTCAGACAACGCTTGATGGCCGCATGACGCACCGGTCCCGGAGGCAGCGCCCCGAGCTCGGTGCTGGAGGGCAGGGTGCAGATCGGCTGGGAGCGATAGGGCAGGACCAGTCCCTGGCGTCGGCCCCGCTCCGCCACCAGCGCTCCGGCGAGGACCATCGCTTCCGCCACCATGCGCCGGGCCGGGGATGGTTCGGTCACCTCCAGTTCGGCCCGCAGGGCAGCCGGGTCGCTGTCGGCTTCGCTCCCCGGGGAATCGTCGCTGGGATCGGCGACCGCTGGATCACTGCCCCCGGGGGCCTCGCCAGCCGCCGCCATCGCCCCGCTGCTGGCTGGGAAGCCAGGGCCGGGGCCGGCGGCGGCTGGTGGACGGCGCGCCCGGAAGCGACCTTCCGGATCCTCCAGCCGCAGGGCGCCTCGCCGCTGCCGCCATTCCTCGCGGCGGCCCAACAGTTCGGCGATGGTGAGCAGATCGCGCTCCTGGGGTGGGGCGAGTTCCAGCAGGGCATCGGCATCGGCGTAGGAGAGCCGGTAGGCGGGCCGGATCCAGGTGCGCTCCAGGCCGTCGGCAAGCACCTGGCCCTCACCATCGAGCTCCACCCAGAGACTCCAGGCGGCGCAGCGCCGGCCGGCCCGCAGGCTCATCGGGCCGTGGGCGAGGGCCGGAGGAAACATCGGCAGGGTGCCGCGGGCCAGATAGAGGGTGCTGGCGCGTCGGTAGGCCTCAGCGTCCAGCGGGCTGCCGGCTGCCACCAGGCGACCGGGATCGGCGATATGGATCCACAGGCGGCAACGGTCCCCCTCAAGCCGCTCCAGGGACAGTCCGTCATCGATCTCGCGGGTGTCTTCGTCGTCGATCGTGACAACCCTGTGGCCGGTTCGGTCCTGACGATGTTCGTCCCCAGGCCGGTCGCCATCGGCCTGGGCGCAGAGGCCCTCGGCCTCCGCCAGCAGGGCGGCGCTGAATCCCTGTTGCCAGGTGGTGGCCTCCAGGGATGGCAGGTGGTGGCGCTCCCACAGGCCCAGATCGGCGAGCAGATGGCGGATCGCTCCGGGTTCGGGCTGGCAGCGGCAGTCCTGCAGCAGCCGGCTGAGGGGATCGGGCAGGGGCGTGCTGCTGTCGCCGCTGGCCCAGCAGCGCAACAGCTGCAGATCCTCCTGCTGCTCGGCGGCGAGTTGGGAGGTGTCGATCGGTTGGCGGCGGCGGAGGGTTTCGCTCCAGCGCTGCCGCGCCTGCAGGTCGAGTTGGTGGAGGCGGCGCTGGTGCCGCAGGGGCCGGAGTTCGGAAAGAGGGCGGGCCTGCAGATGGCCCTGGCGCCAACGGAACAGGGTCTGATCCCCCTCGAGCCAGCGCCAGCAGGCGGCAAGCTGGGCCGGGTCGGCCTGATCGCCGATCAGTTCGACCAACCCCGCAAGACTGACCGGACCCTCGCTGGAGGCCTCGCTGAGCAGCAACCAGGCTTCGGCGAGTTCACGGGTTCGCGGCAGGGCCGCCGTCAGGGCAGCCTCGCTCAGTGACCAGGGGGGTTGATTCCAGGTCTGGGGCAGCCGGGTGGGCGGCCAGTCGGCTGCCAGGGGGGCGAGGCGCTGGATGTCTCGCCGTGGCAGGGCTGTGCTGCGTTGGTTATCGCCGAGCCTGATCTCGACGCGGTTGGACCGCAGGGCGAGGATCACCCCGATCCTGGGGCCGCCGGGAAGGCTGACCCCCACCAGATCGCCCGGGGCAAGGCTGTCCTTGGACTCCACCGCTGCCAGGGTGTTGGCCAGGGGCTTCAGCCCTCAGGATTGACAAACGGCAGCAGAGCGACGATCCGGGCACGCTTGACGGCGTTGGTCAGATCCCGCTGCTGCTTGGCGGTGAGGCCGGTCAGGCGGCGAGGAAGGATCTTGCCGCGTTCGGTGATGAATTTCTTGAGCAGATCGACGTCCTTGTAGTCGATCGGATCACCCGGTTTGATCGGAGAGAGCCGCTTTTTGAAGAACGAACTGGACATGGCGACGGTTCAGGGAAGGGGATTGGGTGGGGCCAGGCTCTGGAGAAGGTGACCGCTGGGAGGGTGCAGGGGTCCGAGGCGCTGGCCCATCGCTGGTTGACCCATCCCGGCGTTGGGCGCCGGCTGGGGTCGCTCTGGGATGGTCTGCAGCGGGGGCTGCCGAGAGGGGTTGGCCGGGGGAGCGGGGGACGCCTGATGGCGCCGGCGCTCAGCGGCCCGGACTCACTTGATTTCCTTGTGGACCGTGGATTTGTTGCAGTGGGGGCAGAACTTCTTCAGTTCCAGTCGTTCGGTGGTGTTGCGGCGGTTCTTCTGGGTGGTGTAGCGGGACACACCAGCAGACCGCTTGGCGGGGTTGGACCGGCATTCGGTGCACTCGAGAGTGATCACCAGCCGGACGCCCTTGTTCTTGGCCATGGGAAGGACGTTGCGCCGCGTCGGCGAGGCGGTAGACGAAGGTTCACCTTACCTTCCGGTGGTTCCTGGCCCTCTCCCGCCGCTGCCTAGGATCCGGCGCTTGCCTAGCGGTCGCACGGGATGAGGGTTTCGTTGCAGTGGTTGCGGGAGTTGGTTGGGGCGGAGCCGGGGGCCCTGGAGCCCCAGGCCCTGGCCGAGCGCCTCTCGATCGCCGGTTTTGAAGTGGATGCGATCGAGGATCTGGCGGCCCATGCAGCCGGTGTGGTGGTGGGGCATGTGCGCGCCCGCGAGCCCCATCCCGCCGCGGACAAGCTGAGCGTCTGTCAGGTCGATGTCGGGGCGGCCGAACCGTTGCAGATCGTCTGTGGCGCCGCCAACGTGCGGGCCGGCATCCACGTGCCCGTGGCTCTGATCGGAGCCACCCTGCCGGCCGTGGGCCTCACGATCCGCCCCGCCGAGCTGCGGGGGGTGGCCAGCAGCGGGATGATCTGCTCCCTGCAGGAGCTCGGCCAGGGCGGCGGCGGCGACGGCATCGCCATTCTTGATGAACTCGGCGATGAACCCGGCCAGCCCTTGCCACCACTCGGCAGCCCGGTGGCCCCCCTGCTCGGTCTTGACGATCAGATTCTCGACCTGGCGATCACCGCCAATCGTCCCGATGGGCTTTCGATGCTGGGCATCGCTCGGGAGGTGGCGGCGCTCACCGGGGCCCGCGTCCTGCCTCCAGAGGTCCCTCCGGGGCCGTCGCCCCAACCCCTGGAGGCCAGCCCGGAGGATCAGGCCCGGATGGCGGCTGGTGGACTGTTCAGCCTTACCGCCCTCTCCGGTGTCCAGGTGGGCCCTTCGCCGGCCTGGTTGCGCCGGCGGCTGGAGAAGGCGGGGGTGCGTCCGATCAACAACGTCGTCGACATCACCAATCTCGTGATGCTCGAAACCGGCCAGCCCCTCCATGCCTTCGATCGGGATCGCCTCGCCGCTGCAGCGGGCCAGGCCGATCCCGCCGCCGTTGGCCTGCGCCATGGTCGTCCCGGCGAGAGCCTCACCACCCTCGATGGCGTCGAGCGAGCCCTTGATGGCGAGGCCCTGGTGGTGACCCTGGCGGATCGTCCGATCGCCCTGGCGGGGGTGATCGGTGGCCTTGCCGAGGCGGTCACCGAGTCGACGACGGCCATCTGGTTGGAGGCCGCCGCCTTCGATCCCCGCGCCGTGCGGTGCTCCGCCCGCAGCGTCGGCCTGCGCACCGAGGCCAGCAGCCGATTCGAGAAGGGATTGCCGCCGGAGGCCACCCTGGCGGCCAGCGATCGGGCGGTCGCCCTGTTGATCGAGCTCGCCGCCGCCAGGCCGGAAGGGCGCTGGCTGCACGCCGGAGCCCACGGTGCCGCCGCCCCGATCCAGCTGCGTCGGGACGCTTTGCACAACCTGCTCGGGCCGGTTCGCGGCGACGGTGGCGAGGAGCAGGACCTGGCCGACAGCCGCATCGAGGCGACGCTCACCGCCCTCGGCTGTGCTCTCGAGCCCGACGACGAGGGCTGGGCGGTGACGGTGCCTCCGTCGCGGGCCCTGGATCTGCGCCGGGAGGTGGACCTGATCGAGGAGGTGGCCCGGCTCGTGGGCTACGACCAGTTCGGTGCCCGCCTGCCCGATCCGCTGGAGCCCGGCGGCCCCGAGCCGATCCAGCTGCTGGAGCGCCGCTTGCGCCAGGCCCTCTGCGCCGCCGGTCTGCAGGAGACCCTCGCCCTCTCCCTGACGACGGCCGGTGGTGATCGGATCCCCCTCGCCAATCCGCTGCTGGCCGACTATGGCCACCTGCGCGACACCCTTCACGAGGAGCTTCTGGAGGCGGCCCGGCGCAATCTCCAGGCTTCGCGGGAGGGATTCTGGGCATTCGAGATCGGCCGGGTGTTCAGGCCGAGCGGAGCCGCCATCGAGGAGCGGACCCTGCTGGCCGGGGTGATCAGCGGTGAACGGCGAAGCGAGCGCTGGAGCAGTAGCGGCAAACCCCGCCATCCCGACTACTACGAGGCCCGCGGCCTGCTGCAGGCCGGCCTTGCCCCCCTGGCGGTGCCGGTGCAGGACCGGCCCGCGGCAGGGGCGGAGACCCCCACCGATCTGCTCCACCCCGGCCGCAGTGCCGTTCTGGTGATCGAGGGGCGACCGGCGGGCTGGTTCGGACAGCTCCATCCTGGCCGTGCCGAATCCCTGGAACTGCCCGACGCCACCTACCTGTTCACGATCGAGCTGCAGCCCCTGCTCACCGCGGCGGCCCGCCCGGCCCGGCGGCTGCCGGCCTTCCGCCCCTATCCCACGGTTCCGGCCTCGGAGCGGGATCTTGCCCTGGTGGTCGAGCGGCAGGTGCTGGCCCAGGACCTGCTGGCGGCGATTCGCAAGGCCGGTAAACCGCTGCTGGAGGCAGCCGATCTGGTCGACCGCTACGAGGGGAGCCAGGTGGGACCGGGTCGCTGCAGCCAGGCCTTCCGGTTGCGCTATCGCGATCCATCCCGCACCCTCACCGATGCGGAGGTGGAGGCCGCCCACGACAAGGTGCGGCGCGCCCTTGAGAGCCAGTTCAGCGCCGAGCTGCGCAGCTGAGGACCCGGCGCCTGGCCTGGGCCCGGTCCCGGGTTCAGGCCAGCTGCCGCCGCCGCAGCACCGCCAGGCATTCGACGTGGCTGGTGTTGGGGAAGAAATCGATCGGTTGCAGCCATTCGGCTCGGTAGGGTCCCTCGCCGCAGAGCTGGGCCAGATCCCTGGCCAGGGTGGCCGGATCACAGCTGAGGTAAAGCAGCTGGGCCGGTCCCGCCGCCACGATCGCCGCAAGGGCTGCCGCCGCCAGGCCCTTGCGGGGCGGATCGAGCAGCAGGGCCCCGATCCGATCGTTGCCGAGGCGCTCCGCCAGCACGGCGCCCACGTCGTCGGTCTGGAAGCGCGTCAACGCCGCCAGACCATTGGCGTCGGCATTGGTGCGGGCCAGATCCACGGCCAGGGGCTGCTCCTCGATCCCATCCACCCGCCAGCCAGCCTGGGCCAGGGGCAGGGAGTAGGTGCCGATGCCGCAGTAGGCGTCGATCAGGTGACCGGGGTCGGGGTCCAGGGCCTCCAGCAGCAGCGGCACCACCGCCTCCGCCTGGGCGGTGTTGACCTGGAAGAAGCTGGTGGCGCCGATCCGGTACTCCAGCCCGGCGAAACCCTCCCTGAGCCAGTCGCGGCCCTGAATGGTCAGGGTGCGGTCTCCGAACAGGCGGTTGTCCGGATGGGGCTGGAGGTTCAGGCCCACGCCCACCAGCGTCGGCCAGCGCTCCATCCAGGAGGCGGCGAGCTCTTCCAGGCCGGGCAGCTGTTCGGCGCTGCGGGCCACCAGGGTGATCAGGATCTCGCCGCTGCGGGCGCCGACGCGCAAGGCCAGGTGCCGCAGGCCGCCGCCCCCGTGTCGGTCCACCGGCCAGGGAGCGGCTTCCAGATCGTCCTTGAGGGGGGCGATCAGGGCATCGATGCGGGGATCGAGCACCGGGCAGCGGTTGAGATTGACGATGCGATGGGAACCGCGCCGGTAGAACCCCGCCCGCAGGACCCCATCGGCGGTGCGCTCGAGGGGGATCACGGCTCGGTTGCGGTAGCCGAGGGGCTGGGGGCTGCGCAGGATCGGCCTCAGGGGGGCCTGCAGGTGGCCCACCCGCTGGATCGTCTGGCGCAGCTGGGCCTCCTTCCAGTCGGCCTGGGCCTGGTCCTCCAGGGGTTGGAGGCTGCAGCCGCCGCAGTGGTCGGCGAGGATGCAGGGGGGGCGCCGCCGCTGGGGAGATGGCTCCAGGACGGCCACCAGGGAAGCCCGCCAGAGGTTGCGGCGCCTTTCCCTGAGGCGGATGCGCACCCTCTCGCCGGGCAGGGCCCCGGGCACGAAGACCACCGAGCCATCCTCCAACCGGCCGATCCCTTCCCCTTGCAGGGTGAGATCCGCGATCGCGATCTCGGCGCCGCCTGCCGTCACCATCGCTGTCATCCCGCAGCACCCGACGCTATCGCTTGCAAAGGGCCGTTACACCTTCGCCACCGATCCCAGGATCCACGACGGGACTGGATAGGATGGCGCGGTCCGGGTTCGCTGCAATGAGCGTCGTTCGCGATCTGATCCTCCAGGCTGATGATCAGCTCCGCTACCCCACCAGCGGCGAGCTGCGCTCGATCGTCGAGTTCCTCGGCGGCGGAGAACGGCGGCTCTCGGTGGTCCGGGTGCTGACCGCCAATGAGAAGCGGATCGTCGATGAAGCGGCGCGCCAGCTGTTCAGCCGCAAACCGGAGTATGTGGCGCCGGGCGGCAATGCCTATGGCCAGAAGCAGCGTGCCCAGTGCCTGCGGGACTTCAGCTGGTATCTGCGCTTGGTGACCTACGGCGTTCTCGCCGGCAGCACGGAGAACATCCAGAAGATCGGTCTGGAGGGTGCCCGCGAGATGTACAACAGTCTCGGGGTGCCGATGCCGGGAATGGTCGAGTCGATCCGCTGCCTCAAGGAAGCTTCGATTGCCCTGCTGACGACCGATCAGGCCGCCCTGACCGCTCCCTATTTTGATTTCCTGATCCAGGGGATGCAGACCACCACCTGAATCCGTCGCCCAAGAGGCTTCGTCCATCTCCGCTTCTGGGGTGACTCCCAGCGTTTTTGTGCTGTCACGCCAGGCCATCGGCTTGTCTCACCATTCGCCAGGATCGTCTGGGTCTGGTCCGAACCTGAGACCCGAGGTGAGTCTCAGGTTCAATAGCAGAGACATTGTGGCCAGGGTTGTGCCCGTGCCTGAACGGCGTCTTTGACTGGCTGGCCGATGGTTTGAGCAGCGGGTGATGGACGGAACCACCATTCAACCCTTGCCCTGGGCCGGGCGAGGCGTGCCTGCCAACACCAGCGAGCCCGCCAGGGCCCTGGTTGCTCGAGGCACGCTCGGACAACCCTCAGGATGCGGGGCGATTGGCTGTCCCGCGAACGGCTCGCCCGCTGAGCGTCGGCTGCGGAGGCGCCGCCTGGGAATGGCCGGAGCGGGACGGGCCCCGGAGTGGCTCGAAGTTCCCGTCCGGGACGCGCTATGAGACCTGCTTTTGGTCTCAACTGAGACTACTGGGTCATTGGTTTGTTGCCGTTGTCTGATTCGTTGGTTCTGACTGCCCTGCTTGTTCATCAGCGGGGTTCGGCTCTCTGAGGTTCCGGATCGTTTCCTGAGCTGGCGCCCTGGTCACCAGCAGCGCTGCAGGGCGATCCGACGAGAAGGATGCGCTGCAGCGATAGGCGCGCCCTGCCTGTCTTGACGGCTGATGAGGCATGGCTGCAGCGAGAGGCGCGGCGGCGTCGCGTTGCCTCGGGTGTTGGCACCGTGGCAGCACGGGGGGCTGAAGCTCGATGCGGATGGCGCAACACATCCATGCTGTCTCATCTAATACACGCTCTGGGACCCGTCTCGGGTCTGGATTGGGACTGATGCGCATCCAGGGTCGTGGTTGTCCCGGGCGCTGCGAGGGGGGCAGGCCTGGCGCTGGGTCGGTTCCGCCAGCGAGCTGGGGTCCCGATGGTGGGGGGCTGGGTTTCGATCGTTTTCGGTTGCTGCGGCATTGTTCAGCGGCAGAAGGGATCCATCAAGGCCGCGATCCGATGGCAAACCGGGTCGATCTGCCGCGTACCTGTGTTTGACACAGGTACGCCGATCTAGCAAATCAAGTCGTGCCAAGGGTTTTCCGAGAGCAAAAATCGCAGAAATGGCCCTTGGCGACCGGGATATCCGGTTCGCTTGCCGCGCTGTGTGCAGAGACCTGGTCAGGGATGGGGAACCGAGGGGCGCGCAGCCGAAATCGCGCAAATCTGAGGGTGTTGATGGTCTCATCTGTGTCTCATAAATAGTCTCGGGCTGGGTCTCATAGGCGATAGATGATGTCTCGTCGGGGCGGCTAACGGGAGCGTGGTCGCTTCAGGCTTTCTGCCCCCCATGCTGTCCATGGAGGGGGCGCCGCTGGCCCTGGCCCTTGGTCGTTGGAGTGGGCGGGGACTTTCCTTGGCTGACGCTCCAGTGGAGGGTGGGCCCCATGGGGCAGCGCGGGGGATCGATGCCGCTCGGGTTGGCCGAGGCTTTCGCGGGGCAGGGTCGCAGCGTTCGGCGACGTTGGGATCAGCGGTGCCGGGGAGATGTTCGCGGTGATCAGGTGATCAGTCGTCTGGTCTGAGACCAGCCCATGGAACAAAGGAAGAAAGGGGGGCGGCGGCGGTGAACCGAACAGGTTCGGAGGGTACTGCCTGTCGCAGATGTGTCCCGTTTCTGGTCTCGCAATGGGTCTCGCTGGCGATGGCTGGGCATCACGGCGGGGAGGGGGGTGAGACCGCTGCTGGGCATGGGGTGCTGCATGCGTTCTGCTCCATGCAGTCTTTTGAGGGGGTGCCCCTGGCTCCTCGTCTTTGTTCGTTGGATTGGGCGAGGGCGTCCCTGGCTGATGGTCCAGTGGAGGGGGGCTTCATGGGGCGGCAAGGGGGGCGATGCCGCTCGGGTTGGCAAAGGGTTTCGCGGAGCAGGGTCGAGGTGTTCGGCGCCGTTGGGATCAGCGGTGCCGGGGAGGTGATCGACCTGGTCATTCATCCTGCCTGAGACCTTTTATGAGACTATTGAAAAGTCTTTGGCGAGATGAATGAGATTGCTGAAGGGCGGCCCTCTCTCGGCTCTCCGGCGCCCGAGCCGGTTGTTAGATGGTGGCTCAGCCGCTAGCGGCAGTCGATCTGGGCGGTCCTGATCGATTGTTCGCTGGGAAGCCCAGGGTGTTCGGCGACGATCCAGCGGCCCCGACGGCTCTGGGTGGGGGGATGGGAGACAGGCTTTGCCGAGGTTGGCCAGCAAACGCTGCCGCAGCCACTCCCGCTGGCGATCAAGAACCGAGTTGCGGCAGATACCCACACAACCCCACTCAGCAGCGTCCCATGGAGTGGTGTAACTCAGGCGAGCAGCCCAGCTCGCAGGCGATCCGCCACCGACCTCACCTGGCGCTGATGGCCGCCGCATCGCCTTCACATCCTGAGGGATCTGAACCGCCATCTCCAGAACCCTTGGCCTCAGAAAACCTGCCCCTCCGCACCCCATGGCGTCATGGCCGGCTCGCACAGCGGCTGGACCAGTTTTTCTGTCGCCAGATAGACAACGATGGCTTCCACCTCGATCGGATCGCTTGGGTTCGTCATGGCATCGCCATCGTTCTCCCAGCTCAATCAGGCATCCGTTCACAGTGGCGCGCTGTCGTGGGCCATAGGATCGAGGATTGACTTGCGGAGGTTTGCCAATACATTGGGCTTGCAGACCAGTTGCAGGAATACCGTCACAGCTTTCATTGTCGCAGACGCTCCCAACGTCAATCAGGATGCCGAGTGGACCAAGCCTGCAGCATGGTAAAGCCTTCATCGGCACTCTGGTGACAGCGGCCTGCATCAGATAGAAATAAGGCCCTCAATACTGCTTACGGCTAAGACGCCGAGCGGCACGAATCCGAGGTGTTAGTTGTTGACGCCATGATGCGGGCATGAAAGAATAAAAGCGACGAACCAATGAGGTCAATCTGGATATAAGGCGCTGTCTTTTGCTGTTCAGACCAGAGACACGATCAGCTGCTATTTCGAGAGCAGTAGAAGATGGCAAAGCCTTGCCAATGGGTGCCCAGGCTGATACAGGTGATGGCAGTTTGAGGCTATCGAAAAAGGGCTGTCGTTGCTGCCAGTATTGATTGATCCATTCTGGGCGGACATGCTGGTCAGTGCTGGAGAAAGAATAGTGAAGCAGCCCGATCAACGCATCCATGAAGTTGGCGACAGCCGCATGGTAGGACGTAACAATGGCATGTTGGTCGTAGCCTTCGTCAATGAGGTCCATCATCTGCTCAAGATCGTCCCAGACTATTCCGTCCATACGCACGGGATGCAAGGATCTGAAGCAGGGCTCATCCCAAGCAACAGGGATATAAACAGGAACGCCCAGTAAGCTTGCCTCGTGAGCAACGCTCGTCAGCGGATCAAAGCAGATCAGAACATCAGATCTGGACAGCGTTTGGTAGAGCTCTTTCTTCGTTGCAGGGTGGTTTCTTGTGATTAAGAAAGATCTTGAGCGGTCAATACGACGTCTTAGACGATCGGGAATGGGTCTGAGATAGCCTTTGCCAGCATATACACTGGCTGCCAGGCGTTTGGCAGGTTTCTTCGTGCGGGGAGTGGGATCCCTCCGAAGGGAATCGGCGATGAACGGCTCCAGGTCTGGAAAGCGTGTCTGAAGATAGAAGCTGGGGATCTCGGTGGATACCTGAGGGCTGTGGACAGCAACGGCTTCGCCAGGCAGGATAATAGAGTGATTGGCAAAGGGGCCTACCCTGCCAAACAAACCGGCCGGGGCCAGTATGTAGTGGCAGATCCTCCAAGCCTTGGCACGGACTTCTTCCAGTCGATCCGGGGCGATAGTATCGCAGACGATCACGTGACCGCCAGGCCTAAGCTCCCAGCTGATTCGTAAACTGCTATAGGGATCTGCTAAGGAGCTGTAGAGCGGGGTGGTCGAATGGGTCGGTAAAATATCAACATCCAGGCCAGCCTGATGAAGCGCAAGGGCGGCATCCAGCAAGACTGTGATGCCATTGCTATGGGAAAAGTTTTCGGGTGAATTGAGGGCAATCGTGAATGGACGACCCCGGAGGCATTGTGGAATCATTCTGCTTGTTTGGAGGGCAGGGTAGATGCTACCGATATAACTCAGGAAAAGACCATCAAGTCTTGGCTGATCATTGGTGTTCTACTGGCATGATGCATCAGGAATGCAGCTATTCTACCCATTGGATTCGCGTGAATTCGCTGCTGCGCAACTGTGCTGGATGTTCGCCGCATCCAGGCCGTGAGGTCGTTCCAGTGCCAACGGGTGTTCTTTAAGAGTTCGCTGAAAAACCCGGTCACCTCTGCGAGAATGGGTCAGCTGCCCAATCGTTGATGCGAGGCCAACAGGAGCGCAGCGGCTCCTTGTTCTCCTACGTCTCGATCGAGGAGCGGATCCCGGCGAGTCATCCGCTC
>CAIZQU010000002.1 GCA_903935205.1 uncultured cyanobacterium | reverse complement strand
TGCCGTACAGCTCCAGGAACTGCGACAATGACATCCCAGGCTGGAACTGGATCCGGTTCATAGCCATGGCATCTGGGCCAGTACACGCGTACCAGCTTAGCCTGGGAAAGCTGGTCGCGGAGCTTGGTGCCTAATCAAGTTCCAGCAAGCGGGAGTGACTGATCACGCAGCGCCTGATCAAAGGATAAGGGCTGAGGATCCATCGCAATCGCGACTCCGCCTCCTTTGGCCTAGGGAAGCCCGGCTCTGGCTTGCCGCAGGGGCGCACGCCGAGGAAGGGGGGATGAAAGACAAGTAACGGCCTTGCCAAAGCCGGCCGGAGAAGACAGAAACCGAACGCAGCCCAGCCGTGCCTCATGCAGCTTTGAATCATTGACGCCGCGCCGCTCCACTCCAACAATCTTGGCTCGGCACTGCCGCGGACCAGGTCTTGCAAGCGCATGGCGGGGCAATCCATATGGAGACGGCATCAGAAGGCGTCAAATCGCGCCAGATCGAAGCCGATCAACAACAGCGTGGGGGGAGCAGCAGCAGTCAGATGTCAATGAGCCAGCGAGCGGCTGCGCTCTGCGGCCGGATAAAAAGAAGCATGGCCATAGAAAAAGCCCCCGGCAGATGCCGGGGGCCAAGCGTCCCTCGTGGAGACAGGCTGTGATTCGGAATCAGCCGAATTTGCCTGAAGTCGAGGCGATCAGGAAGGCGGCATAGGTCAGGAAGAACCCGATCGTGAAGTGGGCCAGACCCACCACACGAGCCTGAACGATCGACAGAGCCACGGGCTTGTCGCGCCAGCCAACCAGATTGGCGAGCGGAGTGCGCTGGTGAGCCCAAACGATGGTCTCAATCAGCTCTTGCCAGTAACCCCGCCAGGAGATCAAGAACATGAAGCCGGTGGCCCAAACCAAGTGACCGAAGAGGAACATCCAGGCCCAAACCGCGAGGTTATTGGTGCCGAAGGGGTTGTAACCGTTGATCAGCTGGGAGCTGTTGAGCCAGAGGTAATCACGGAACCAGCCCATCAGATAGGTGCTGGATTCGTTGAACTGAGCCACGTTGCCCTGCCAGATGGCGAGGTGCTTCCAGTGCCAGTAGAAGGTCACCCAGGCGACGGTATTCAGTGCCCAGAACAGGGCCAGATAGAAGGCGTCCCAAGCGGAGATGTCGCAGGTACCGCCACGGCCGGGGCCATCGCAGGGGAAGGAATAGCCGAAATCCTTCTTGTCTGGCATCAGCTTCGAACCGCGGGCATCCAGGGCACCCTTGACCAGGATCAGGGTGGTGGTGTGGAGACCGAGGGCGATGGCGTGGTGCACCAGGAAATCGCCAGGGCCGATTTGCAGGAACAGAGAATTGTTACCAGCATTCACGGCGTCAACCCAACCAGGAATCCAGGCACCGCCTGGACCAGGGGGATTGCTGACGAGGCTGTCGGCATTGGCGAGCAGCACATCCATTCCGTAGAGAGCTTTGCCACTTGCCGCTTGAACGAACTGGGCAAAGACTGGTTCCACAAGAATCTGCTTCTCGGGAGTTCCGAAGGCAACGACCACATCATTGTGAACGTAGAGGCCCAGGGTGTGGAAACCGAGGAACAGAGAGACCCAGCTGAGGTGGCTGATGATCGCTTCTTTGTGCTCGAGCATCCGGGCCAGAACGTTGTTCTTGTTGGCTTCGGGGTCGTAGTCACGGATGAAGAAGATCGCACCGTGAGCGAAGGCACCGCACATCAGGAAGATGGCGATGTACTGGTGGTGGGTGTAAAGCGCCGCCTGGGTGGTGTAGTCCCTAGCGATGAACGCGTAGGAGGGCAGCGAATACATGTGCTGTGCGACCAGGCTGGTGACCACGCCGAGGGAGGCAAGGGCCAGACCAAGTTGGAAGTGCAGCGAGTTGTTGATCGTGTCGTACAGACCCTTGTGGCCAGCGCCCAGGTCGCCTGGGGTTCCCTTGGGGGGATTGTGAGCCTCAAGGATCTCGCGGATCGAGTGACCAATACCGAAATTGGTCCGGTACATGTGGCCAGCGATCACGAAGATGCAACCGATCGCCAGATGGTGATGGGCGATGTCGGTGAGCCAGAGAGCCTCGGTCTGGGGGTGGAAGCCGCCCAGGAAGGTGAGGATGGCGGTCCCTGAACCGGTGGTGGTGCCGAACAGCTGATTAGCGGTATCGGGATTTTGGGCGTAGACGCCCCAATTACCGGTGAAGAAGGGGGCCAGACCCGCTGGGTGGGGAGAAACCGAAAGGAAATTGTCCCAGCCGACGTGAACACCACGGGATTCAGGGATGGCGACGTGGACCAGGTGACCGGTCCAGGCAATCGAGCTGAAGCCGAACAAAACGGCAAGGTGGTGGTTCAGGCGTGATTCAGCGTTCTTGAACCAGGCCAGCGAAGGCAGGAAGCGAGGCTGGAGATGGAGCCAACCAGCGAACAGAGCCCAGGCCGACAGGATCATCATGAAGATGGAACCCTGATACAGCTCGGCGTTAGTGCGCATCCCGATTGTGTACCACCAGTGGTAAAGACCGGAATAGGCAATGTTCACCGGAGAAGAGGCGCCCGCCTGGGTGAAGGCGGTGATGGCGCCTTGACCGAAGTGGGGATCCCAGATCGCATGTGCGATGGGACGAACGTGCAGAGGATCGGCGACCCACTGCTCAAAGTTGCCCTGCCAGGCGATATGGAACAGGTTGCCCGAAACCCAGAGGCCGATGATCGCAAGATGACCGAAATGAGTGGAGAAAAGCTTTTGATAAAGCCGCTCCTCTGTCATTCCGTCATGGCTCTCGAAATCGTGAGCCGTGGCGATCCCGTACCAGATACGACGGGTTGTCGGGTCCTGTGCCAGACCCTGGCTGAACGAAGGAAATTTCGTTGCCATTGGGAAAGGTCAGGTGGAGGTCAGCCGACCGCAAGCATGCGGGCCAGGAAGAAGGACCAGGTGGTCGCGATACCGCCCAAGAGGTAGTGAGCGACACCGACGGCACGACCCTGGGTGATCGAAAGCGCCCGTGGCTGGATAGCGGGAGCAACCTTCAGCTTGTTGTGAGCCCAGACGATGGACTCGATCAGCTCCTGCCAGTAGCCGCGGCCGCTGAACAGGAACATCAGGCTGAAGGCCCAGACGAAGTGAGCACCAAGGAACATCAGTCCATAGGCACTGGAGCTTGAGCCATAGCTGTTGATCACCTGAGCGGCCTGGGCCCACAGGAAATCGCGCAGCCAGCCATTAATGGTGATGGCGCTCTGAGCAAAGTTGCCATTGGTGATGTGCTGGACAGTGCCGTCGGGATTGACGGTGCCCCAGACGTCGCTTTGCATTTTCCAGCTGAAGTGGAAAATCACGATCGACAGGGAGTTGTACATCCAGAACAGGCCCAGGAACACGTGGTCCCAAGCGGAAACCTGACAGGTGCCACCACGGCCGGGGCCGTCGCAGGGGAAGCGGAAGCCCAGATTCGCCTTATCGGGAACAAGGCGGGAGCTGCGTGCGTACAGCACGCCCTTCAGCAGGATCAGCACGGTGACGTGGATCGTGAAGGCGTGGATGTGGTGCACCATGAAATCAGCCGTTCCCAAAGGAATCGGCGCAGCAGCAACCTTTCCACCCACGGCAACAACCGCACCATTAAACACTTCGCTGACGCCAGCGAGTGCATTGGGAGCGGTGGTGCCAGCAGCGGCAGCATGCAGACCCTGAATCCACTGAGCGAAAACCGGCTTGAGCTGGATCGCTGAATCACTGAACATGTCCTGGGGACGACCCAGGGCACGCATCGTGTCGTTGTGGATATAGAGACCAAAGCTGTGGAAGCCAAGCCAGATCGACACCCAGTTGAGGTGGCTGATCAAAGCATCGCGAGCCTTGAGAACCCGATCGAGAACGTTGTCGATGTGCTGAGCGGGGTTGTAATCGCGGATCATCGCGATAGCCGCGTGAGCGCCGGCTCCAACGATCAGGAAGCCACCGATCCAGACGTGATGGGTGAACAGCGAAAGCTGGGTGGCGTAGCTGACACCGATGTACGGATACGGAGGCATCGCGTACATGTGGTGAGCCACAATGATCGAAAGCGAGCCAAGCAGAGCAAGGTTCACGGCCAGATTGGCGTGCCAGGAGTTGACCATGAACTCGAAGAGTCCGTCATGGCCCTTGCTGGCAGGGAACAAAAGGGGATCACCCTTCTGACCCTCAAGGATCTCCTTGATGCTGTGGCCGATGCCCCAGTTCGTGCGGTACATGTGACCCGCGACGATAAAGAGCACCGCAATCGCCAGATGGTGATGGGCGATGTCGGTCATCCACAGGCTTCCTGTGACCGGGTTGAGACCACCCTTGAAGGTCAGGAAGTCGCTGTAGGCGGCCCAGTTCCCGTTAAAGAACGCCGAGATGCCGGCGCCAAAGCCCGGGAACAGCTGGCTGATCAGTCCCTGGCTGAGGAACTCGTGCGGCAGGGGGATGTCGGCCACCGAAGCGATGGTCTTGCCGTTGAGCACCAGCGGTTTACCGGCGTCGATGGCATCCATCAACTGGGTGGTGGGCAGGGACACATGCAGCAGGTGGCCGGTCCACGACAGAGAACCGAGACCGAGCAGGCCAGCCAGATGGTGGTTGAGCATCGACTCAACGTTCTGGAACCACTCGAGCTTCGGTGCTGCCTTGTGGTAGTGGAAGACACCGGCGTTGAGCATGAGGCCCGCCATCACGAGGGCGCCGATGGCCGTGGCCAGCAGCTGGGTCTCGTTGGTGTAGCCCCAGGCCCTCCACATGTGGAAGAGGCCGGAGGTGATCTGAATGCCGTGGAAGCCGGCACCCACATCGCCATTGAGGATCTCCTGGCCGAAGATTGGCCAGACCACCTGAGCACTCGGTTTGACGTGCAGGGGATCGGCCAGCCAGCCGGAGTAGTTGGAGAAGCGGGCACCGTGATAGAAGGCGCCGCTCAACCAGATGAAGATGACGGCCAAATGGCCGAAATGAGCGCTGAAGATCTTGCGTGAGACCTCTTCAAGATCGCTCGTGTGGCTGTCGAAGTCGTGAGCGTTGGCGTGGAGGTTCCAAATCCAGGTGGTGGTTTTGGGACCCTTGGCGAGGGTGCGGTCGAAATGGCCGGGCTTTTCGAAAAGCTCGAACGTGGCCGGAACTGGGTTCCGGTCGACCATGTCCTTCGCCGTTTTCCCACGCTCTGGTGGGCTGATGGTCATCGAGAGGTTCCTCGAGGGACGGAATCGAGGTGGAGGTCCACCCCTGCGGCGACAGCAGCGAGAACCGCTGCCACCGATGGGACCCCGCAGCAGGAGTCGACGGAGTACGCCGAGCACCGGGCCACGGGCACCGGCCGGGCCAGGGCAGAACCCTTGCCACGACTGGGGCTTGGGGCCCCGAAAGGGGACCGCTGGCGGAAGTATAGAGGCCGAAATCAAGCTGATTCGGGCCCCAGTTACAAAGGTTCAATCCCTATGGTTCCAAGGCTGCAACTGGGGTCTGGCGGAGGCTCCTTCACATCCAGACCCAGCGATTATGCGGGAGTTGTATAGCATTGCCCTGCCACGATTTCTTCCGTGGATGGCGGCAGCTCCCCCCCGGCCCAGCGGCAGGCGGAGCAGCAGAATGCCATCACACCCATGGCTGTCACGCAGGAGAAGCCCTTGAACGGCGGAGCCAGCCAGGCTGCGCGATGGCGGCCGGCCCAGCCCGATCCACAGCGGCAACCAGCCCAGGCCGGGCCTGGAGTCGGGCGTCGCCTGCTGAAGGTCGGCCTCGGACTGGTCCTCGCCCTGCTGTTGCTGCTCGGCGACTGGGCGCCGCCGGGGACAGCCGCCCACGCCTGGACCCTGCCCGGCCGAGGCGGGGCGAGCGCCGGAGCCTCCCGCGCCCGTCCGACAACCGTGGCCTCCCGATCGGCAGGGACTCCACTGCAGGAGGTGGCGGCACCGATCGCCGTCCAACAGCTGGCTGAAGCACTGGCACAGCGCCAGCCACGGCTGACCATCGTCGAGCCGGCTGACGGGGCCTTTCTGCCAGAAGGTCCCTGGACTCTGCAGCTGCAGGTGGAGGACTGGCCGCTGGTGGATGCCGGCCCCCTGGGCCTTGGCCCCCACCTGTTGGTCCAACTGGACGACGGGCCTGTGATGCCCGTGGTGCAGACCAGCGTGGCAATGCCGCCCCTCTCACTCGGCAGCCACCGTCTGACGGTGATGGCCGCCCGACCCTGGGGCGAAGTTGTCAAGCGCCCCGGTGCCTTTCAACAGATCCGCCTGCAGCGGGTCGCGGCCAATCCACTCAGCCAGCCAGCGCCGGGGAGCCCCCAACTGCTCGTCACCGCCCCCATCGCTGCCAGCACGGCAGAACCCGTGCTGCTCGACTGGCTGCTGATCGATGCCCCCCTTCAGAACCTGCGGGCCGACGACGCCCGCTGGCGTCTGAGGGTGAGCGTGAACGGGGACAGCTTCCTGGTGGACCAGGCGACGCCCCTGTGGCTCAAGGGCTGGAGACGGGGAAGCAATGCCCTGCTGCTGGAACTGGTGGATGGCCGAGGCGACCCCCTCAATCCCCCTTTCAACAGCCTGGTGCGCGAAGTGCTCCTGCTGGGCGAGGGGAACCGTCCCGCCTGGCTGAACGGTCGACTGAGCGATCCTGACCTGGCGCGACTGCTGGGGGAGACGCCCCCTGAACTCAGCGACACGACCCTGGCGACTCAGCCGCAGGGGGCGGAGGCCCCGGGCACGTCCATGCGGGAAGGGGCGCCGATGGAACCATCCGCTGCGCCCACGACCGGCGACGCGTCAGCGATGGCGGCCCGCCCAGGACCGAGACAGTCGATCGACGGCGGCACGGCGGAAGGCATCCAGGCGGGGGGCGCGACGAGCGTGGGATTGGTGGCCCCCTCCAGGGAGAATCAGCTCCAGCCGGCCGACCAGGAGGAGCCCACCCCCATCAGCAACGGCAGAAAGGCTGATCTCACCCCAGAGGCGGCGCAGGACCCGCAGCAGATCCCAGAGCCCTCCTCAGATGAGCCTGGCTCCAGGCTGGGGGAAGAGCCAAAACCAGCCCGATCCCTGGCTTCTGAGGCCGCACCTGAGGACGCACGGTCGGAGGCGCCCCCCCTGATCAGCGGGGACCCATCGCAACTCCAGGTCGAGGCCGCCGATGGGGCCATGCCCGATCCAATCAATCCGAAGCAAGCGCAGGCGGCCCCCCAGGACGACCAACCGCCCCCGAGCGACCAGGACGCCATGGGCATGGAGCCATCGTCCCCAGGCCTGGAGGATCGTGAGGACAGGGCAGCGGAGGCGAATGCGGCGATGACGCCAGAGGTGGATCGGTTCCCTCCCGACGGAAATCCAGCCGATCGCATCGTGACCAGCAGCTCTGGCCAGACGTCCCGAACGGACGACAGCCCCCACACCCCACCCATGCCCCCAACCCCGTCGGTGCCTCAGCCCCCCACCCCGGCCCGGCCGCCAATGGTCGTCACACCTTCCGCGGGGAAAGAGCCCTCTCCTCCAGCCCCAGCTGGCAGGGTCAAGCCCGAATCCCCTCCTGAGGCACAGCCGCCTGAGTCCCCTCTGGGCAACGCGCCCAGGCCGAGGCCATCGGCCCGGGAGGAGGTCCGACCCGATGGCACCTTGATCCGCCCTTCCCGAAGCGGGCCCCTCCAGGCCCTGCGCGAGCGGCTCCTGCGATGAGTGCACCCCCCGATCGCATCGCGGCTCTTGGCTTCAGCCCTGAGGCCAGGCCGCTCCTGCAGCGGTTGGTGAGTGCCGGGGTGGTCGGCCGGATCCGCTGGCCCGGGGACGCCGTCACCCCGAGCTCCTGGCTCCAGGAGCAGTGGCCTGAGGTCGAGGCGGTGGTGGCCGTCGGGGCCTGCGGCCTGGTGGTTCGGCTGATCGCTCCGCTGCTGGGCAGCAAGGCGGAGGATCCCGCCGTGGTGGTCTTCGACCCCCGGGGGCGCTTCGCCGTGCCCCTGCTCGGAGGCCACGGAGCCGGCGGCGAAGCCTTCGCCCAGGAACTGGCGGCCCTGATCGGCGCTGAGGCCGCCATCACCGGCAGCGCCACCGCCTCGGGACGTCTGGCCCTCGATGGCTTCGGCGAAGCCTGGGGCTGGCGACGCGGCCATGGCCATTGGACCGCCCTGCTCCAGGCCGCCGCCCGTCCCGGGCCTGGCCCAGCCGTGGAACAGGCCAGCGGCCTCGTGATCTGGAGGGACCTGGCGGCAGCCCAGCAGCAGCCGAGCCCCCCCTCCCCCCCCCTCCCAGGGGGAACCTCTGCGGAACCATTGGCCAGCGCTGGCAGCCCTGCGGGGGCACCGCCAGCGGTACCGGTGGTCGCCGCGCTCCCGGTGATCCCCCAGGCTGAGGCTCGCTGCACCAGCCCAACCCCACCAGCACAGAGCACAACCACGGACTCTGGCGAAGGGAGCATGGCGCTACCGGCCACGCAATCCGCCCCCTCCCCCCCCCAGCGACGCCGGCGGAACTGGCGCTTCGCATCGACCATCGACGCGGGGAGGGATGCCTCTGGCATCCGCCTGTTCTCTGGCTTGGCCTGGGTTGCGAACGCCACAGCAGCGAGAGCCTGCTGGAGCGGTTGGTGGTAGAAACCCTGGCCGATGCGGGTCTGGCCGAAGAAGCGGTGGCTGGGGTGGCGAGCGCCGATCGCAAGGGCGATGAACCGGCTCTGCTGGCCCTGGCCGAACGTCGGGGCTGGCCCCTGCGTCTGTTCAGTGCCGCCGAGCTGGCGGCGGTGCCCGTGCCGAATCCCTCCAGCGCGGTGGCCCGCGAACTCGGGACCGCCAGCGTGGCGGAGGCAAGCGCCCTGCTGGCGGCCCGGGCGGCCGCCGGTTTCAGCAACGTGGCCAGGGCTGCTGGGGGGGCAGCCCCTGAGGATCGCCCTGGACCGGGGTCCGGGGCTGATGGTGGTGGTGTGCCGGGAGCTGACCTGCGGGCAGGAACGCTGCTGGTGGAAAAAAGGATCGGACGCGCCGGACCCGGTGAGCGGGGCGCGGCAACCCTGGCAGTGGCCCTGGCGGAGCGTCAGTGGGCCCCTCAGCGGGGCGAACTGCATCTGGTGGGCAGTGGACCCGGCCCGCTGGAGCTGCTCAGCGGCGACAGCCGCCGCGCCCTCGCTGCTGCCAGCGTCTGGGTTGGCTACAGCCTTTACCTTGACCTGCTCGAACCGTTGCGCCGCCCCGACCAGCTCCGCCGGGAGGGTCGGCTCACCGCCGAACGGGATCGCTGCCTGGAGGCCCTCGATCTGGCCTGCCAAGGGTTGCGCGTGGCCCTGATCTCATCGGGGGACAGCGGGATCTATGGAATGGCCGGGCTGGCGCTGGAGCTCTGGCTGGCTCGCCCCGTGATCGATCGCCCGACCCTGACGGTGCATCCGGGGATCTCGGCCCTGCAGCTGGCGGCCGCCCGAGTCGGCGCACCGCTGATGCACGACTTCTGCACGGTGAGCCTCAGCGATCGGCTCACCCCCTGGACCGTGATCGAGCAGCGGCTTCGGGCCGCCGTCGCGGGCGACTTCGTGGTGGCTTTCTACAACCCCCGCTCCGCCGGCCGCGACTGGCAGCTTGAGCGAGCCCGCACCCTGCTGCTGGAGGGGGGGCGCCCAGCCAGCACCCCGGTGGCCGTGGCACGCCAACTCGGCCGCCCCGGCGAGAGCGTGACGCTGCACACCCTGGCCGATCTGCCGGTGGAGGCGGTGGACATGCTCACCCTGGTGTTGGTGGGCAACAGCACCACCCGCCTCGAAGCCGGCCGGATGGTGACGCCCCGGGGCTATCCGGGGGCCAGCCTGGCCTGAAGCGCCGATCCCGACCCGGCTGCGGGTCCGAGCAGACCCGAAACCAGCCAGCAAAAAGGCCGGCTGACGCCGGCCTGACACTGAATCGGGATGACAGGATTCGAACCTGCGGCCCCTTCGTCCCGAACGAAGTGCGCTACCAAGCTGCGCTACATCCCGATGTGGGGACTGTAAGGGATCGCCCGCGCCCCCAAGGGTCCTGGTGACCGCAGCACGGCGCTTCCTAAACTTGACCCCGTCTTGTTGCCGCTACAGCGGCGGCATCCTGCCTGTTCCGCCGTGGCCGTCCAAGATCTCCAGCCAGGCGTGCCGGCCGCCCCCCTCTCCAGCCCCCCACCAGAACCAGCGGCCGGCTCCCCGGCGTCGCCTGGCACGCGGCCGCCAACGGCCGGCGGCCAGACCCCAGGCCCCAAGCCGGACTGGCTGAGGGTCAAGGCCCCCCAGAGGGAACGGATCGGCGCCGTGGCCGATCTGTTGCTGGATCTGAAGCTCAACACGGTCTGCCAGGAGGCCAGCTGCCCCAACATCGGCGAGTGCTTCGCGGGCGGCACCGCCACCTTCCTGATCATGGGGCCGGGCTGCACCCGCGCCTGCCCCTATTGCGACATCGACTTCGATAAAAGTGTGCGGGCGCTGGATCCCAGCGAACCCGAGCGACTCGGTGAGGCGGTGGCGCGCCTGGGCCTCAGCCATGTGGTGATCACCTCGGTGAACCGCGATGACCTGGCCGATGGCGGTGCTGCACAGTTCGTCGCCTGCATCACCCAGGTGCGCCGCCGCAGCCCCGGCACCACGATCGAGCTGCTGATCCCGGATCTCTGCGGTGATTGGGATGCCCTGGCGGCCCTGATGGAGGGGGCGCCGGAGGTGCTCAACCACAACATCGAAACCGTGCCGCGGCTTTACCGGCGGGCCAGGCCCCAGGCCGACTACGGACGCTCCCTGGAGTTGCTGCGGCGGGTGCGGCAGGGCTGGCCACGGACCTACACCAAATCTGGCCTGATGCTGGGGCTGGGTGAGAGCGACGCCGAAGTGCTGGAGGTCATGGCCGACCTGCGCCGCCACGGCGTCGATATCGTGACGATCGGCCAGTACCTTTCCCCAGGACCGAAGCACCTGGCGGTCGAACGGTTCGTCAGCCCAGCGGACTTTGAGGCCCTGCGGCGCCATGGCGAAGAGACCCTGGGCTTCCTGCAGGTGGTGAGCAGCCCCCTGACTCGCAGCAGCTATCACGCCGGTGAGGTGCGGCGGCTGATGCAGCAATTTCCCCGCTGATCAGAGCGGGTCAACGCCATCGCAGCGGAGCACCAGGGCTGTGGGGTAACGACGGCGCAGATCCTCCAGCCGCCGCCCATCCAGCTCGCCAACAGCTGCCGCCTTGGCGAACCGCTCCGGCGGTGGCGGCTCGATCGTGGTCAGCTCGCCGAAGACGCTGACCTCCACGACCGGGCTGAACTGGCGCTGGCGCAGCATGTGCTGGCGGTGAAGTCTCCCGTAGCGTTCCACCAGGGCGGCCCAGGGGGCCGCTCCACAGGCCCGCCGCTCCACCAGCAGCGGTTGGTGCGGTATCGGATCGAGAAGCATCATCCCCCCTGCCAGCAGCAGCTGGACCAGCCAGGCCGCGGCCAGAAACCGCACCGATCCGTCAGAGGTTGGTCTGGATGAGGTCATGGATCAGAGGTTGGATGAGCTGGGGTTTGGCTTTCAGAACAGTGGTCTCGCGGATGCCGGCGAGGGACTGGAGCTGCCCCAGCTCGAGATCCCCATAGGCGATCGGAATCAGGCTGATGCCGCTGTGGCGGATCACCTGCTCCAGCTCCGCCAGCTCCAGACCGGTGGTGCTTTGGCCATCGCTGAGCAGCAGCAGCACGAACCTCCCATCGGGATCGGAGCGGCGCGCCTGCATCAGATCGGCCATGGCCACCGCCAGGCCGTCGAACAGGGCGGTGGGACCATCGGCCCGGAGCCCATCCACCGCCGCCAGCAGGCGTTGGTGCCCCTGCCCGTCGAAGGGCTGAAGAGGCAGATGGCGTATCGGCCGATCGCTGAAGCTGATCAGACCGACATGGTTGCCCGGGTTGACGGCAGCGGCTGCCTGGGCGACGGCTTGCTTGACCTGCTCCAGCCGCCGCTCCTCGTTCATGGAGCCACTGCTGTCGATCACCATCTGCAGGTAGACCGTGCGAGCGCCGTCCTTGCGGCGCTTCCATTGGCGTTGGGCCTGGCTGAGCACCTCGCCAACGGCCCGGGGTGGACGCGCCTGGGCCGGCACCGGTGGCGAAGCGCCGTAACCCCATTGGCGGGCCAATGCCTGCATCGGGGGCGAACTGGCGAAGGCGGCAAAGCGTTCCAGGGCCTGACGCTGCTCGGGGGTGGTCCAGGCGAAGGCGGCCAGGGGGGAATCCTGGGGGCTGCCGAAGTGCACCGCAATGAGATCAGCGAAGCCAGGCTCGCGCTGCAGCCGCACATAGCTCTGATGGGCCATCACCACAGCGTCGAACCGGTTCGGATTGCGTTTCCAGGCCTCGGCCAGCTCGATGTAGGTGGGTGCGGTGGTGGCGATCTGCTGCTGAAACACGCCAAAGCTGCGCTGGACGGCGCCGCTCTGGAGCTCCGCCAGGGTCAGCGGCCGCAGGTCACGGCCATGGCCGGCACTCAGCCAGAGCAAGGTGTGCAGAAAATCAAGGCCTGCCGAACTGGTGTAGGGGTTGCTGTAGCCGATGCGCAGCCGGCCCGCCAGGGCCTGGTCCACCACCGCGGCGAAGTCGGGAGCAGCGCTGAGTCCCTGATCGCGCAAAACCTTGGGCTGGACGGCGATCACGGTGGTGTTCGCCACCAGTCCCGAGTGAATGCGGTCTGTACGCATTCCCTGCTGTTCCAGCAGAGCCAGCCACTGCTCACTGGCAGGGGAGTAACCGGCGGGGCGCAACTTGGCGGCTGCCAGCATCTGGGCCGCCAGACCGGAAGGAATGGTGCGAATCACCACCTCGATCCGGCGGCCACTGGCCAACCGCTCCCGACGCCGGTTGAATTCCTCGGCCACCAGGATCAGCCAACGCCGGTCTGGCCGATGGGGATCGGCCTTCTCAGCCGAGCTCACGATCTCCAACCGCAATAACTCGGCGCTTGCAGGCCGCCGGGGATCGGCGCCGCTGAGCGGGAAGGCCTCGGCGCTGGGAAGGGTCTCGGCCAGGGGAGGCAGGGCCCGCTGCCGACCGTTGCCGAGGGTTGTGTCCGGGTTGGCGACCGCGATCCTGGGAAGAAGATTGCGCTCCAGGTGCTGCAGGGCGGTGTCGAAGCTATGGATCCGGGGCGAAAAGAGGCCCGATGAGCAGGCGCCGAGACTGAGCAGCGCCACCAGGCTGGTGATGGAAGCGGGATGAAACTTCATGGGGTCACCGTGAATGGGGGAAGCGTCAACCGGATCGGCAGGCCGGAGCGACGAAGCGATTGCTCCAGGCCCTCGTCATGGGCCGCCGTCAGCCCATGGAGCACCGCCCGCAGGCGGCACTCGAGTCCATCGGCGCGGATCGTGCAGAGCAGCCGCGCCGACTCGGTGGGGGCGCGGCTGCCTTGCTGGAGCAGCTGCACCTGGTAACCAGCCAGGTCGAGCAGCTCTTCCATGAGCAGGATCAGATCGACGCTGCAGGTCGGATCCAGCTCCGCGCAGCGGGCCGCCAGGCCGCGGATGCTCTCCAGAAGCCAGCAGAACCGCTCCCAGCCGGGCTGGCCCTGCAACGCCATGGGCTTGGCCCAGGCTGGAAGTTCCCGGCGAACGAGCTGCTCCAGTCGCAGGGCCAGCACCGCGGCATCCAGGGGGGAGCCCGCTGCCAGCTGGTCGACCGCAGCGGCCCGCCGCCTGGACTCCCGGTGCCGCCACAGGACCTCGACGGCCACGGGCGGGAGGCTGCCCAGGAGAATCACGCTCCAGCGCAATCCCAGGGCGGCCACAAACACCACGTAGCCCACAAGCAGCCCCACCACCAGCGGCAGGGCGGTGGGTCGGGAGGACGAGACCGGGGAAGGGCGAGGTGCGGCAGGGCTGAGCATCGGGGGAGGGCTGTCGCTCCCCTCTCCGTGGTTGCAGTCCCTGCCGATTGATTCAGGACTCTGGCTTCAGAGATGCGCGAACCATTCCGATTGCGCCCCGATGCAACGCATGGGACTCATCGCTTGACTTGCATGGCAGCGACCCGACGGACCTGGATTGGGCGATGTTTCGTGCTCTGCCCTTGATGGTCCTGGCGTTGGGCCCCTGAGATCAGGACCTTGAAATCAGCTCGTGGGGATCAGGGCCCAGGAATCAGGGGGCTTGGCTTCAAGGCGATGGATGTGAGCCTGGTTCAGAACGGGTTCAGGGGCCAAAGTGCCGGCCCCGTGAGGGCTGCCCCTCGGATCAAGGCCGGGGTGTCCGCCGCCGACCCCAGGTTCAGGCCGCCACCGCCTGCCGTTCCGCCAGGCCCACAGCAGCCTTCTCGCTGGGGGGCACCAGCACCTTGATGCGCTGGCTCCAACTCGGCCAATCGGCCAGTATCTCGGCGGCCCGGGCGCTGCCCGTGAGCGCCAGATGGGTTTCCAGCAACGGCTTAAGCAGGGCCTCCTGCTCCGGCGTGGTCAGGGGCACGACCGCCACGGTCTCCGGGTTGACGCGACGGCCCAGCTGGCCGTCGTCATCGAGCAGGAAGGCCACGCCGCCGGTCATGCCGGCACCGACATTGCGGCCGGTGCTGCCGAGCACCACCACCACGCCACCGGTCATGTATTCGCAACAGTGGTCGCCTGAGCCCTCGACCACGGTGCGGGCTCCGCTGTTGCGCACGGCGAAGCGTTCGCCGGCCCTTCCGAGCACGAACAATTCGCCCCCGGTGGCTCCGTAAAGGCAGGTGTTGCCGAGGATCACCTTGTCGCCGGGATTTTGCCCACCGGCTGGAGGAACGATGGTGATGCGGCCACCATTGATGCCCTTGCCGACATAGTCGTTGGCCTCACCCACCAGCTTCAGGGCCATGCCCTGGAGGAGGAAGGCACCAAAGCTCTGGCCGGCCGCTCCCTCAAAGCAGAGGGCGAGCTGACCCTGGAAACCGAGGTTGCCGTGGCGAGCGGCGATCTCACCAGCCAGACGGGCGCCGACACTGCGGTCGGTATTGACGATCGCCAGGGTGCGCTCGATCTCGCCATGGCCCTCGATGGCGGCCATCACGGCCGGATCGTTCAGCAGTTCATCCTCCAGGATCGGGCCGTTGCCATGGGCCTCGGCGTCGTGGTGCAGCCAGCGCCGGTCAGCAGCCTCCGGGATCGGATCAAGCAGGCAGGAGAGATCGAGACCGGGGGTTTTGGTGAGGGCAACGGGCCGTGCTTCCAGCAAGTCGGTGCGGCCGATCAGGGCTTCGAGGCTGGGCACCCCCAGAACGCTGAGCAGTTGGCGCACCTCCTCGGCCACGAACAGGAAGAAATTGACCACGTGCTCAGGCAGCCCGGTGAAGCGCTTGCGCAGCGCCTCCTTCTGGGTGGCCACACCAACCGGGCAGTTGTTGGTGTGACAGACACGGGCCATGATGCAGCCTTCGGCGATCATGGCCACCGAGCCGAAGCCGAATTCCTCGGCGCCGAGCAGGGCGGCGATCACCACATCCCAACCGGTCTTGAGGCCGCCGTCGGCGCGCAGCAGCACCCGATCGCGTAGACCGTTGACCAACAGGCTGCGATGCACCTCGGTGAGACCCAGCTCCCAGGGGCTGCCGGCGTGCTTGATCGAACTCAGCGGTGAGGCACCGGTGCCGCCGTCGTGACCGGAGATCTGGATCACATCAGCGTTGGCCTTGGCCACGCCAGCGGCGATCGTGCCGATTCCGATCTCAGCCACCAGCTTGACGCTGACCTTGGCAGCCGGATGGACCTGATGGAGATCGTGGATCAGCTGGGCCAGGTCCTCGATCGAATAGATGTCGTGGTGGGGAGGCGGCGAGATCAGGGCGACCCCTGGCTTGCTGTTGCGCAACCAGGCGATGTAGGCATCAACCTTGGGACCGGGAAGCTGGCCGCCCTCACCGGGCTTGGCGCCCTGGGCCACCTTGATCTCCAGCTGGCGACCGCTGCGGAGGTATTCGGGGGTGACACCGAAGCGGCCGGAGGCGATCTGCTTGATCGCGGAGCAGGCGGTATCGCCGTTGCGCAACCCCTGGATCGTGGGAAGGGTGGCGGAACGACCGTCACCATCGACGTCCTGGAGTTCGTGGTAGCGGGCGGGATCCTCTCCTCCCTCACCGCTGTTGCTCTTGCCGCCGATGCGATTCATCGCCACCGCCAGCACCTCATGGGCCTCTCGGGACAGGGCGCCGAGGCTCATGCCGCCGGTGCAGAAGCGGCTGCAGATGCTCTCGACACTCTCCACCTGATCGAGGGGCAGGGGAGCTGGGGCCGGGCGGAGCTGCAGCAGGTCCCGCAGGGCCGTGACCGGACGGTTCTCCAGGAGGGTCTGGTAGGTGGCGAAGTGGTTGTAGCCGGGGCCGGCCGCCACAGCGGCGTGGAGGGCCTTGGCCATCTCAGGGCTGTTGAGGTGGTATTCGCCACCGGTGCGATATTGCACAAAGCCCATGAACTCCAACTTGGTGCGGTTGAGTTCCGGGTAGGCCTTGGCATGGAAGGCGAGGGTTTCGCTAGCCAGATCGGTCAGGCTGAGGCCTGCGACACGGCTGGTGGTGCCGGCGAAGGCGAGCGCAATGAGATCGGCGCCAAGGCCGATCGCCTCGAAGATCTGGGCTCCGTGATAGCTGGCAAGAAGGGAGATGCCGATCTTGGAGAGGATCTTGCGCAGGCCGTCCTCGAGGGCCTTGCGCACGTTGGCCTGGGCCGCGGCAGGGGTGAGGGCGGGCAGCTTGCCCCGTTCGATCTGCGACTGGGTGCGGGGATGGGCCAGCCAATGGCGGGTGGTCTCCCAGGTGAGCCAGGGACAGACGGCACTGGCGCCGTAACCGATCAGGCAGGCCAGGTGATGGGTGCTCCAGCACTGGGCGGTGTCGACCACCAGTGAGCACTGCAGGCGCAGGCCCAGGCGCAGCAGCTGGTGATGCACGGCTCCCACCGCCAGCAGGGGCGGGATGTAGGTGGTACCGGCACTGATGCCACCGTCCTGACGATCGGAGAGCACCAGGATGCAGGCCCCTTCCCGGACGGCGGCCTCAGCCTGGGAGCGCAACCGCTGCAGGGCCTGTTCCAGGGCAGCGGGACCGTCGGCAACCGGCAGCAGGGTGGACAGGGTCACCAGGGGCAGGCCGTGACGACCGAGGTCGGCCAGTTCGGCCTCGTTGAGCACCGGAGTGTCGAGGTGGAGCACAGCCGCGGCCCTGGGCTCGGGGCGCAGGGCCGAGCCCCGCTGGCCGAGATGCATCTCCAGACTCATCACCAGCTTCTCGCGGAGCGGGTCGATCGGTGGATTGGTGACCTGGGCGAACCGTTGCTTGAAGTAGTCGTAGAGGAGATGGGGCTTGCTGGAGAGAACCGCCAGCGGGATGTCATCGCCCATGCAGTAGGTGGGCTCCTTGCCGGCCCCCGCCATCTCCTCGATCACCAGCTCCATGTCCTCGGCGGTGAAACCGAAGGCGGTCTGGTGCTGCAGGAGGTCGAGATCGGCCAAGCGAAGGGTCTCCTGCCAGGGACCGGGGGCGAGATCGCGACGGTGCTCGGCTAGCCAGCTGGCGTAAGGGAGGCGAGCCGCGGCCTCCTCCTTCACATCCCAGTTGCGCAGCACTCGGCCCTGCTCGAGATCCACCGCCAGCATCTGGCCAGGACCCAGCCTTCCCTTCTCGATGATGCGGCTCTCCTCCAGCTCGACGACGCCGGTCTCGGAGCCCATCACCACATAGCCATCGCTGGTGATGCAGTAGCGGGCCGGTCGCAGCCCGTTGCGATCGAGGGTGGCACCGACCATGCGGCCATCGCTGAACACGAGCAGGGCAGGACCATCCCAGGGCTCCTGCAGACAGGCGTTGTATTCGTAGAAGGCCTGAATCGCCGGCCGCTGGTCCAGCTCGGGCTGGTCGCGGAAAGCCTCGGGCACCAGGGTCAACAGGCTGTCGGTGATCGGCCGACCGCTGCGCACCAACAGCTCAAGGGTGGCATCGAGGTTGGCGGAGTCGCTGAAGGCCGCATTGACCAGAGGTCTGAGGTCGGCGGCGGCTTCACCCCAGACAGCCTCAAGGTTGGCCTCAGCCGCTGCCGCCCAGTTGATGTTGCCAAGCAGGGTGTTGATCTCGCCGTTATGGCCGAGCAGGCGCATCGGCTGGGCCAGGGGCCAGCGGGGCAGGGTGTTGGTGCTGAAGCGGCGGTGGTAGACGGCGAAACGCACCTCGAAGCGAGGATCGCGCAGGTCGGCGTAGAAGCGATCCAGCACCTCGGAGCGCACCATGCCCTTGTAGACCACGGTGCGGGCGCTGATCGAGGCGAAGTAGAGGCCTTCGGTGTCGCGTCCCCAGGCCTCGCGGCTGCGGTCCACCGCCCGGCGACGCAGGCGGAACAACAGGGCTTCGACGGCATCGACGGCGGCTGGATCAGCGGTGGATCCCGGTGCCAGCACAAGCCACTGCTCGATCACCGGAGCGGTCTCGCGGGCCATGGCGCCCAGCACGGCGGGGTCCACCGGCACCGGGCGCCAGCCCAGGCTGCGCAGGCCCAGCCGCTCGGCCTCCTGCTCGCAGAAGCCGCGCGCCTCCTGGCGGCGTGCCTGATCAGCGGGCAGAAACACCATGGCCAGGCCGCGGACCCCGTCAGCAGGGGCAGCGGCGGACCAGACAGCCTCGAGGAACGACCAGGGGATCCCGCAGAGGATGCCGGCACCATCACCGGAGTCGCCGTCGCCACCGCAGCCACCCCGGTGCTCCATGCAGCGCAGACCGCGCAGGGCCTGCTCGAGAATCCAGTGATTGGCGACACCATCGAGCCGGGCGAGGAAACCCACCCCGCAAGCGTCCTTCTCGCCCGCCACAGCCGCCGGAGCCGGACTATCGCAATGGGGCCAGAGGGGGTGGGAGGGGCTGGGCATGGACCGGTTGGAGGCTGCGGAAGCGAGTCGGTGGGGGAGGGAGATCCTTGCCTGGGAAGGGGCAATGCCTCGATGGTCCAGGGCTGGCGAGGGTGTCAGTCCAGACGATCGGGAGATCGATTCGGCCGTGGATGGACCGATGGAGGGTCGTTGACGGTGGCAGGCCCCTGTCCGTGGTGGCTCCCAGGTGCAAGCCCGTGGGGTCCGCGGTGGGCCATGACGAAGCGCCTGGGTGGGCGCTGGCCAGGACGTTGAAGCCGATGCACCAGCAAATCAACCGATGGGTTGTTCCGCTGATGTGCCCGGAGGCCGATCAGCTGACGTGCTGCTGGTTTGTCAGCTGACCTGACAGATGGCAAGTCAGAAGACAGGGCAGATGACACCCCAGTCCGTTAGACCGATGAATCATCCGCCGATCCTAGGGACAGACCCCCTCGCTCCGGTTCATCCCGGACACCGTCGTCAGGTCCTAGGGTCCGCCGGCCGGCGGAAATCGCGATGGCCCGCAGCAGGGCGAGAATGAGCCTGGCTCAAGTTCTGGGGGCCGTGCTGCTGCCGATGGTGCCCCAGGGGATGATGCCCCCGGGGATGGTGCCTCTGGCGATGCTTTCCGTGCAGGCCCAGCCAGCCCCCCCCCCTCCCCTGCCACCCCTGCCTGGCCTCGATGGGGAGCGGTTCGGGGGGGAGGTTCTGAGGACAGCCCCCGGGGAGCGGCCAGAATCCGCCGCCCCGCAGGAGCGCAGCGGCAGCCGTCTGGCCGTCAACGGCCGGGAGCAGCGCGCCCGTTGGTTGTGGATCGGCCCGGCCGGCGGCGCGCCGTCCCAGCTCTGGATTCCCCTGGAGGTGCTGCAGGGGCAGTTGGGCGTCAGCGCCCGCCCCCTCGGCACCAGCGGCGCCCTCGTTCTGGAGTGGTTCGGCCGACGCCTGCTGGTCTCCCCCTCGGCCCAACGCCCCCTCGGCGACGAAGTGGCGCTGGAGGTCGCCTCCCTGCTTCGGGGCGAACCGATGCGGCTTCAACCCGACGGAGATCTGCTCCGCCTGGCGCTGGAGCCGCCGAGATTGATCGGGGTCAGGCCCAGCAGCGCCCCCCCCGGCCAGCGGCGGGTGGTGCTCGATCTGAGCGGTCCGGCCCTGCTGCGGCGCGGTCCCGCCTCCCTGCTGCTGGAGCTTCAGAGCAGCCAGGACCAGAGGGCCGAGCTGGCCCGGTTGGGGGTGACGGGTCGACAGCTGGCGGAGGCGCTGCAGCTCTCGGCCGGGGGCCTGCAGGAGCCGCCCCAGGCCTTCACCCTCGGGGATCCGAGCCGGGTGGTGATCGACCTGCCTGGCGGCCCCGCCTCCGCCACCGCCCCTGAGGATCGGCCCATCGACCCGCGGCTGCAGGCCAGGCTCGGCCGACAGATCGTCTGGGAGCGCTGGCTGCGCGAGGTGGGCGGCCGGGGGGTGCGCATCAACGCCGTGCGCCTCGATCCCAACGGCGGCGACCTGGAGCTGCGGCCCCTGAGCCGGTCCGGCGGGATGGAGGGCCTGAGTTCCCTGGCGGGTCTGGCCCGACGGGGCGATGCCCTGGTGGCGGTCAACGGCGGCTTCTTCAACCGGATCCGCCGCCTGCCCCTCGGCGCCCTTCGGGATCGGGGCGAGTGGCGCTCAGGACCGATCCTCAAGCGCGGTGCGATCGGCTGGAGCCCCGGCTCCCTGCCGCGGTTCGGGAGACTGGAGCTTCAGGAGTGGGTGCGGGATCGCACCGGCAGGCGCTGGCCCCTGGTGGTTCTGAACAGCGGTTTGGTGCAGCGCGGCCTCAGCCGCTACAGCGCCGCCTGGGGACCGATCTATCGCAGCCTCAGCGATGGGGAGCGTGGGGCGCTGATCCGCCAGGGCCAGGTGGTGGCCCGCTACGGCCCCCAGGCTCTGGCCGCCGGCGTTCCCCTGCTGGCCGGGGACTGGCTGCTGGTGGCACGGGGCGGTGCCGATCTGCCCTGGACGGAGGGGGAGCCCCTGGCGCTGGAGAGCAGGCCCAGCGATCCGCTGGGTGAGGCTCCGTTCGTGATGGGGGGCGGACCCCTGCTGTTGCAGAACGGACGGGCGGTGCTGGATGGGACCGGTGAGGGATTCGGGCCGGCCTTCCTGCGCCAGGGGGCGCCGCGGACGGTGGTGGGGAGCGATGGCCGCCAGCTGTGGCTGATCACCCTGGAGGGCACGGCGGACGAGGGTCCGACCCTGGCCGAGAGCGCTGAGCTGCTGCGCCAGCTGGGACTCAGGGATGCCCTCAACCTCGATGGCGGCAGCTCGACCGGGCTTGTGCTCGGGGGGCGGCACACCGTCAAGGGCAGGGGCGTGGCTGGCCTGGTGCATAACGCCCTCGGCCTGGTGCCGGCGCGGCCGAACGGCCTCGATCCGATGGGCAATCCGATGGGCGATCCGATGGGCGAGGTCCGGCCCAGCCCCTGAGGACGGGATTCAGGGATCCTGAGAGCAGCTCCGCCCTGCCATTGTGGGGCGATGCCTGTCACGTCTGTCGCCGTGCCCCGGGGCCACAGCCTTCGTCTCACCGCCGCCGCCGCCGCTGAGCTCTGCCGTCAGGCGGCCGTGGCGGGAACCCCAGGCCTGATGCACATCGACCTGCTGGTCGGTGGCTGTGAACCCTGGACCATCCGGCTGCGGCCCGGACACCTGGCCGGCACGCCGATCGCCCGTGGCGACGGCATCACCCTGCACGCCCCCGCCGACCAGCTCGACCTGTTGACCGGCCTGCAGCTGGATTACCGCGGTGACCTCAGCGGCGGAGCGTTCCTGGTGAGGCCGGGGGCGGGCGTATACACCTGCGCCTGCGGAGCCGCCTTCCGCCTGGAGACTAGCCGGGGGACCACCAGGCAGTAAGGTGTCGGATTGTCGAATCGGGCCGGAGTTTCGGCCCTGGCCGCCGGCGCGTTCCATCAACGCCTAGCGGCCCCGCCATCCGGCTACGGCGTGCCGTCCTGCGGGACGCTGCGCCCCCCATCCATGCCAAGGGGGGACCGCAGTGCTTCCCTGGCGACGTCCGCCCCAACCACCCGACCTCCCGACCAGCGCCCCGGCCCTCGATGCCCACCATTCAGCAGCTGATCCGCACCGAGCGTCAGCGCCTCACCCGCAAGACCAAATCGCCCGCCCTGCGCGCCTGCCCCGAAAGGCGTGGCGTCTGCACACGCGTTTACACCTCCACCCCGAAGAAGCCCAATTCGGCCCTGCGCAAGGTTGCCCGGGTGCGCCTGACCTCCGGTTTCGAGGTCACCGCCTACATCCCCGGCATCGGCCACAACCTCCAGGAACACTCCGTGGTGCTGATCCGCGGGGGTCGCGTCAAGGATCTGCCCGGTGTGCGTTATCACATCATCCGCGGCACCCTCGACACCGCCGGTGTCAAGGACCGGCGCCAGTCGCGCTCCAAGTACGGCGCCAAGACCCCGAAGAGCTGAACCGGCGCCTACGGCGCCCCCTGAAGCACGCCATCCCCTCGCCCATCACCACGCCTTTCCATGTCCCGCCGCAACGCCGCCGAGAAGCGTCCCGTCCTGCCGGATCCGCAGTTCAACAGCCGTCTGGCTTCGATGATCGTGGCCCGGCTGATGAAGCACGGCAAGAAGTCCACAGCCCAGCGGATCCTCTCCGATGCCTTCAGCCTGATCGGCGAGCGCACCGGCGGCGATCCCCTCGAACTGTTTGAGACCGCCGTGCGCAACGCCACGCCGTTGGTGGAGGTGCGGGCTCGCCGGGTCGGTGGCGCCACCTACCAGGTGCCCATGGAGGTTCGCCAAGAGCGCGGCACTGCCATGGCCCTGCGCTGGCTGGTCAACTATTCGCGGGCCCGCAACGGCCGGAGCATGGCCCAGAAGCTGGCCGGCGAGCTGATGGACGCCGCCAACGAAGCGGGCAGCGCCGTGCGCAAGCGCGAGGAGACCCACAAGATGGCTGAGGCCAACAAGGCCTTCGCCCACTACCGCTACTGAGGCGGAGGTGCCGGAGATCTGGGCTGATCCGGCTCCCCCCCAACCGCCTGCAGACCGGTCTGTAGACTAACGCCCGTTTTTTGTCGACCCTCTTCGGAGTTCTACCCCGTGGCCCGCGCCTTCCCACTCGAACGCGTCAGAAATATCGGTATCGCCGCTCACATCGACGCAGGCAAGACCACCACCACCGAACGAATCCTGTTCTACTCCGGTGTGGTCCACAAAATGGGTGAGGTGCACGATGGTGCCGCTGTCACCGACTGGATGGAGCAGGAGCGTGAGCGTGGCATCACGATCACCGCTGCGGCCATTTCCACCAGTTGGAAAGACCACCGCATCAACATCATCGATACCCCTGGCCACGTCGACTTCACGATCGAGGTGGAGCGCTCGATGCGAGTGCTCGATGGGGTGATCGCCGTTTTCTGTGCCGTCGGTGGCGTTCAGCCCCAGTCCGAAACCGTTTGGCGTCAGGCGGACCGCTACAAGGTGCCGCGGATGGTGTTCGTCAACAAGATGGACCGCACCGGCGCTGACTTCCTGAAGGTCCACGGACAGATCAAGGACCGGCTCAAGGCCAATGCCGTGCCCATCCAGCTGCCTATCGGCGCCGAAGGGGAGCTGAGCGGCATCGTTGATCTCGTCAAGAACAAAGCGTTCATCTACAAGGACGACCTCGGCAAGGACATCGAGGAGACTGAGATCCCCGATTCGATGGCCGACCAAGCGGAGGAGTGGCGCACCACCCTGATGGAGTCGGTGGCTGAAACCGATGAAGAGCTGCTTGAATCGTTCCTCGAGCACGGCGAACTCAGTGAGGAGCAGCTGCGCAGCGGTATCCGTAAGGCCGTCCTCAATGAAGGGCTCGTGCCGATGCTCTGCGGATCCGCCTTCAAGAACAAGGGCGTGCAGCTCTTGCTCGACGCTGTGGTCGATTACCTTCCAGCCCCCGTTGATGTGCCCCCGATCCAGGGCGTCCTGGCCGATGGCAGCGAAGCGGCCCGCCCCGCCGAGGACGGCGCTCCCTTCAGCGCCCTGGCGTTCAAGGTGATGGCCGATCCTTTCGGCAAACTCACCTTCGTACGCATCTACTCAGGCGTGCTGCAGAAAGGTAGCTACGTCCTCAATTCCACCAAGGATAAAAAAGAGAGGATTTCTCGCCTGATCGTCCTCAAGGCCGATGAGCGAGAGGAGGTTGATGAGCTGCGGGCCGGTGACCTCGGGGCCGTGCTCGGCCTCAAGGACACCACCACCGGCGACACCCTCTGCGTCGACAGTGCCCCGATCGTTCTGGAATCTCTGTTCATCCCCGAACCGGTGATTTCAGTGGCGGTCGAGCCGAAGACCAAGGGCGACATGGAGAAACTCTCCAAAGCCCTGCAATCCCTGTCAGAAGAAGACCCCACCTTCCGGGTCCGCACCGACCCGGAGACCAACCAGACGGTGATCGCCGGTATGGGCGAGCTCCACCTGGAAATCCTGGTCGATCGGATGCTCAGGGAATTCAAGGTGGAGGCCAACATCGGCGCCCCTCAGGTCTCCTATCGGGAAACCATCCGGGGTAGCGCCAAGGGCGAAGGTAAATTCGCTCGTCAGACCGGTGGCAAAGGCCAGTATGGCCATGTGGTGATCGAGATGGAGCCCGGTGAACCGGGCTCAGGGTTTGAATTCGTCAACAAGATCGTTGGCGGCATCGTTCCCAAGGAGTACATCGGCCCGGCGGAAGCCGGCATGAAGGAAACCTGCCAGTCCGGCGTGATTGCGGGCTTCCCGATGATCGATGTCAAGGTCACCATGGTCGACGGCTCCTACCATGACGTCGACTCCTCGGAGATGGCGTTTAAGATCGCCGGATCCATGGCCTTCAAAGACGGCGTCAAGAAGTGCAATCCTGTACTTCTTGAGCCGATGATGAAGGTTGAGGTCGAGATTCCCGAGGATTTCCTCGGCTCGATTATCGGTGATCTCTCCTCACGCCGCGGCCAGGTTGAAGGGCAGTCCGTCGACAGCGGTCAGTCCAAGGTCCAGGCCAAAGTGCCTCTGGCCGAAATGTTCGGCTACGCCACCCAGCTCCGATCCATGACCCAGGGTCGGGGTATCTTCTCGATGGAATTCAGCCATTACGAGGAAGTTCCTCGGAACGTCGCTGAAGCCATCATTTCCAAGAATCAGGGCAACTCCTGATCTTCCCTCCCCACTCCAACCCACCAACCCCGATTCTTTTTCATCATGGCTCGCGAGAAGTTCGAGAGGACAAAACCCCACGTCAACATCGGCACCATCGGCCACGTTGACCATGGCAAAACCACCCTCACCGCCGCCATCACCAATGTGCTGGCCTCCCAGGGCAAAGCCAAGGCTCAGGCCTATGACGAAATCGATGGCGCTCCCGAAGAGAAGGAGCGGGGCATCACCATCAACACGGCCCACGTTGAGTACGAGACCGACAAGCGCCACTACGCCCACGTGGATTGCCCGGGTCACGCCGACTACGTGAAGAACATGATCACCGGCGCCGCCCAGATGGATGGTGCCATCCTGGTGGTTGCCGCCACCGACGGCCCGATGGCTCAGACCAAGGAGCACATCCTGCTGGCCAAACAGGTGGGCGTGCCCGCTCTGGTGGTGTTCCTCAACAAGAAGGACATGGTCGACGACGAGGAGATCCTCGAACTCGTCGAACTGGAAATGCGCGAGCTGCTGAGCAGCTACGACTTCCCTGGCGATGACATTCCCGTGGTGGCCGGTTCGGCGCTGAAGGCCCTCGAATACATCCAAGCCGGCAACAAGGCCGTGCGTGGCGAGGACGAGTGGGTCGACAAGATCCTCGACCTGATGGATGCCGTCGACACCGCCATCCCCGAGCCCGAGCGCGAGATCGACAAGCCCTTCCTGATGGCGGTCGAAGATGTGTTCTCGATCACCGGTCGTGGCACGGTGGCCACCGGACGGATCGAGCGTGGCAAGGTGAAGGTCGGTGAAACCGTCCAGATCGTCGGAATCAAAGACACCCGCGACACCACCGTCACCGGCGTGGAGATGTTCCGCAAGCTGCTCGACGAGGGCATGGCGGGTGACAACGTCGGCCTGCTCCTGCGCGGTGTCCAGAAGGAAGACATCGAGCGTGGCATGGTGCTGGTGAAGCCAAATTCAATCAAGCCCCACACCAAGTTCGAAGGTGAGGTCTATGTGCTGAAGAAAGAAGAAGGCGGTCGCCACACTCCTTTCTTTGCCAACTATCGTCCCCAGTTCTACATCCGCACCACGGATGTGACCGGCCAAATCACCGCCTTCACCAGCGACGATGGCGACAGCGTCGAAATGGTGATGCCCGGCGACCGCATCAAAATGAGTGTTGAGCTCATCTGCCCTGTCGCCATTGAGCAGGGCATGCGCTTCGCCATCCGGGAAGGCGGTCGCACCATCGGTGCTGGCGTCGTCTCCAAGATCGTCCTGTGAGTCGCAGGAGCATCCTGCGATTGTGATGAAGCTGGTGGGTGGGTTGGCCCCTCGGGCCCCCCTCCCCCTTCAGCCTCCAGCTCCTGCCCGCCAGGTCTGAGCACCGCCCCCGATCCCAAGCGGCGGCGGTGCTTTCCGAACCTCGACAACCCAGAGCCGGGATCCCTTCAGATCCCTTGATCTCCCCTCCCTCGCCACCGCTGTTCCATGGTCCAGTCCCTCGCCCAGCAGAAGATCCGCATCCGCCTGAAGGCGTTTGATCGCCGCATGCTCGATCTCTCCTGCGAAAAAATCATCGAGACGGCCGATCACACCGCCGCAACGGCCATCGGTCCGATCCCCCTGCCGACCAAGCGCAAGATCTACTGCGTGCTGCGTTCCCCGCACGTGGACAAGGATTCGCGCGAGCATTTCGAAACCCGCACCCATCGTCGCATCATCGATATCTATAGCCCCAGCGCCAAAACCATCGACGCCCTGATGAAGCTCGACCTCCCCAGCGGTGTGGACATCGAGGTCAAGCTCTGAAGCCACGGCGCCATCGCCCCTCCCAGACCTGAAATCCGAACCCATCCCTCTGGCAAGAGCCTGTTGAGATCGTGACGGTTTCTCTCCCTCTGGGCTCGGAGCCACGGCGACCACCGGCTTTCCCCCGTTCGCCCTCTCCGGCGAGCGGGGGATTTTTTCTAGGATCCCTTCATCCGGGTTCCTGCTTTGGTCCTACCCCACCCTCGCCACACGAGCAGCGGCGCTGTCCTCCCCACCCTGGCGATCGCGTGACCGACCTGGCTGTGCGGGAGCTGCCCCTCTTCCCCCTCCCCGACGTGGTGCTCTTCCCCCAGGAAGTGCTGCCCCTCCACATCTTCGAGCCCCGTTACCGCATGATGCTGCGCACGGTGCTGGCCGAGGACCGGCGCTTTGGGGTGGTGCGCTGGGACCCCCAGGAGCGACGCATGGCTGAGGTGGGCTGTTGCGCCGAAATCCTCCACTGCCAAACGCAGGATGACGATCGCAGCAATATCGTCACCCTTGGTCAGCAACGCTTCCGGGTGCTCGACATCGTGCGCGAGGCGCCCTATCGAGTGGGAATGGTCAGCTGGATCGAGGACAGCGTGAGCGATGGCCACGATGCACTCGAGACCCTCGCAGCCGACGTCACCACCGCTCTCAGGGATGTGGTGGAACTGACCGGCAAATTGATCGGCAAGCCATCGGCCCTGCCATCGGACCTGCCCGACCTCCCCCGCGAACTCTCCTTCTGGATCGGCTCCCATCTGGGCGGTCCGGTCGCCGATCACCAGCAGGCCCTGCTGGAAATCACCGACACCGGTGAACGGTTGCGACAGGAATTCGACCTGCTCGACCAGACCCGACGCCAGTTGGCGGCTCGGACCGTGCTCAAGGACACCTTGGAGACCTTCGCAGAGGACTCCGACGATGAGAGCAACCCCCTCGATTCCTGAGCCATGAATCCCGTCCCTGCCCTCGCCGGCCTGACCCTGTTGGCCGGGGGGGCTTCCCTGGCTTTTTATCTCTGGCAGCGCCAGGGGCGCCGCTATCAGGATGCCAGCAGCGTGGCCCAGGCCTACGACCGTTGGACCAATGACGCCCTGCTGGAAACCCTCTGGGGCGACCATGTGCACCTGGGCCACTACGGCGATCCCCCCCGATCCCGCGACTTCCGCGCGGCCAAGGTCGACTTCGTGCATGCCCTGGTGCGCTGGAGCGGCCTGGATCAACTACCTCCGGGCAGCCGCCTGCTCGATGTGGGCTGCGGCATCGGTGGCAGCGCCCGCATCCTGGCCCGCGACTACGGCTTCGACGTGCTTGGGATCAGCATCAGCCCCGCCCAGATCGCCCGGGCCACCGCCCTGACCCCACCGCAGCTGGCGGAGCACTGCCGCTTCGCGGTGATGGATGCCCTGGCTCTGGATCTGGCTGCCGCTGAGTTCGACGCGGTCTGGAGCGTCGAGGCCGGCCCCCACATGCCGGACAAGCAGCGCTACGCCGATGAGCTGCTGCGCGTGCTGCGACCGGGGGGCATCCTGGCGGTGGCCGACTGGAACCGCCGCGATCCCGCCGATGGTCCCCCCAGCGCCCTGGAACGCTGGGTGCTGCGTCAGTTGCTCGAGCAGTGGGCCCATCCCGCCTTTGCCAGCATTCGCTCCCTGAGTGCCAATCTGGAGGGCAGCGCCGAAGCCGGCGGACTGCGGATCCACGCAGATGACTGGAGCGTGGCCACCATCCCCTCCTGGCGCGACTCGATCCTGGAAGGCTTCCGCAGACCAGGGGCCATGTTGGCCCTGGGCCCTGGAGCCCTGCTCCAGGGCCTGCGCGAGATCCCTACCCTCCTGCTGATGGACTGGGCCTTCCGCACCGGCCTGATGCAGTTCGGGGTCTTCCGGGGCTGCAAGCCGGTGCCGGCTCAGGCCGGCTCCTCCTCCGCAGCCAGGTTGGTGAGCGGATAGGCGCCGAACACGGCCAGGTGTTCGCAGAGGGGTCTGAGCTCAGCGAGGGCCTGCTGCAGGCCCGCTGAGGGTCCATTGATCTCGAGATCGACGAAGAAGATGTATTCGCCGAGCTCCCGCTTCGAAGGCCGAGATTCAATGCGTGCCATATTCAGACCGTGGCGGGAGAAGCAGCCCAGGGCCTCCAGCAGGGCCCCGGGGCTGTTGGCCTGGAGAGAGAAGGCCAGACTGGCCAGCAACGGCCCCTGGCGCTCCACAGCCTGCCGACGCAGCAGCAGGAAGCGGGTGCAATTGCCGGGAAGATCGTTGATCGGATAGGCCAACACATCCAGGCCGTGTTCGATGGCGGCCTCACGGGAAGCGATCGCCCCCCGGAAACGGCTGCCACGCACCAGCCGGGCTGCCTCGGCGGTCGAATTGGTGGGCAGCTGCAGGGCGCCGGGGAGGTTGGCGGCCAGCCACTGGGCGCACTGAGCGAGGGCCTGGGGGTGGGACAGCACCTCGCTGATGCCTGCGATCGGCCCGGTGCCGAGCAGGGCATGGCGAATCGGCAGCACCAGGGCATGAACCACCCGCAATTCCGGGTGCTCCCAGAGGGCATCGAGGCAGGCGGTCACCCCGCCCTCCACGGCGTTCTCCACGGGCACCACGGCGGCCTCGCAGTCACCATCGGCCACGGCCTGGATCACAGCGCGGATCACCGGCTTGGCAACCAGCTCGGCCGCCATACCCTCCAGGGCCGCAAGCCGCTGGGCCGCCTGCTCGCCGTAGGTGCCGACGGGACCGAGAAAGGCAAGACGCATGGTGGATGGAGGGGCTGCCGATAGGATCATGGCCTGCCGGCCTGCAGGCCATGCCCCTGGCCTTCAGCGCCAGTCAGCAGCTGAGTCTGCCGGTGATCGAACCGGCGGCTCTCCTCCCCTCCTACCTCGATGACGAGGGACGGGTGGTCAGGGCGCTGCTTGATGAACGCCAACTCGAACAGCTCGGTCCTGGGCGCTATCGCTACAACGTCACCCGGGTGCAGGTGTTCCAGCTCCAGATCCAACCGGTGGTGGAGCTCCAGGCCCACCACGAACCCGGTCGGCTGGTGCTGCAGGCCCTGGACTGCCAGCTGGAGGGGCTGGGCCTGGTCGACGACTTCCAGCTCCAGTTGCAGTCGTGGCTGCAGGCCCGGGGGAATGGCCTGGAGGGTGAGGCCAGCCTGGCGGTGCAGGTCAGCCGACCGCCTCTGCTGCGCCTGATTCCAGCCCCGGCCCTGGAAGCCACAGGGCGATCGGTGCTCAGCGCCATCCTGCTGGGCATTCGCAAACGGGTGAGCCAGCAGCTGATCGCTGATTTCCACGACTGGTGCGCCGGACGAAGTCCTGAAAGCGAGGGTCCGGACTGACCACCCAGAGGCCTGGGAGGCGAGATCGGCAGCCAGGAGGCCAGCAGGGTGGGAACCCGTCACAGCCCCGGAATCGAGGCGGCCGGGCGGCGAGTGAGAAAGCTGTGGCGGTGCAAGGGCGTGGGACCCAGGCTGGCGAGGGCACGACGGTGTTCGGCGGTGCCATAGCCAACATGGCGCTCAAGGCCGTAGCCGGGATGGCGGCCAGCCAGACGGCGGATCAGGGCATCCCGTTCCTCCTTGGCGAGCACGCTGGCAGCGGCGATGGCCAGGCAGCGGGAATCGCCCTGGACCAGGGTGCGCTGGGATCCAGACCAGCCCCGCAGGGGCAGGTTGCCGTCGACCAGCAGTAACGGAGGCCGGGACGGCAGCCGTTGCAGGGCGCGGAGCATGGCCCGTTCGGTGGCGGTGCGGATGCCGAGCCGGTCGATCTCGGCGGCGCTGGCCTGGCCGAGGGACCACTGCAGGGCCAGGGAGCGGATCAGGGGCACCAGGGCCTGGCGGCGGCGGGGGCTGAGCTTCTTGCTGTCGGTGAGCCCCGCGGCAGCCAGCGGGGCAAGGGCTTCAGCGGCCAGCACGACGGCACCGGCCATCACCGGCCCAAACAGACAGCCGCGGCCCACCTCATCGACACCGGCGCAATGGGCTGGATCGAAGCCAGCCCAGACGGCGGCGTCAGAGGAGGGCGGAGGAACGGCGGCGGCGGCGGCGGGGTTCACCACTGGCTTCCGACTCCTCCTGATCGGGGCTGCCAACGGGCTCATTGGCGGGAGGGCTGGTTGGAGCGGCGGCGGCACGCCCCAGGGGCACCGCCACGGTGACCAGTTCGGCGGGGTGGGGGTGGACCGGCAGCACCGGGACCACCTGAAAATCCTCATCCTGGAGTGCATCCCGGCGCGATGGTTCGGAACCCTCGCCAGCGGCGCCGCCGCCGCGGCTGCCCTCTTCCTGGGACAGCTCTGAACCGCCTCGTCCCTCACCACCCCGGCCGCGGCGACGGCGGCGTGAGCCATTGGCGGCGGCCTGCTGGCGGGCTTCCTCAATCACCGCCTCAGGATCAACCCCAGGGCGCACGACGCGCACCATCAGCGCATCACCGGCGGGGACCGGATCAAGCAGCAGGGCCGGATTGAGGCCCATCCAGCCGAAGACCCGCTCCTGCTCATCATCCATGGGCACGGCGACCACCTCAGGCTCCTGGCGGCGGGGGCCAGCATCGCCAGCGGTTTCGATCGGGCCGCCAACGGGCAGGGTGTCTGCGGCGATGCCGACGGCCAGCGGAAGGCCATCACCGGCGTCGCCACCGCGGCCACCGCGACCGCCACGACGGCGACGGCTGCCACCAGCACCTTCCGCGACGACGGTGGCACTCTGGGCCGGAGCGGTCTCACTGCGGGCGGGCGTGGCGGTCCGCACCAAGCCTGAGACGGTGGCCAGAAGTTGCAGGGTGTCACGACCGGGAAGCACGGCCACATGGCCGAGGCCACCGCAGCTGGGACAGGGTCGGCCGAACAGTTCGTAGATGTTCTGACCCTGGCGTTTGCGGGTGAGCTCAACCAGTCCTAATTCGGTGAGCTGGGCAATCTGGGGACGGGCGCTGTCGTGACGGACTGCCTGGGTGAAATGTTCCAGCAGCTGCAGCTGGTCGCGGCGGGAATCCATGTCGATGAAATCGACGATCACCACACCACCGATGTTGCGCAGCCTCAGCTGGCGGGCGATCTCGACCGCTGCCTCGCAGTTGGTCCAGAGCACCGTCTCGCGGGCATTGGCCGAGCGGGTGAAGGAGCCGGAGTTGACATCGATCACCGTCAACGCCTCGGTGGGCTCGATGATCACATAACCGCCCGAAGGCAGTTCCACCCTGGGCTTGAGCGCATCGCGGATGGCGGCATTGACGCGGTAGTGCTCGAGGATCTCGGTGGGTTCGGCGTGGCACTCGACCTGCAGGACCGAGGGGTCGGCAGCGAGGAAGGATTGGACACGACCGACCGCATCGGGGCTGTCGACAACGACACGCACCACCTCAGGGCTGTAGAAATCGCGCAGCACCCGATGGATGAAATCCTCATCACGGTTGAGCAGCACCGGTGGGCTGGCATTCTCGGCGGCCTGCTGAATCGCCTCCCATTGGCGCAACAGGGTCTCAAGATCGTCGATGAGCAGGTCTTCGCTCACCCCTTCGGCCTCGGTACGGACCAGCAGCCCGGCACCGGGTGGCTTGATCAATACACCCAGAGCCCGCAGGCGGTTGCGCTCGTTCTCGCCGTTGATCCGCCGGGAGATGCTCACCCCCTGGCCATGGGGCTGGAGCACCAGGAAGCGCCCAGGCAGGGAGAGGTTGCCGGTGAGGCGAGGACCCTTGCTGCCGGTGGGCTCCTTCATCACCTGCACCAGCACCTTCTGACGGGGCTCGAGCAGCTCAGTGATACCAGCACCACCCTTGCGCAGCCGGAGGGGGCCAAGGTCAGTGATGTGAATGAAACCGTTTTTCTCACTCTCGCCGATGTTTACAAAGGCGGCATCGATGCCCGGGAGCACGTTTTCAACCGTGCCCAAATAAACATCACCAATTTGATATCGGCCCTGGGCGACGATCAGTTCGTCAACCCGTTCGTCGCTGAGCACCGCGGCGATCCGCAGCTGCTCAGCGATGACGATCTGCTGGGGCATGGCAAAGATTTGCTGGGCTCAGGGGAGCCCTGCCGGTAAGGGCAGGAGGGGGAGGAGATGAACGAGGCACCGCAGTGCACCAAGCTGGGGAGCTCAGGCGCCTGAAAACAGGCACGTCCTGGAAGCACCGGAGAGGTCTAGGGCGTCGCGGCCTGCTGCGGATGGTGCGTTCCCGCACCTGGTCGGTTGCGGGGATGGACAGGAGTCGTTCGTCGCCATGGCGAGCGAAACAAAAACCTGCCTGAAAAACAGCGAAAACCGAACGCTGGGATGGTGGTCAGCGGTAGCGCTTCCCGTGGGCGGTTCGCTTGGGCGACCTGGGGAGGGAAAGCGTCTGGAGGGGAAGGGTTGGCGGTAGGGCCTTTTCTCATCCCTCTGCCTTAAGTTAGCACGGGCCCAGCCGCAGTGATTGGCGTTCCACCGCCTGCAGCCGCAGCGAACAGCCCAGGGCATCCTCCAGCCAGCGGGCGATCTGCTCGGGCCGCAGGCTGCGTCCCTGCCGGTCAATGGCGGCGTCCAGCGTCAGGATGACCGCGGTGCAGGAGTCCGTTGGTTCCGCCGGGGCGGAAGCGGGGGCTCCGGCTGGCCCCACCCAGGCGAAGCCCCCCGGCTCCCCACGGTTCAGCGCCGCCGGCGCTTCGGATGACGCCGCAGCAGCGCAGGCCATCGGGGCCGGGGCATCCGGCTCAAGGAGCGCCAGGCCGAGCAGATAGGGACGGCAATCCCGCTCCCGGGGGCGCCCCTTCTTGTCGGTGTCCCGCCAGGGCAGCGCGCTGGCCCCCAGCAGGCCGTCGATCGCCCGCCGCCAGTCCGCCAGTGTTGGGATGGCTGAGGCGCCACCCCCTGCCTGGACGGCCGCCGTCGTTCCCATCCCGGCCACGGCCTGGAGATCAGCCGGCTTCTCGGCCTGCTCCCCTGGCTCAGCAGCAACCAGGCTGAAGCGCCAGACCGCGGCACAGAGCTCCTGGGAGAGGCTCGGGGCTGCGACCGGCACCGCCGCCACCGAAAGCAAGCGAAACTCCTCCGGCAGCTGGGCTGACAGGGTCTGGCGGGCGGCTTCGGGGTCCACCGGCTGCGTGAACTCCAGATCCAACCACTCCCCTCCCCCCACCACCCCGAGCGGCAGGGGCAGGGCCAGCTGCAGGCGCGGCATCGGGTGGAAACCGCCGCTGAAGCTCACCGGCAGGCCGCTGCGTCGCAGGGCCCGCTCCAACATCCTCAGGGTGTCCAGGTGGCTGATCAGGGCCAGGGAGCCCCCCTTGGCGAAACCGAAGCGCAGGCGGGCGACCCGATCGCTGGCGGGGGCGCGGCGGGGCAGGGCCGCGGGCACGGGAGGTGGCGGGATCACCACGTTGTGCCCCAGCTCAGGGCCACAGACACCGCAGCTGCTGCAGCCTTCAAAGGAGCAATCGGGCACGACGGCGGCGGCCAGGGCGCGGCCCAGGTCCTCGGCCAACCAGGCCTTGCTGACGCCACTGTCGATGTGATCCCAGGGCAGGGGCTGGCGGCAGAAGCTCTCGAGATCCGCGCTGTCCATCGCCTCGGCGGCGCTCCAGCCCCCCATCTCCAGGGCCCGGTAGCGGCCGCCGAGGCCGGCCGCCTCGATCGCCCCGGTCCAGGCCCTGTGGGTGCGTTCAGCCGACTCGAACCAGGCATCGAGGCCGGCCCCGGCCCGCCAGGCGGCCTCGATCACCGGAGCCAGGCGGCGGTCGCCACGGCCGATGAAATCCTCCACGGCCGAAAGCCGCACATCGGTGAAGTTGGTCTTGATGCCGCGCAGACCGCGCAGGGCGCCACGCAGCAGCTGCTGGCGGCGCAGGAACTCCGCGGTGCTGACGCTGTGCCACTGAAAGGGCGTGTGGGGTTTGGGGGTGAAGTTGCTGATCGTGAGGTTGAGCTCCAGGCGGCCCAGATCGCGGCAACGCTCCTGCAGCGCCCGGCAGGTGTCGGCGATGCCGATCACATCAGCGTCAGCCTCGCCGGGCAGGCCGATCATGAAATAGAGCTTCACCTTGCGGTAGCCGCTCTGCATCGCCGTGCGGATACCCCGCAGCAGCTCAGCGTCGGTGAGGCCCTTGTTGACGATGTCCCGCAGCCGCTGGCTGCCGGCCTCCGGCGCGAAGGTGAGCCCACCCTTGCGGGTGCCGCCGATGATGTGGGCGATGGTCGGGTCGAAGCGATCGACCCGCTGACTGGGCAGGGTGAGGGTGACATTGCGATCGGCCAGGCGGTTGCGCAGCTCCACCCCCACCGCCGGCAGGGCCAGGTAGTCGCTGCAGCTCAGCGAGAGCAGGGAGAAATCGGCGTAGCCGGTGCGCTCCATGCCGGTTTCGATCGCCTCGATCACCGCCTCCGGCTCCACATCGCGGGCGGGGCGGGTGAGCATGCCGGGCTGACAGAAGCGACAGCCGCGGGTGCAGCCGCGGCGGATCTCGACCGTGAGCCGGTCGTGCACCGTCTCCACATGCGGCACCAGCCCCATGGCGTAGTGGGGCATCGGCGTGGCGGTGCGGCGCTGGATGCGCACCGGCAGGCCAGGCTCCAGGGGCTCGATCGAGACCCCATCGGCGCCGGGGGCGTAGAGGCTGGGCACATACACGCCCGGCACCCGGGCCAGATCGCGCAGCAGCGCCCGGCGCGTGAGACCGGCGGCCCTGGCCTCCGCCACCACCAGACCGATCTCGGGCAGCAACTCCTCGCCGTCGCCGAGGGCCATGAAATCGAAGAAGGCGGCGAAGGGCTCCGGGTTGCTGGTGGCGGTGGGGCCGCCGGCGAAGATCAGCGGCGGTGCCGCCGGATCGGCCAGGGGCAGGTCGCCGCGATCGGCGGCGTGGATCGGAATGGCGGCCAACGCCAGCATCTCGAGGATGTTGGTGCCCCCGAGCTCGTAACTGAGCGAGAAGCCGAGGATGTCAAAGGCGGCCAGGGGCCGGCGGCTCTCCACCGCGAACAGGGGTGCGCCGCGCTCGCGCAGACGGGCGGCCAGATCCGGCGCCGGCAGATAGCTGCGGTCGCACAGCTGGCCCGGAACGCTGTTGAGGATGGAGTAGAGAATGATGTGGCCGCTGTTGCTGGCGCCCACTTCGTAGACCTCGGGGTAGGTGAGCGCCCAGCGCACGCCGGCCTCGCTCCAGTCAGCGTTCCAGTCGCGCGGCCGCACGCCGAGCTCGTTGCCCAGGTAGCGGGCTGGCCTGCTGACGGTCAGATCCACCAGGGCATCGAAGTCGACGGGCGCAGGGCCGAGGGCGGCGGCGACGGGCGTGGTGGCAGCAACGGTCACAGGCGGCAGCGGCCGGATGCCGGCGGCGGGGGCTGACCCGATCGTATGCAGCCCAGCACGCTGATCTGCCTCGACCAGTGCGGAGCTGCTCGGGATCCTCAGCGTGCTGCGGGCTCAGAGGGAGGCGCGATCGCCAGCCCGGGCGGTTCCTGCGGCTGGGTTCGGCACCTCGAGGCTGCAGGGATGGAACGGAGGGGCAGCTTCGTTTCTGCGTTCACGATCCGTCCGGGGTCGGGAGGCGGCTGCCTGCCATCGAGGGGCGGATTCAGACCAGACTGAATTTGAATTTGAATTTGAATTTGAATCTAAATCTGGCCCGCTCGCTTCGGCAGTACAGATCTGTCGCCTCTGGCCTGTGGTTCCCCTGACGGGTGGAGACGCCGTGGCTCTGAATTCATGGTCAAGATCAGAGCGGAAGGACTGGGAATCATCACTACGGTTTCTGCCAACCACGGGGGCCGCCAGGGCGGTGACTCCAGGAGCTGGCGACCACATTGCCGGCCGGGATCGAGGTGAACAGCGAACCGTTGAAAGGGTTGTGCCGATTCCCCGTGAGGGAGGGTTGGTTGAATCGTTCCAATTCGGCCCCGGGGAGCCGAGACTGAACCGGAGCAATCGCAACAGCTTGGCGCCAATCAATCCTTCATGAGTTTGACTGCTTGATTCTGCGGCGCAGGCGGGAGCTCAGGCCAAGCATCGTGCCGAATCCCAACAGTGGCGACGGCCCAGGCACGGCGGGCGGATCACCGGTCAAAGCAACAGAATCAATTAAATTGCCCGAACCAATCGTCGGGAACACGGGGATAAACTCGAATTTTAAATTATTGCCGGATGCCAAAAAAGGACTGGAGGCAGTATATAGCGACCAGGCAGAGTTTCCAGTGGTAAAATCCTGATTCACAAAGTCCACGGACGTGACCAAATCAGTGATCCTGAGCTTGACTGTGTCGTTACCGTCTCTGCCGCGGTGGGCAAATGAATAGGTGAGAGGAGTTCCCGCAGGAATCCCTGTGATCACTTGAAAGAGGGGAGGAGCCCCAGTGCTGTTCACTTCTGCAAACTGATTGCCTTCGTATGCAGGCACCCCTAAAAAGCCAGTGGTCCAGATTTCAATGTCAACTGTGGATTGCCAAGGCGGCACACTGGCGGGAGACAGCTCTTCATTGCATGGCAAGGAGATACAGTAGCGAGGGGGAGTTGTCGGAAGCGTTGGTGCTTGAAAACCTCCATTGCCCACAAAGTTAGCCGCATGAGCAGAATATGAACCGCCTACAATTAAAAATGCCGCTGCCGACGTGGCACGCAAAGACGTTGCATACTTGATTGGCATGTGGAATACCTGTGTTAGGCGCAAAAGCAGCCCTAGCTTGATGCTGCCAATGCCGGGTTATTGCCCTCAATAACTGTAGCAGAGGGAAGCTCTGGCTGCAAGCAATGGGCGCGGCGGGCGGCGTTGGTGCTGGCAGTTCGTTCCCGGGACCCAGGCGTCGGCACCCCGTGGAGGGCCTCCTGTGCGCGGCGCTGACAGCCATCTCAGGCCTGCAGGAGCGCACCATAACCGCCCCCCGCGCCTTCGCGCCCGCGCCGTAGGACCAAGACAGTCCCCGAACAGGTAGCAGCCCCGGGCCCTTGCCGCCATGGTCCAGGTCAACGGCAACGGCCTCTGGCTCAGGGCGGGCTGCCTGTTCCCCAAGATCGCCCGGCGAGAGAAGGCCTGCAGCGGGCCAGGCCGCAGGCGCCGATCCCCGCCAGCGGCACCCGTCGCGCCCTCAGCGTGATGCCCCGCAGCCTGATGAGCAGCGCCGCAGGCGGTGCATCCGAACCGCATGGCGGCAGACCTTGCCATCTGCTGTGGAAGCCAGAGAAAGGCAAGGTCATCTCCCCGGGAGCGCTCGACTGGCGCCCGTCAAGGACCCGAACGGGACGCGGCGATTCGGTTCTGCGCGACCGGCAGGACCGGACGATCGCGCCCGGTTGCAGGAGCCGGAGCTGTTCATCAAGGCCCCGCGGTGCGCGACCTGGTGGTTCCGGATGAGATCCAGCCGTTGCCTGAATTCTTCGTCCGGTTGCATGCCGGGATCGACCGGGACCGCCGACCCGGGCGCCTCCTGCTGCTCAAGTCGGCGTCCGGCCCGCTGCTGCGCCAGGGCCACGAAAACCTGACTGGCCGCAGCGGTGGCTGCGCGGCGTCTGCCCGGAGAGTCTGCTGGCCGACGACAACACCAGCATCGACAGGCGCGAAGATGTCATCCGGCTGTCATCCCCACGTTCCTGGTCTGCGACACCACCGCCCTGGAGTCCGGGCTGTCGCGGCCATGGATGGAGCGGCTGGAACGGTTGCTGGCCCACCTCCAGGGGCAGGCCCTCCATGGGAGCCGGCTGGCGGGTCTGCTGGAACTGAGCAGCGCCCGGTGCCAGAGGCTGCTGGCAGTGCTGCAGCACACCTTGATGCTGCGGCGCTTGACGCCCACGGTGGCCGGCCAGCCGGCCACGTCCGCGTAGGAGAATCACGCCCAGTGTCCATGGGCCGGCGGCGGCCCACCCCGCTGCGATGGTTCTGATCAACGGCAACTACCTCAAACTCAAGGCGGGCTACCTGTTCCCCGAGATCGCCCGGCGGGTGAAGGCCTTCAGTGATGCCAACCCGGAGGCGCCGATCATCCGCCTGGGCATCGGTGACGTCACCGAGCCGCTTCCGCAGGCCTGCCGAGACGCCATGAAGACGGCTGTCGATGAGATGGGCAGCCGCGAGGGCTTCCACGGCTATGGACCGGAACAGGGCTACCTATGGCTGCGGGAGGCGATCGCCAGCCACGACTTCCAGGCCCGCGGCTGCCAGATCAGCGCCGAGGAGATCTTCGTGTCGGACGGCTCGAAGTGCGACAGCGCCAACATCCTCGACATCCTGGGCGAAGGCAACCGCATCGCCGTCACCGATCCGGTGTATCCGGTGTATGTGGACAGCAACGTGATGGCCGGCCGCACCGGCGACGCCGACGGAGCCGGCCAGTACGGCGGCCTCACGTATCTGCCGATCAATGCCGAGAACGGCTTTACAGCCCAGCTTCCCAGCGAGCCGGTGGATCTGATCTATCTCTGCTTCCCCAACAATCCCACCGGCGCTGTGGCCAGCCGCGAGCAACTCAAGGGCTGGGTGGACTACGCCCTGGCCCATGATGCTCTGATCCTCTTCGATGCGGCCTACGAGGCCTTCATTCAGGATCCCTCCCTGCCCCATTCGATCTACGAAATCGAGGGGGCCCGAGGTTGCGCGATCGAGTTTCGCTCCTTCTCCAAGAACGCCGGCTTCACCGGTACCCGCTGCGCCCTGACGGTGGTGCCCCGCGGCCTGATGGGCAAGGACGCCAATGGCGAGGCGGTGGAGCTTTGGGGCCTGTGGAACCGGCGCCAATGCACCAAGTTCAACGGCGTGAGCTACATCGTGCAGCGTGGTGCCGAGGCGGTGTATTGCACCGAGGGCCAGGCCCAGGTGAAGGCGTTGGTGGCGTTCTATATGGAGAATGCGGCGATCATCCGCAGTGAACTCAGCGCCGCCGGCCTACAGGTGTTCGGTGGCGAACAGGCCCCCTATGTCTGGGTGAAGACACCGGCAGGGCTGGATTCCTGGGGTTTCTTCGATCAGCTGCTGCAACGGGCCCATGTGGTGGGCACTCCGGGCAGCGGCTTCGGTGCCGCCGGAGAGGGTTACTTCCGCCTCTCCGCCTTCAACAGCCGCGCCAACGTGATCGAAGCGATGGGCCGGATTCAGGCCGCGATCGCCGGCTGACGCCCCCCAGGTTCCGCAATGGCGGCAGCTCACCGCTGGTTTCGGCCAGCGGCAACGGATCGCTGACAGGCCCAAGGCGCCCATCGAGATGCCCCTGGTTCGCCGTCGCCATTGATGATTCCGGGACCCCACCGGGTGGCCCCACCTTCGATCATGGTGGTGCCACCTGGAGCGGCTTTCACCGCGATGGGGGAAGGTTGGCATGGCGATCAGAGCGTGCCCATGGCGCATAGGCGATGGGCGGTCAACAGCAGCATGGGTCGGTGCTGAGTCCTGGCCCTTGCATCAAGAGCGATGCCAATGGCCACAAGCCGATGCGCGGCGAAGGTCGACGCAACAGCCAGAGGCAACGGCGATGCTCTACAGGCGGAAAGCTGTCTCAGCCTCAGCAACCGCACGCCGGCATCACCGCACGGGCGGTTGCGGCAGAATGGCCGATGCCCAACCAGCCAGTGACGATGCCGACGCCTTCAGGCCAGCCAGGTGGCGCCGCCGTCAGCCCCGGCCGAGAGGGTGGCGCCTCGGTGATGGAGAAAGCACCGGAGCGGCTGCGCAAACCCTCCCCCCGCTATCGGGTGCTGCTCCATAACGATCCGGTGAACACCATGGAGTACGTGGTGACCACCCTGCGCCAGGTGGTGCCCAGTCTGAGCGAACAGGATGCGATCGCCGTGATGCTGGAGGCCCACAACACCGGCGTGGGCCTGGTGATCGTCTGCGATCTGGAACCAGCGGAATTTTATTGCGAAACGCTCAAGGCCAAGGGGCTGACCAGCACGATCGAGCCCGAGGGCTGATGGGGCCCGGACGGGCGAACAGAGAGCGGTCGCCAGCGGCCGCCATCGAGGCCGAGCCGGGCCGTTCACGACTGCACTGGTGGGGCACTGTGCTGTATGTGCCGGTGCTCTATGGGCTCGGTTGGCTGGGATCCCGTCCCCTGGCGCTGGCCTTTCCCGGCTGGCGGCCCGATCAAGTGGATCTGGCCGGTGCAGCCCTGGCGCTGCTGCTGCTGCTGCTGACCCTGCCCTGGCGGCTGCGCCGGGCCTGGGGTTGCACCAGCCCCTGGCGGCGCCTGGGGGTGAGGGTGGCGCCGAGGGCGGGGGTGCGGGCGTTTCTCGGTGGCCTAGGCAGTGCCGCCCTATTGCTGGCGGGGTTGGTGATGGTGGCGCTGATCAGCGGCAGGGGCCGCTGGCAAGGCGACCTGCAGCTGCCGGAACTGCTCAATGCTCTGGCGCTCGTGCTGGGGGTGGGATTTGCCGAGGAACTGCTCTTCCGCGGTTGGCTCTGGGGGGAACTGGAGCAACAGCTGGGGCCAAGGCGCGCCACCGGTCTCCAGGCCGCCATCTTTGCCCTGGTGCATCCCTGGCAGCGGTTGCCAGGGCTTGAGGCGATGGCACTGCTGGTCGGGCTGGTGTTATTAGCTCTGACCCTGGCAGGGAGGCGTCGCCGGGATGGCGGCTGCCTGTGGGGCGCGGTGGGCCTGCATGGTGGACTCGTGGGTGGTTGGTTTGCCCTGCAGAGCGGGCTGCTGCAGCTGTCGCCGTCGGCTCCGGCCTGGATGGTTGGTCCGGCAGGCAGCGGCCCCAACCCGATCGGTGGTGTCGTTGGTTGGCTGGGTCTGGCAATGCTGCTCGTCAGGCGGCCTCAACGCTGAAACCTGCCTGAATTCCCCTTGGGTCAACCGCTGGGAATGGCCGCGACGACTGACGCAAAACTGCGCTGCGACCAAGGAGCTCACCAATGAGACTGGAAACTGGCGCCTGCCAACAATGGCTGCATGTCTAGGTCCGACAGCTCAGAGTCAACAGTTGAGAGAGGACGTGGCACGGGGGAAGAGTTAGTCCACAAAAAACCCTGGTGCTGCAAAGAGCACCAGGGCGGCAAGAAAGAGAACAACTCTCTGAAAACAGGTAAAGCGCTAGGCAGCAAAGAAAGACGTATTCTGTATGGCGTCGTTTGCTGCTTGAGACGTGATATTAGCCAAACAAATTGCAGCCTGACGCCCAGTGGTGTTGGACCAATCAGTATCATAAAAAAGACGGGACTTGCTGCCATCAAAGAACATAAGAAAACCATTGCCAGTCGTAGACGTTGTGAACGTATTCTGGATGGTAGTGGCGTCTGCGGATGTTCCCGTAAGGAGCGTAACCTTGCCCCCGAGAGCAACGCCGCTAGTCAAAGACGTAATAGTGGCAAAACTTGCCAAGGGAAGTGTTTGAGAACTTGAAATAGAAGGAATAAAGATCGTTCTTGTAAGAGCCATTTGATCATTGTCATTTGTCGAGAAATCCGTCACAATATCTTCACCTCCGGCATTCGACCAACGGAATCGATCTGCGCCGGAACCACCCGTCAGGGTGTCGAGGCCAGCACCGCCAACCAAGTAATCGTCGCCAGCACCGCCATCGATCAGATCAGCCCCATCGTTTCCTGCGAGGGTGTCGTTGCCGGCACCGCCGAGCAAGCAATCATTGCCCAAACCGCCTATCAGGGAATCATTGCCAGTATCACCAGAAATCCAGGCTGCATTCGATCCAATAGAATAGGGAGCTGAGGTAAAGTTAATGCTGTCATCACCCTGCCCACAAGCGATAAGACGAACAAACGACTTGGAACCTACATTAAAACTACCAGAGGTGGAATACATAAGGGCAGAGTTGGCCGTGGAAGTTTGATACTTCAAAGCCAAGCCGGTACCTGTAAATGTATTGGTTCCAGTGAATGTCGGCGACCCGGTCAGAGCAGGAGTAGCCCTGATACCGAACCCACCATCAATGGTTGCAAAGGTATTGCCGGAGAAGGTAAGGCCGGACACGGTATTGTAAAGATCAACGTAAGAACCATCCTGGAATGTATTGCCCGATAGAGTGGCGTTTACATTGGACAGAACGTTGCCAGTGGGCCTGACAGTAGCGTTGCTCGTCCGCTTAAAAATGGTGTTGCTGATGATATTAACCGGGGAAGACGTAGACGTGGCAGGAGGATTGAAATTAAGCAGCATGAATGCACTTCCATACCCTGCTTCATCAAAGACAGAATCCCCCAAGGTTGTGCCCGTGATGGTGACGACACCATTGTTGTTCCAGCTGTGCAAAAATGCAGAACCGCCATTGGTTCCATTGAAACCATTGCCTTGACCAGTCAGCGATACCTTGACATCTCGAAGGGTCAAAGCAGTATTGAGCGGATTCGAGGCATTGAAAGAACGCAGGGACATGTAAAGAGCCCCATTACCATTCCAACCCGTGTGGGTGCCCGTCAGCGCGACATTGTTAACGGTCAACGACTGGGCTGAATTGCTGGTTACGCTGAGAAGCGCCCCACCATTGCTTGCGCCGCCATTAGTATAATTTAGCGTAAGATTTTGTACGGTCCCAGGCATGTAAGGACCATCGACATTCTGCTGGTATATCCGGGTGTCAGCAAGCGTTGCCGAACTGGAGAGAGTCGCGCTGGAACCTTGAACGGTATAACCGCTATAAGCTGTAGGCGCTGGGGTGACGCTAGACTGCTTGCCAAGGGTGGTGACAGTGACGTAAGGACCCGTTCCGGAAAGCTGAATGGTCGGATCGACAGAGCTGACGGTCTGGATGGAGGAGCGAAGATCGGTGCTGGTCGAGACGAAAATGGTCATGGATCTGCCAGAAAATCTGGATAGGAACAGGTTCTGTCAGATCATTGTAGGGCAGGGCAACCGACCCAGCCGAACTCTCTTTTTGTGGATTTCAACACAATGCTGACGTTGCCTGGCCAGGTTTTGGGTACAAGGTCAGATGGCGACAGTGATGGGACTGGCACCCTGATTGGGCGCTCCTGGATCTTCAGGACATCTCACAAGAATGAGATTGCAGGTTCACCCAACCAATTGAGACTCATGACCTCGACAGGGCCGACTTGATCCCGAATCCATGGAATAGGCAATTTTTCGAGATGTCCTTCAGACCATCAGAGTTCTGACCATCCGATTCTGACCATCAGATCCGACACATCGTTCAGATCCGGGCCGTGGCCAGGGCACGGCGACCCTCCAGCTCAGCGTGGAGGCTGTCCTCGAGTGGCGCGCAACCATAGTCACGTTCGAGAATGGCGAGAACAGCTCGGCCGAAATCAGCGGGATTGGTCTGAAATGCCTCAAGGCAAACACGACCGAACTGACCTCCCATCGGTTCAGGATTCCAGAGCAGCTGACGGGCGGTCCACGGCAGCATGCTCATCGGGTTGTAACCGGGCTTGATCAGGCCCTGCTCAAACCCGTATTGCTCCAGATGGGTGTGTGGCTGGAGGCCAATGAAGAATATTGCAGGCTCAACCCGGTCAGCGCCGAAAATCCGTTCCAACTCACGGTGATAGGCAATGGTCTGGCGGATGGTATCAGGGCGTTCATCAATGACGTTGAACGAATAATTGACCGAGACATGCTGCCTGAATCCAGCCCTTGCCAGCAGGCGACAATTCTCAAGAACGGTGCGAAGATTGTAGCCCATACGCATCTTGCGGACCAGTTCCTGGGAACCGGAAGTGATGCCGATCTCGAAGTAGTCCATGCCTGTGGCCACCATTAGCTCCGCCAACTCGGCATCAAGGTTGTCTGCCCGGATGTAAGCCGCCCAGCGAATATCGTTCCAACCCTGGGCCTGGATCGCCCGCAGCAAAGCCTTGGCGTCCTCAATATAACGACGGGCAGGGATGAATTGAGCATCCGTGAACCAGAAACCTCTCACGCCTCGATCGTAGAGTTGGGTCATTTCCGCGATCACCTCCTCAACCGGATTGACCCGCACCGCCTTGCCTTCAACCACGGTGTAAACGCAGTAGCAGCAGTTGTGAGGACAGCCGCGCTTGGTCTGCACACCGACGTAAAAATCGCCTCCCTCCAGATACCAATTGAGCTGGGGCCAGATCGCGGCAATGTAGGAGTAGTTGCAGGCGGTCTTCTCCATGCCGGCCGGCTGCTCGTGAATCAGACCGGGCCGTGGTTGCTCACCAGCGATAAAACAGCGTTCTGAGTCGAGCGATTCACCACGGATCAATTTCTCCAGCAGCGGTTCCCCTTCCCCTACCGACACAACGGTGCCATGGGGAAGGCGTCGACCCAATTGCTCATAGAAGACGCTGACGGCCCCGCCCCCGATCACAGCCCGCGCGTTGGACTGAAAGCGTCGCGCCCGGCGTAGTCCCCGACGCACCAGCCGTAGGTTTCTCCAGAGTTCGCCATAGAACGAACCCATAAGGCGCAGACCGCCCAGGGCACCTCGTAGGCGGCGCACGGGATTGCGAGCGTAGAAAACCTCAAAGGAATTCTGCAGGGGGTTGCCACCGCGGCCGTCCACGGGTGCGTAGATCTGAATGTCGCGCCAGGAGAACACCAGCAGGGTGGGCCGGAAGCTGGCCACGGTGGCGAGCAGCACCCTCTCCACATCCAACTGGGGGACTGCGGCCAGGTCCAGGATGCGCTGGGGTAGTTCCGGGAAGCGCTTGTGGAGGTGATCGGCCAGATAGATAGGCCCGATCGGGAAAATCGGGTTGCAAGGAAGCCTCACAAGCAAGACGCGCTCGCAAGGGCTGGCGGCCAAGGACCCGCCTGAGGGAGTGTTCACGGCGCTGCCTGGACGGGCGGGTGGTCGGACGCTAACAAGCCCGGCCCCGGGCCAGGGGGCCCGGGGCTGACGGGTTGCCCCACCCGTGGCCCGTTTTGCCCGTGGCGGTCCTGGGCATCGCTCCCGCCGCGGCTGGGACGCCGCCGACTTCCGCCGACATGGCGCCACCCCCCTTGGCCGCCGCTGCCGCCTCGGCGCTTGAGCGCGCCCGCCAGAGCGGCGGCACCCCGGCAACAAACCGTCATGAAGCACTCGCTTCATGAACCCCCTTCACAAACC
>CAIZQU010000001.1 GCA_903935205.1 uncultured cyanobacterium | reverse complement strand
TGTCAGTTCGCAACGAACGCAAAGCCGAGCTTATTTACACGGCAATGGATACAAGCAATGGTTTCTACCGCGGCCATGCTGATAATAAGAATCGCTCGTTGATGAATGTTTGCTTCATGCTGCCAAGTAAACAACTGGAGCACGCCTTCCTCAGCGATGCCCGCAGGCAGGGGCTGCTGGGGTTGGCAGGCCACCGTAGCCTCGGCGGCATCCGCGCTTCGCTCTATAACGCCGTATCAGAAGAATCGTGCCAGCTTCTGGTAGATTTTATGGCCGAATTCCAGGCACGCCACGCAGCATCTTCTCCCCCCGCCAAAGAAACATGAAGCTCCCTCTCCTGCTGGGGGGCCAGGCTGATGCGTTTTCCCGCAGTCCCCATCAGTTCATCGCGGATCTGGCGACCGAGCAAGGGGGCATGGGTCGCTTTCGCCTGTACCACCGGCAGGCGATCGCGATCGCCGATGCTGAGTTAGCTCGACAGGTGCTAATCCGCCAGGGGGAGGTCTTTCAGCGCGGCCGCCACTTCCGCGCCTTCGGTCTATTTCTGGGCGACGGGCTCCTCTCAACCGATGGCGACTTGTGGAAACCAGCACGGCAATGGCTCGATCCCAGCTTTCGGCACGAGCCGCTGGCGGTCGCCTTCCCAGGCATTCAAGCCGTGATCAGGGAAGAGTTGGATCGTTGGCAGCAGCTGTGCCAGCGGGGGGATGGAGTTCTGGATCTGATGCCTGCCTTGAAATTGCTTATGGCACGGCTGATCACGCGCACACTGTTCTCGCTCTCTTGGGATGGGGAACAGATCGCTGGCTTCTGCGATCATATCGACGAATCGATGCAGCACACACTTCAGCTAATCCGCAGTCCGCTGGTTGCTCCCAGCTGGTGGCCGGGTTCACTGGCAGGTCGCGTGCGTCGTTCAGGACTGGCCTTCAATCGCTTGCTCGAGCCTGCCTTGCAGCAGATCGATGGTCGAGAGGACAATGGTGGGCTGCTGACAGTGTTGCAACAGGGTCGGCGCGGCAGTCGCTGCCCGCTCACCGCAGGGCGCTGGCTGAATGAGCTCAAGACCCTCGCCGTAGCCGCCTTCGAAACCAGTGCCACGACCCTGACGTGGACCCTTGATCTGCTGGCGCGTCACCCGCAGGAGTTGCAAGCCGTTCAGGAAGAAATCGCGGCGACGATTGGCACAAACGAGCCAAGCCTCGCAGATATAGCCAGGCTGCGAAGGTGCGAACAAGTATTGCTTGAGAGCATGAGACTATGGCCAGCGGTCCATAATGTTGTTCGCGAAGCACGTGCATCAACCAGGCTAGGAGAGCATGAGATTGCGCAGGGCACACTCACGTTTGTTTCTATTTTCGGCTTGCATCGTAACCCGTGCTTATGGGAGCGGCCCAATGATTTTCTTCCCGAGCGATTTGCTGATCGCTCGCGGCCAAGGCCGGGCTACCTGCCGTTCTCCATCGGCCCCCATGCGTGCCTGGGAAGGCATTTGGCCATGCTGCAGATGCAGACCTTACTGATCTTATTCTGCCAGAGGTTCCACGTGTCGTCGCTTGATCCTGAGCCACAGCATGCGATCGCGCAGGTTACGCTGCGCCCCCTCCGCAGTCCAAGGGTTTTTCTGCGCGAGCGAGCATGAGTGAAATCAGCCGAACTTCGCCTGCCCTGCAAGCTGAGGTCACCCTCCTTGATCCTAGCTATGCCCATGAGAAGCTGGCATTCGAGCAGGCTTTTTACACCAGTTTTTCGCAAGTGAAAGGCAACCAGCTGATCCGTGATCTCTGGATCTGGGACGACGAAGCCCGTCGCATTCACACTCGTATACCCTATAGTGACCAGCGCATTCTGGCAGTCCGCGATAGTCTGGGCGCCGTAGATATG